>JABCPQ020000014.1 GCA_013333035.2 Clostridiales bacterium | reverse complement strand
TTAGATTATATAATGTATTGTTTACTTTGTCAACACATTTTTGAAATATTTTTTAACTTTTTTAGTGTAAAAAATATTGACTAAGCTTTGCCTGTTTTTTGGCTCTCCTTAGTACTTTTTTAGTATAACATGATGTCATTTTTAAGTCAACAACTTTTTCGAAAATTGTTATAAAAATTTTATATTGATAATTATTTTGTAGATTTTTGTCCTATTTTGTGCTATAATTGCTTTAGTTTAAAGGTTAGGAGGTAGTTTTGAAGATAACATCTGATAATGAAACATTGGCTGAACACAAAGTTTTGATTCTTTATGTTTTAAGTAATGTTAATAAATCTATTACTAATGATGCATTATATAGTATTGTGAGTTCTGCAGTTGATATTAATTATTTTCATTTTCAACAGTTTTTGCTTGATTTGATAAATGCTAAATTTGTTCGTTGTTATGATAAAGAAATTCAAAGTGTTTATGAGATTACTGAACTTGGACTTTCTACTCTTGAATTGACTTTGGATATTTTGCCTGGTATTGTTAAACTTCAAATCGATAATAATTTTAAAGATCGTGTCGAAGAGTTTAGTAATATGGAGTCTATTGTTGCTGAGTTTACACCTGTTAATGAGAATCAATATATTGTTGAGTGTAAAATCATTGAAAATGGTGAAGTTCAGTTTGAGATTCAAACTAATGCTTATTCTCGTGAACAAGCTCAAAATATCGTTCAAAACTGGAAGAATAATGCTAACTTTTTATATCCTGAGTTATTGAAAATTTTAACTGAGACTCCAAAAGATTAAAGACTATGTTTAAATTTTGTTCAAACATAGTCTTTTTTTATTATTTCATTAAATTTTTAATATATTCTATTTCATCCGCTTCTACTAATCTCATAAAGATTGGTTCACCTTTTTCGATTACTTTAGTTGTTGGCATTTTTTCAAATTCTAGTAATGTATCCCAACTTATTTCTTCATTATTTCCTATTTGTCTTAATATCTCTTTTGATGTTTCTCCTAATAGTGGGTCGATTAGTACTGCGATATGTCTTAAACCTGCTATTAAATGATAAATTACTGATTTTAATTCATCTTTTCTTGATTCGTCTTTTGCTAATTCCCATGGCTTTGTTTCATCTATATATTTATTTGATCTTGAAATAAAGTTCCAGATGATTTGTAGTGCATCAGCAAATTCACAATTTTCAATTCTTGCGTCAAAATCTATTATTGTTTGTTTTGCTTCGTCTCTGTATTCTTCGTCTACATCATTTTTATTACCATTAAATTCTGGTACGTTTCCATCAAAGTATTTATTTGCCATTGATACCGTTCTATTTAATAAATTGCTTAAGTCATTTACTAGATCATTATTATATCTTTTTACAAATTCTTCTGGTGTAAATATTCCGTCAGATGATGTCGGCATTTGTCTTATTAAGTAGTATTTTGTTGCATCTAATCCATATCTTTCAATTAAACTTTCTGGATATATTACATTTCCAACTGATTTGCTCATTTTGCCATTTTTCATTGTGATCCAATTGTGTACTAATATTTGTTTTGGTAATGGTAAATTTAATGCCATTAAGAATATTGGCCAATATATCAAATGGAATCTTGCAATGTCTTTTCCTACTATATGTAAATCTGCTGGCCATAATTCATTAAATTGTTTTGTATTATCTGAGCCATATCCTATTGCTGTTATATAGTTTGTTAGTGCATCAAGCCATACATATATTACATGTTTGGGATCTGATTTTACTGGTACTCCCCATGAAAATGATGTCCTTGTTACACATAAATCTTCTAATCCTGGTTTGATGAAATTATTTATCATTTCTGTTTTTCTATAATCTGGTTTTATAAATTCTTCATGTGTGTTGTAATATTCTAATAATCGATCTGCATATTTTTTCATATTAAAGAAGTATGCTTCTTCTTTCATTTTCTTTACTTCTCTTCCACAGTCTGGGCATTTTCCATCTACTAATTGTAAGTCTGTGAAATATGATTCACATGGCTCACAATACCATCCTTCATAATATCCTTTATATATATCTCCTTGTTCTAATAATTTTTCGAATATATCTTGTACTACTTTTACATGTTCTTCATCAGTTGTTCTAATAAATTTGTTATAATCTATTTTCATAGTTTTCCAAAGCTTTATTGCCGCTTCTGCTTGTTTATCAACATATTCTTGTGGAGTCATGTTTGCTGCAATGGCCTTGTTTTCTATTTTTTGACCATGTTCATCCAAACCTGTTAACATGAATGTATTATATCCTTTTAGCTTATGATATTTTGTTAACATATCTGCTAACACCTCTGTATATGCTGTTCCAATATGAAATTTGCCACTTGGATAGTATATTGGTGTTGTTATATAATATTTTTTCATCGTTTTCCTCCTTTTTTCTTTAATACATGTTATGATACTACTTTTTTATACTAAAATCAATAGAAAAAGGTCTCAATTACTTTTATAATTGAGGCCTTTATTATTATCTATTTTTTAATTTTATCATTTTTGCTAACATTACTATAGCTATAGCACATGCAGCTCCAATTGTTATTACTGCTCCCATTGGAATATCTCCTGTTTGAGGTAATCTCTTTGGTTGATCTTTTTCAAGACCGGCATTAATGCTTCCTGAGTTAATAGTTTTTGCATTTTGTTTTGTTGTTTTTTGTGATTGTGCACTATTATCAATATTTGATGATCTAGTTGTATTGTTTTGATTGCTTGTACGATTTGATAAATTGTCTATCAAGCTATTTGTATTTTTTGGAACTTCTGTATTGTTATTTACTGCATTTGGTACTGTTGGCTCTGTATTTGTATTTGAAGTATTATCTGTTTTAGGTTTATTTGTTGTTTCTGTAATGTTTGAGTTATTATTTTGATTGTTTACATTCTCTACAGGCTTATTTATTGTGTCTGTTGGTTTTGAATTGTTATTTTGATTATTTGTATTTTCTGTTGGTTTGTTTGTTGCTTCTTCTGAATTCTGATTATTATTTGTGTTATTATCTATTTTAGGATTGTTTTGAGGTTCGTTTGTTGTTTCTGTAGTATTTGAATTATTATTTTGATTGTTTGTATTTTCTGCAGTGTTATTTGTTGGTTGTGTTGTATTTGAATTGTTATTTTGATTATTTGTATTTTCTGTTGGATTTTGATTGTTATTTGGTTCTGGTTGTCTTACTTCTGTTACTGTTACTTCAACCAATACCTTTGTTCTTCCATCATTACTAATACCATTTAATGTTGTTGTTCCTGGATTTTTACCTATTATTTTTCCATTTGTAATTTCTGCAATGTCTGGATTTTCTACATTCCAAGTAAAATCATTTGGATTGTGATTTTCCATTATTAAGTCGTATTGTCTTCCTTGTTGCAATTCTAATGTATATTTTTTAGGCTTTACTTCTGCTGGTGCTTTTCCTAAATTAAATGGATACATTGTTGCTTCATAATATGCATTTGAATTTTCATCTAGTAATTTTACCCATACTGTTACTATTCTTTCTCTTCCATCATTATTACTTGGTATGATAAATGTTCCATTTGATTCTACCCATTTTGAATCATCGTATAATGGTATGCATGATTTTAGAGTTTCGTCTGTTAATCTATCATAAGCGTCCATTTCATTTAGCTTTGCTTGATATGGTTGCATTGCTTTGTCTGATTCTCTTTTTGCTGCTTCAAATGCTGCTTTTGCTTGTTCTCTTTGTTCGTTTGATGCAGATATATTTGAATTTAGAGCTGAATATACTTTATATTTTGCTTCAGCTTCTGCTTGTGCTGCTTCTACTACTGCTTTTAATTGATTTTTTTCATTAACTAATTGTGCTTTTTTTGCATTTGACTCATCAATAAATGCTACATACTTTTTATAATTTTCTGTTGGTGTTTCTACTAATTGATATGCTAATCTATAATTTTGTATATTGTTTATTGTTATTGTCTCTGCTTTATTTGTTTTTATTGACATTGGCATTGTAATATAATTATTCGGATCTTGACCAACATTATTTGCAAATACTGTTGTTTGTGCAAGTATTATTCCTAATATTACAATTAGAGATATTATTTTACTTATAGTTTTATTCATATTTTTCTCCTTTTTTATTCACTATAGTTTATTTTAGCACGTTTTGTTTAATTAGTCAACATAATTTTTGTGAATTTTATTATAACTTGTAGGTTTGTCAAACATATGTCACACTTTCTTGATACAATTATATGTCCTTTTTTTAGCAATTCATTAAGGACTGCTGTCCCAAGCGTACCTGAAGTTCCTGTAATTACTGTTATTTCTTCCCTTTATTTTACCTTTCTAACTCTTCATCTATTAGCAAATCTTTGCACTTTACTGATATAAGAGGATTACTTTCTGGAATACTTTCATAAACATGTACTCCACTAGGTTTAATAATTCTTTGTTTAAAATATTCTTTGTTTTCTATTTGTTCTAAGTGATGAACTCTACCCAATGAAATGTGACTTAAAAAATCCTGTTTTTTAAAAGGAACTCCATACTCTTGCATCTTTTTTTCAAGCTCTTCTCTATATTGTAGTAATTCTTTTGTAGGTGCTACTTCCATAGCTATATACTCTTTTTGTGCATCAAAACCCAATAATACAAGTTTTCCATTTAATTTAAAATTAATATCTTCAATTTTTTCATTTTGTAATATTTGTCTTAATTTTTCAATATCACTATCTCTAGTCCATCCTAAAAATTGTAATGTCATATGCATGTAATCCGGATTATGCCAAGCAATATTATCATTGTATTGTGATAACTTATCTTTTAATTCCAAAAGTAATTTTTGAAACTCTTCTTCTTCAAATCCGAATGCAATGTATGAAGCCCAATGTGCCATATTACTCCTCCTACATATCTCTTTCTCTTACATTTTCTTCATTGTTTTTTTAGATTCAAATTTCTTTGAGTATGCTAAATTTACTTCTGGAGGATTTGAGTTAAATTTCCACCATTCTTCTATCCATTGTTTTTCTCCGAACCTTTTTTTCAATTCATCCTTTAATAAAGCTCTTAATAATTTTGCATTTTTTATTATATCTTCTAGAGTTACACTCTTTAAGCATTCCTCTCCATAGTCAACGCATTCTTTTGCTTTGTCTCCAAGCATTGAAACTTGTTTTGCTAACCATTTATTATAAGCATATGGAGAACCTTTTGTAATACTCATAGTTTGTAGTGCTGCCTTAACCATTTCTGTATTTGATATTCTTGCTCCTACTTCTATTCCTCTTTTCGCAGCTGATACTGCATCTATTCTTCTTACTGCATATGTTACAAAATGATATTTTGCAAGTTCTTCTTGGTTATTGTTGAATAAATCTTTATTTGCATCAATCATTTCTTGAATATTTTGTGGATCTTGAATATTTACACAATTACTGTAAATCCATGTATATAGACATTCTCCTTTTTCTATGTAACTTAAACGTTCTTTTAGCCATTGTTTGTTACGTATTTGTCCAAATACCTTTGGTTCATGTTCTTGATCATCTATAACGTGATCTTTTCCATAAACTTTCACGAATTTTTCGTAGTCTTCATCTGATAAAATTAAATGTAAATCCCAATCAGCTTTTGAGTCAAATCCTTCTGTGATTCCCCATCCTGTTGAACCACTTAAAAATACTGATACTCTATCTTTTAATATATTTGGAAATACATCGCCATTTAACTCTCTTATGTATTCTCGGATTTTAGCTCTTAACTTTTCTGTTTTTTCGTTTTTCATTTTTAATCTCTCCTTTTTTAAGTTATTCTCAGCTTTATTCAACTAAAATCCCTCCTAATACAAGTGATTACATAATATCATATTGTTAACATTTCATAAATATAAGGAGGCTTTATTTTTACTGAAATTTATAGGTTTTGTTAGAACTTGAATAAGTTTAATCCTATATCTTTGCTTAACTCTCTATCCACTTTTCCTTCTATAACATGTATGAACATTTCACATGTTGCGCTTACTATTGCTTTGTTTAAATGTCCTCCAAATACATTTCCTTTTTCATCACCTGCTGACATATGGATATGTGTATAGAATTCATCATTCATTGTGTTTATAGAGCCTGTTAATGATACTATTTCAAAATCTCCTTGGAATGAATTTGAATAATATTTTTTCTCTTCAGTTTTAAATACTCCTACTGTAAATTCGTTTGTGGCTCCTAATGCTGTTACTGTAGCTAATTTTATATTTTCTCTTATTGCTACTTCTTTTATTTTTTCTAGGATTTCTTCTCCCTTGTCTATTCTTACGACTATGTCTTTATCAAATCTTTTGTATTCCATATATTTCTCCTTATTATTACATTTTGCTATATAATTCGCCTTTTTCTATATAACCGATTATAATTTTTACTTTTTCCATGGTGTTTTCTGGTAAGTTGTTTATTTCAACCCATTTTAATTCTTCACATTTATCTACTTCCATTATTCTTGGTTCCAAATTAGATTTTTCTATTTCTAAAATGAAATTCATTCTTTTGCCTGTATAATGATGCATGATATGTACAATTTTTAGATCTTGCCTGTTTAAAGATATTCCAAGTTCCTCTTTGGCTTCTCTTATCATTGCTTCGTATAAATCTTCATTTTCTTCTAAATGTCCACCTGGTAGCTCATATTCACCATCTTTATATCCAGTGTTCTTCCTTTTTGATAATAAAATTTGCTTTTTACCATTTTCTTGTTTAATCATTAATAAGTCTGCTACAATTGCATTTTGAAATCTTTCTTTCATAAATTTTCTCCTTATTATTTTATATAATTAACTAAAATTTATTCTCTTTGATTATATCATATCCTTCTATTTATTCCACTTTTTATATCTTTTTTATTACTGTGACATATCTATTGTAAACCTATAATCGCCTCATTATATTCATCTTGATATTTAAAATTAATTTCAATTTTATTATCATTATATATAAATATACTCCACAACTTCATCTAATACCCTCTTTGTGAGATTTTTATTTTCTAATTGTTAAAGTATTTTTTCATTCCATTTTATACTTTTTTCTTGACTCTCTTTGATTTCTAATTCTTTCTGTTTTTTTTCATACTCTACATATTCTTACCTTTCTAAATTATTCTATTTCCTCAAGTGATTATAAAAAAAATGCAGTACATCTGAAAAATTAAATGTACTGTTTTTATTTTTCAAAGACATTAAACATTATAACATCATACTTTTTGAAATATGCACCAATTTCTGCTAGAATTTTAGTAAATGTTAGAGGTGCATAAATGTTTTTTTAAGAAGCAGTAAGTCAAAGAATACTTGAATTATGTGACAAGTATAATTATACGCCTAATAAACTAGCAGAACTATCTGTAATAGCATCATCTACTTTAAGAGCATTACTCGCTAACAAATTAGAAAATCAAAGTTCAACTATTATATTTAAAATATGTAAAACATTGAAAATAAAACTTAAAAAGTTTTATAACTCTAAATTATTTGATATGAATAAACTAAAATATTAAAGACTATTCGTCATTGAATAGCCTTTTTATTTTACTTTAATATCTTTTATTTCTTTTGGTTTAATCATTTGATAATGAAATTGGGTTTCTCCATTTGGAACAAATCCTAATCTTTCATATAATTTTCCTACCGGATTTTGTTTAAAGAATTGGATTTTAATATCTTGTTCTTTATGTTCTTCCAATTTTTCTTTTAGTATCATTGTGCCAAATCCTTGTCCTTGAAATTCTGGTTTAATACATATATTGCCAACTTCATAACTTCCATCTTCTAATTGTTCATCATTATAAAATCCAATATCTTGATTATTTAATCTAATTATATAAGCACTATTTTTGTATGCTTCAATAAACTTTTTAAAATATTCTCTTTGTGCTTCTTCGTCCCATTTTCCCCAACATTCTTCAACATATTTTCTATAAGCGTTCTTTTTCACTTCATAAACAAAGTCATAGTATTCATCGTTATATGGAACTAATTGAAATGTATTATTCATTGTCATCACTCCCTCTCTAAACTCATAATAAGGTCTGCTACCAAAAAATTCAATTTTATCATCATCAATATATATTGTATCTTCTTCTGGAATAGCATAAATAGGTTTTGTTTTAGATAATTCTAATAAATACTTTTTACTTAATTCTGTTCTTTCTTCATCTCTGCTTGTATAATGGCATAATAAAGAATACCCATTTATTAAATCAAACCCAGAATTATCAACTAATCCAACTTCATTATCATCATCAGTATTGCAAGAATCTAAATCTTTACCAAATATAATTGCTCCTGCTTTGTCATAAATTAATCTCCTTTATCTCATCGTTTTTTATTGTCTATTTTTTTATTGAAACTTCTTCTGGCTTATATTCAGAATACTCAAAATGATTTTTCATAGCATATTCTAAATAATTATCTACTATATTATTCATTATAATAGGTATATTTGTTAAAAAAGTATTTAATTGTCCCTCGTGCGATTCTTCTTTCGTTGTTTCATTCTCATTTGTTGGAAAATCACTTATTCCCTTTATAATTACACACTCAACATTATTTGCTTTACAAATATAAGCAATTGCTGCAGATTCAGTATCTGCTATTGTAATATTATTATCTTTTAGTTCCAAATAATCTTTCCACATTACAACAGGTTTATCTGCTGTTCCTAGTGTTCCTGTATTTAATCTACTGTCATTTATATCTATTGCAATAGTAAATGAATCTTTAATTAAGGGCTCCGTTTCTTTAACTGTACAATCGTATTGAACTAATTTATTTGGAAAAAATATATCTAAATTTTTATATGTATCATCTATACCTGCACAAGTTCCAGCAACTATAATTTTACTTAAACCAAAATTATCTATCATATATTGTGTAGAAGCAGAACAATTCATTTTTCTTACTCCACATCTATAAAAAACAACATCTTCTCCATATAAATTATATTTAAAATATTCCCCAAATGGAAATTTACTACAATTTTCAATACTTATATTCATTCTTTTCAATGCTGCTTCCCATTCTTTCTTAGCAGCAATACTAATTCCTATCATAATTTTCTTCATTCCTTTCAATTTAATACTTTATTTGTAATTATAAGTTATTGCTTTTCAATATCTACATTATTATTTGAAAGTATATTTTCCAACTTCATATTTTTCACAGTCATTCCTCATGATTCATAAAAGTTCAACGCCAATTTGTTAAACGCCCATACATTATGTTCTATTGAATTTTATTATAACTTAAATAAGTTTAATCATATATCTTTATTTAATTTTCTTTTAAATCATTTTAATTTTATTTATAGTATTTATAATTTAACTATTTTCTGTAATTTAATCTAGTCTACATTCGTTATCTGATAATTCAATTGATTATTCTTATCTTCTATAATTAAATTATATTCTCCACCAATTTCTAATGGTAATGGATTCATTGATATTGTTATTCCATTTTTTAATATGATTTTTATACTATTAAAATAATCTCCTCCTGCTGGAATAGTTATTATATCATTCCATCTTCCATCATAAATCCATTTACTATATTCAGAATTAAATCCATTTACTTGAATGTCGTCTATGGCATCATATTTTCCGCTTAATTTGACGATTTTTCTAACTCTTAAACTACCTTCAATTCTATGTCTGTTTTCATCAAAATCCCATCCATCAACTTCACTATAATTATTAAAATAATCTATCTCTTCATTGTATATAGTATTTATAAATTGATTTCTTTCTTCATCAGTTAATTTTCTATATTCTATATAAATCTTTGAATAATATATAAAATTAATTATTAAACAATAATCGTCATTAAATAAAATATATAATGGGTCAATTAATGCTTTATATACTATTTCATTATCTATTTTTGCTGGTATTTCTGGATAAAATGAAAAAATCCTTTTAATCTCTAAACAACTGATTTTTTCTTTTAATACACCTATTATATATTCCAATTCTGTTTTTGTTTGGATATTTTCCCACTTTAACATACTATCACCTCCTTCAAAATATATTAAATATTGACTTGCTTTTATAAAATGTCGATTCAATATCACTCTTTCACATTATCATTACTATTTATAGACAACTCATTTTTCTTATTATTGTCTGAATATAATTCAAATTTATCAAATAATGCCATTTCTAAAATATTTGATAAATCAATTCCTTCTTCTTCAGCTCTTCTTGCATATTGTTTTAATATCTTAACTTTTTTTGTTACTCTTCTTTTGTCCCATCTTTTTTCTAATAATGTTGTATCTACTGTGACATAAGATTTAAACCTGCTTTCATAATTCCAGTCATCAATTTCCTTTTCAAATGCTTCATCATATTTTATATCTTCTATTTTACTTGCTTTTGGTATTTGAGTTTTATTTTCAATACAATCTAATATTAATGTTGTTATTAGATCTTGTGCCATATAAATTGCATCATTTAAATCTTCCCCACATGTTGCTGAATTGTTGAAATCTGGCAGAAATACTGAATATCCTTCTCCTTCTTTCTCTTCATAAAAAATTGCTGGATATGTTACAATCATAATTTCCCCCTTTTAATTTGTTTTTTTATAATACAAAAAAGCACGCGAGCAAAAGCTCCCGTACTTTTAATTGGTTGGGCTAGCTAGATTCGAACTAGCGCATGTTAGAGTCAAAGTCTAATGCCTTACCGCTTGGCTATAGCCCAATATATTAAATTTTATAAATGGGGTGGAATAAGGGATTCGAACCCTTGATCTCCAGTGCCACAAACTGGCGCGTTAACCAGCTACGCTAAATCCACCATAATAATTATTTGTACTCGTAAGTACTGTTTTAGTATATATGATATATTTTTCATTGTCAATATTTTAAATGATTTTTTATAAAAATTATATAGAGATAGATAATCTATCTCTATATAAAATCTATAAATTAATATAATCTATATATATTATTCTTTTTCTCTTGCCCATATAATTAATCTTTTTTGGACGTCGTCTGTACATGTTTGTAATGAGATTTCTCTTTTTCCTGCTGTATCTCTGTTTGCATAATCAAAATCATCTGGTCCTGTTGTGTATATATTATATACTTTATATTCTACTCTATTTCCTGATGTATCTGTTATAAAAATAGAATCTCCATTTGCTAATTGATGTAATTTTGAGAAAAATAGTCTATTTCTGTAGTTATGTCCCATAATTACATTGTTTCCAACTTCATTTAAACCTGGTCCATATGCTAAACATACTGATAATTCCATTGCTGATGCTGATGCTCTTGCTAAAACTGGATAGCTTATATTGATTTTTGGAATTTCAATCTTTCCAGCTACTGTGAATCCTTTATATGTTGTTGTTGCTATTTTTACCTTTTTATTATTCTTATTTGCTGTTGGTTGTTCTGTTTTTAATTCGCCTAAATTGAATGAGCCTCCGTTTGTATTTGTTTCTCCTTGATCTTGAGTTTCTACAGGAGTTGGTGTGTTCTTTTGTTCAGTTACTTTATCAAACTCATCTATTGCTGTTTGGGCACCTTTCTCTTGGCCATATTCTTTGAATGTTTGATATCCATAAAAACCTAATACTCCAATTATTGCTACTACTACTACTATTAATACAGCTGTTAAAATATTGTTATATTTTCTATCTACCATTTCTTTATACAATTATTTGGTAATTGTATACTCCTTTCTTTAAATTAAAGATTTTCTGAAAGCTTACCTCCACCTAATATGTGAAAATGTAAATGTTTTACTGTTTGGCAAGCATCTTCTCCAGTGTTTGTTACTAGTCTAAATCCTTGCTTAGCTAAGTTTTGTTCTTTTACAATTTCTTTGATTGCTTTATGTATCTTTGTCAATAAACCTTCATCATTTAGCTCAAGTATATTCTCAATGTGTTTCTTTGGTATCACTATAATGTGTACTGGTGCATGTGGATTGATATCTTTGAACGCTAGTACATCATCATCTTCATAAACTTTGCTTGATGGTATTTCGTTTTTTATTATTTTACAAAAAATACAAGTTTCCATAATATAACTTACCTCAATTTTGATTATAACATATATTTTTTAATTATTCAAGTACTGCTTTTATTCTTCTTACACCACTACTACTTGCTTCTTCTTTTTTGATTTTGAAGTGTCCTAGTTCACTTGTTTGGTTTACATGTGGTCCTCCACATAATTCTTTTGATACATTTCCAATTGAGTATACAGTTACTTCATCTGGATATTTTTCAATGAACATACATTCTGCTCCTGATTTTATTGCATCTTCTTTTTTCATTGTTTCTACTGTTACTTTATAATCTGCTTTTATCCATTCATTTACTAGATCTTCTAATTTTTGTTTTTCTTCTTCTGTTAACTTGTGATCACATGTAAAATCAAATCTCATTCTTTCTGGTGTAATGTTTGATCCTTTTTGGTGACAGTCTGGACTTACTACTACTTTTAGTGCTGCATTTAATAAGTGTGTTGCTGTATGATATTTTACTTCGATTTCACTATTTCCTGCTAAGCCACCTTTAAACTTTTGTTCACTTCCTTGTTGTGATTTTTTTTGATGTTCTTTGAATAGGTCATCTAATCCTTTGTCATCATATTTAAAATTATTTTCTAATGCTAGGTCTTTTGTTACTTCTGGTGGGAATCCATATGTTTCATATAAATTAAATATTTCTTTACTATCTAATGTATCTTTATTTGCATTTTTTAATCTGTTTATTAATTTATTGAATTCACGTTCTCCATTTACTAATGTTTTCATGAATTTATCTTTTTCTTCTAGCATTACATTTTGAATTTCATCTATGTTTTTTAATAATTCTGGATACATTTCTTTTAGATTTTCTGCATTTAATTTTATTAATGTTGATAATTCTGATTGGTCTATTCCTAATTTGTTCATGTGACGTACCATTCTACGAATTAATTTTCTTAATACATATCCTCTGTCTAGATTACTTGGTCTTGCGCCATCTGATATTAGCATCATTGTTGCTCTTAAATGTTCTGCTATAATTCTTTCACTTGTTTCGTTTGGTTTTGTGGCTAATTCTGCTAATTTTTCCATTATTGGAACAAATAATTCTGTTTCAAATGGTGATGTTTTTCCTTGTAGTAAGAAGTTTATTCTTTCTAATCCCATTCCTGTATCAACATTGTGTTGTTTTAATTTTGTTAAACTTCCGTCTTCATGTTTATAAAATTCCATGAATACGTTGTTCCATATTTCAACATATTTTCCACAATCACATGATGGGTCACAGTGATCTGAACATGGTTCTTTTCCTGTGTCATAGAACATTTCTGTGTCTGATCCACATGGTCCTGTTTCTCCTGCTATCCACCAGTTGTCTTCTAAGAAATAGATTCTTTCTCTAGGAATTCCTGCTTCTTCCCATAGTTTTGCTGTTTCTTCATCTCTTGGGCAATCTTCATTTCCTTTGAATACTGTTACTGAAATTTTGTCTACTGGTATTTCTAATTCTTTTGTTAGAAATTCATAACTCATTTTTACTGCTTCTTCTTTGAAGTAATCTCCTAATGACCAGTTTCCTAACATTTCGAAAAATGTTAAATGGCGATTGTCTCCTACTTCATCAATGTCGTTTGTTCTTAAGCATTTTTGATAATCTGTTAATCTATGTCCTTCTGGATGTTTTTCTCCTAATAAATATGGTACTAATGGTTGCATTCCTGCTGTTGTAAATAGTACTGATGGATCATTTTCTGGTATTAATGATGCACTTGGTATTACTTTGTGTCCATGTGATTTAAAATAGTTTAAATATTTATTTCTTATATCTATTGCTTTCATTATCAATTCTTCTTTCATTTTATTGTTATACTAGAGTTCCTATTAATTCTAGTTTTTCTAGTTTTTCTATCTTTACTTTTAAAAGTTTATCTGTTAAATCTTTGTCTGTCTTAACTTTTACTGCTAAGTAGTTTCCTGTATGGCCTTTGAAATATCCTTTTTCCGCTTCTTCAAATAGTACTGTTACTGTTTTATTTATATATGTTTCATTATATTCTATTTCATTTTTGTCTGATAGTTCTAGTAATATTTTACTTCTTTCGTCTTTGATTTTTGAGTCTATTTGATTTTTGAATTTTGTTGCGGCTGTTCCTCTTTTTGGAGAATATTTGAATATATGCATTTTGTAGATTTTTATTTCTTTTAAAAATTCATATGTTTGATTGAATTCTTCTTCTGTTTCTCCTGGAAATCCTACTATTATGTCTGTTGTGAAGATTACATCTTTATATGCTGCTCTTAATATTTTACAAATTGCTCTAAAATCTTCTGTTGTGTATCTTCTATTCATTCTTTTTAATGTTTCGTTACATCCACTTTGCAATGATAAATGAAAATGGTGACAAATTTTTTCTAATTTAGATAATCTTGATACGAATTCTTCTGTTATTAGCTTTGGTTCTATTGATCCTAATCTAATTCTTTCTATTCCATCTATTTTGTTAATTTTTTCTAACAATTCTATTAGTCTAAATCCTCCACTTGCTAAATCATCATTTGGTGTATATTTTTTATATTCTTCACTATAATTATATTGTTTTCTATATTCTTTTGCTTTTTCGTCTGTGAAGTCTTTTCCATATGATGCTAAGTGAATTCCTGTTAATACAACTTCTTTTATTCCTTGTTTTGCAATATTTTGTATTTCCTCAATTATTTTTATTGGATTCCTGCTTCTTATATGTCCTCTTGCATAAGGTATTATGCAATATGCACAAAATCTATCGCATCCATCTTGAATCTTTACTACTGCTCTATTTAATTCTGTCATTGTTGTTGATTCAAAGTCTTGATATTCACTTTCATTCATGATATCTGAAATTAGTATTTCTTTATTTTTATTTTTTAAATATTCTTCAATTATTTCTACTATTTGATTTTTTTCTTTACTACCTATTATCAAATCTACTTCATCTATTTGTGCTATTTGATCTTTTGCTACTTGTGCATAACATCCACAGGCGACTATTATTGCTTCTGGATTTAGTTCTTTTGCTTGTCTCATCATTTGTCGTGATTTTCGCTCTGCTATATTTGTTACACTACATGTATTTATTATATAAATATCAGCTTTTTCTTCTTTGTCTTTTACTATTTCGTAGCCCTTTTTTATGAATGATTGTCCCATTGCACTTGATTCATAAGTATTTGTTTTACATCCTAATGTGAAAAAATGAACTTTCATTTAACCTCTCTCTTTGATTTTTTTATATATGTCATACCAGTTGTAACATCTGATAATATTTTTATTTTCTTTTATATCTTTATTATACTTGGCATCAAAACAATATACTGGCATTATTTTTGATATTTCCTCAATATTTGCTTTTTTGTCTTCTATCATCATGTCTAATTTTAGTTTTTTACATATTGTTGTTTTATCTTCTGGGCTAAAATATATTTCATTATATTTTATATTATTTTCTTTTAACCATTTCTTTATTCCATCTTGCATTATTTCATCAGTCATTTTAGTGAATTCTTTTTCAATGCATCTGGCTGTTATTATATATATTTTATTACCTTCTTCTGATAATTTATTTATTACTTCACTTGCATATTTTCTTGCTGGTTCTTTCATATATTCTTCATATGATTCAAACCACCATTTTTGATCTTGCTCTTTTGTTACACCATATATTTCGCTTGTATCGTATCCTGAAGCATTTATTATACCTTTGTTGTATTTTTCATACATATATTTTGCTGCTGATTCATTCTGCCAAGATTCTATGTTTGTTAATACTCCGTCTATATCTATTCCAATGTTCATATATGTGTCTCCTAATTTATATTTTGTCTATAAAACTTTGGTCTACAGCATCTGCTACTTCTTTTGTTAGGTCACCCCATTTTACCATTTCTCCTAAAACCTTTTTTTGTCTTTGTTTACATAGCGTTTTGTTTGATTTTGGTGAATATACACTTGGTGCATTTGGTATTCCTGCTAACATTGATGCTTGTGCTAAATCCATTTTCTCTGGTTGCACACCTAAATATCCTTGGCATGCTTCTCTGATTCCATAATATCCATTTCCGAAATATATTGAATTTATATACATTTCTAATATTTCGTCTTTTGAATATAATTTTTCAAATTCGTATGATAGAAAAATTTCTCCTAATTTTCTATTTATTACATTTTTCTCTCTTATAAAATACAATTGTTTTACTGTTTGCTGTGTTATTGTGCTTCCACCTTCTGCTATTTTTTTACTTTTTAAATTTGAAAAAAATGCTCTTATTATTGCCCATAGGTCGATTGCTCCGTGGTTCTTAAATCTATGATCTTCTACATCTATTACTGCATCTATATAGTGTTTTGGTAATTTATCTATCTTTATATAATCTGGATCTTCTCTTAAATTTTCTACAATCTCTGCTATTGGCTTATCTTTTATCGTTTTCCTATATATAATATATCCATATCCTAAAATTACCAATATCATTACAAGAATTATAACTATTAATATCATTATTAATTTTTTCATGGAATGCCTCCTTGTTTCTTAGACATTAGCTATTTTATTATACAGTATTTTTATTAATTAATAAAGGTTTTAGACAAAAAAAGAGCTACAGATGTACTTGTCATCTGCAGCGTCTCTCGGGTTTGTTGTTAACTTGTTACTTTCTTCCTGGTGCGACACCAATCTCTACACCCTCAACAGGTGCACTTGTCGGTGCCATATCGTTTGGACAAGGTGGAACTATCTCCTCCTTACCAGTATTTACCTCAGGAACTTTCAGCTCCTTTGGAAATATAATGGTTGTGCTCCAAAGAACTGTGGCATTCTTGTCAAGGAAATATAATGTAGCTTCCTTGCCAAGTAAGCCCTTGTTTGACCACATGGACAAATCCGCTATCCATGTATAACCAACAAAAATCGGAGTCCACTGAAAATCGATGCTTCCAGCTTTTACTCTTACTTTTGCGACTTTCTCCGTGTCTACTGACTTCCAAGCTATGCCATAAGAATCCACCTTTACGGTGTTGGCTTTCAGAGATTTCGCCACTTCCAATGCTCTTGCTACCTCTTTATTGTCTTTCGACTCGAGAAGCTGCTTTTGCATACTCTTTGGATATTTCTTAGTTGCCACCTTGCTTGCTTCAGAGTTGTTGTAGGTTACTTCTACTTCAGCAACTGTAGGCTGTACAGTCGCTGCCAAGACTGTTGTACACATCACAACAATTATTGCTATTATTGCTGTGATTGCACTCATTGCTCTTCTTAACGTCATAATTATGATCTCCTTTCAGAAAAAACCCGAGGACGCAATCTGTAGCATACTTATATAATACAACTTATGTTACGTTTTGTAAAGTGCTTTTGAAATATTCTTGTAATTTTTTTGTAATTTTTACAATTTATTTAATATCTACTCTTTTAAATTCCCATACTTCATCTTTTATTCTTAATATTGCTTTTGTATTGTCATTTTCTATGATTATTGCGTTTAAAAAGCTTTCATTGTTTGCTTCTTCATCATTTTGTGGAATTTCTCCTTCATATACTAATGATTTAATTGTTCCTATTGCTGTTTTATTTGTGTTTATAAAATTGTCTAACTTTTTAGATTTTTGATAGATTTTATCTCCTTTTTTTATTAAATCCTTTTTCTTTTCATCAATTTTTTTATCTTCTTCTGTTCTTGTGGTTTCGCCTGTTTCTTTATTGTATGTCTCTGTGATTATTTTATTATTTTCTTCTCTTTTAAATGTTACTATTGATTCATCCTGTTTTGGTGTTGATTTTATATGTTTTACTTTTGAAGTGTTTTTTAAAATAATTATTATGGCAAATATTGCTATAATAATTATTATTGGTATGATTATTAATATTATTTGCTTTTTTTTCATTTGTTTGCTCTCCTTTTGTTTTTGATTATTATATATTTAGATATATTTTTTTTCAAGAATATTAATCTCTTATAATTTTATCATTGAAAATTTATAAAATATGTGATATAACTAGCACATAAATTGGGGTATAGCCAAGCGGTAAGGCAGATGGCTCTGACCCATCGATGCATGTGTTCGAATCACATTACCCCAACCAATTATATAATTTAAAAGCAGACTGATTATAACTTTCAGCCTGCTTTTATTTATTTTATTCTAATTTGTCCATCATAGAATATTATTTGTTCTTTTACTATTATTGGTCTCATTATTGCAATTTCTTGATAGTTTTCTATCATATTTCTTTCTTCGTTTGTTAAATATGCTTCATCCATTTTTAAATTTTTATAACACCATATTAAATGTCGCTGTTCTGGTGTATATCGATTATCGTTTAAATTGTTGAAATGATATTCTAGAATAAAGAAATTTTCGTCAATATTTATCGTTATGTTGCTCCATTTTTTGCCTGATATTGCATAGAGTTTTTGAATTTTTCTATAAAAATATGATAATGATTGATTATATTGTTCTTCATTTATTCCATATTTTTGTACAATTTCATAGCAATTTACTGCATTGCGTTTTAAGATTCCTTTTGGGTAATAGTAAAAAAACATCTCACCTTTATTAGGAAAATTTATACTTGCATATAAATGTACACTATTCCATTTTTCTGGAATTAGCTTTACTAATGAATCTAATATTTCTCTATATAATTGTTTGAATTCATTTTGCAAAGTTGTTACCTCCATTATGAACATTATTTC
Organism: Clostridiales bacterium; assembly: GCA_013333035.2. GTDB lineage: Bacteria > Bacillota > Clostridia > TANB77 > CAG-508 > CAG-793. Next base: position 33,547 of record JABCPQ020000014.1, on the reverse strand, counting down.
CTAATTAATAGACTTTCTCCTGTCATTTCTTTTGGTTTTTGCTCTTCCATTATATCTAACATTGTTGGTGCTAAGTCACATAGTCTTCCATCTTTTAATTCTACATTTTCCATTCCTACTAAGATTAATGGTACTAAGTTTGTTGTATGTGATGTTAATGGTTCTCCTGTTTTATAGTCTATCATTTGTTCTGCGTTTCCATGATCTGCTGTTATTAATAATACGCCATTTTGCTTTTGAACTGCTTCTACAATTTCTCCTACACATTTGTCTACTGCTTCTACTGCTTTTATTGCTGCGTCAATATTTCCTGTGTGTCCTACCATATCTGTGTTTGCGAAATTTAATATGATGCTATCATATTTTTTTGAATTTATTGCTTCTACAACTTTTTCTGTTACTTCATATGCACTCATTTCTGGTTGTAAATCATATGTTGCAACTTTTGGTGAGTTTACTAAAATTCTGTCTTCTCCTGGATATGGCTCTTCTCTTCCTCCATTAAAGAAGAATGTTACATGGGCGTATTTTTCAGTTTCGGCAATTCTTAATTGTTTCTTTCCTAATTTACTTACTACTTCTCCAAATGTATTTACTAATTCTTCTGACTTAAATGCTACTTTTACATTTGGCATTGTATCATCATATTCTGTCATACATACAAAATCTATATCTAATTTATCTGTTTTGAATCCGTCAAATTTATCATCTACTATTGCTCTTGTTAATTGTCTTGCTCTATCTGGTCTGAAATTAAAGAATATTACTGAATCGCCATTTTCTACTTTTGCTAATGGTTTATCGTTTGCATCTGTGATTACTGTTGGTACAACAAATTCATCAAATACTTCTTTTTGATATGATTCTTCTATTGCTTGGATTGGATCTTTTGCTAAGACGCCTTCGCCTCTTACTATTGCATTATATGCTTTTTCAACTCTATCCCATCTTTTATCTCTGTCCATTGCATAATATCTTCCAGCTATTGTTGCAATTTTTCCGACACCTTTTTCTTGCATCTTTTCTTGTAATTCTTGGATATATCCTTCTCCTGATGCTGGTAATGTATCTCTTCCGTCCATAAATGCATGTATGAATACATTATTGTCTAAACCTTTTCTTCTAGCTAATTCTAGTAATCCATATAAATGTCTTTGATGTGAATGTACTCCACCATCTGATAATAATCCCATTATGTGCAATTTTGAATTGTTTTTCTTAACATTTTCTATTGCTTCTGTGAATTCTGGTATACTGAAAAAATCTCCATCTTCAATTGATTTTGTGATTTTTGTTAATTTTTGATATACGATTCTTCCTGCACCGATGTTTGTATGTCCTACTTCTGAATTTCCCATTTGTCCATCTGGTAATCCAACTGCTGCACCACTTGCGTCAATATGTGCTACTGGACATATTTTTCTTAGTTTGTCTAAATTTGGTTTTTTTGCTAAATTTACTGCATTTCCTTCATCATTTGAATTTTCTCCAAATCCATCTAATATCATTAACATTGTTAATCTTTTTTCCATTTTTCTACCTTCTAACTATCTTTATTTATCAAAATTTACTATTTCTGCGAATGATTTAGCTTCTAGTGATGCTCCACCTACTAAACCTCCATCAATGTCTTTCATTGCAAATAATTCTTTGGCATTTGAACCTTTGACACTGCCACCATATAAAATTGATATATCATCTGTGTTGAATAATGATTTTATTTTTTCTCTTATTGCTTTGATTGCATTTTGAGCATCTTCTGATGTGGCTGTTTTTCCTGTTCCTATTGCCCATATTGGTTCATAAGCAATTACAATTTTATCTAAATCACTTGATTTTAAATCTACTAAACCTTTTTCAATTTGACTTGTGATAATTTCAATTGTTTTTCCTGCTTCTTTTTCTTCTAGTGTTTCGCCTACGCAAACAATTGGAGTTAGTCCATATTCTAATGCTTTTTTAACTTTTTTATTTACTGTTTCATCTGTTTCATTAAAATATTGTCTTCTTTCTGAGTGTCCTATTATTACGTATTTACAGTTTACACTTTTTAGCATTGGTGCTGATATTTCTCCTGTATATGCTCCTTTGTCTTCATAGTGCATATTTTGTACACCTACTTGGATGTTTGTTCCTTGTGCCATATTATTTGCATAAAAGAAATCTGTAAATGGTACACATATAATTACTTCATTTTTTGTATCTTTAACCATTGGTTCTATTTCTTCTATAAAACTAATTGCTTCGTTTGGAAGCATATTCATTTTCCAGTTTCCTGCTATTATATTTCTTCTCATTTTTATCTCCTGTTATTATTTATTTGCAATACATTCAATTCCTGGTAATGTTTTTCCTTCAATAAATTCTAATGATGCTCCACCACCTGTTGAAATGTGTGTCATCTTATCTGCTAAGCCGGCTTTTGTTACTGCTGCTCCTGAATCTCCTCCACCAATAATTGTTATAGCATCTTTTAGACTTGCTAATTTATTAGCTATTGCGTTTGTTCCTATTGCAAATTGATCAAATTCAAATAATCCTACTGGTCCATTCCATAATACTGTTTTTGCTGTGTCAAGTTCTTTTTCATAAATTGCAATTGTTTCTGGTCCGATATCAAATCCTTCCCATCCATCTGGAATTTCTTTATATGATACTATTTTACTTTCTGTTGTTGGTGAGAATTCTTTTCCTACTTTTGTGTCAACAGGTAATAACATTTTTACACCTTTATCTTTTGCTTTTTTTACTAATTCTCTTGCTAAGTCTAGTTTATCTTCTTCACATATTGAATTTCCTACTGAATATCCTTCTGCTTTGAAGAATGTGTATGCCATTGCTCCACCTATTAATAATGTGTCTACTTTGTCTAATAATGCATTTATTACGCCTATTTTGTCAGATACTTTCTTTCCACCTAAGATTCCTACAAATGGTCTTACTGGATTGTTTAAAGCATCTCCTAAAATTTTTAATTCTTTTTCTATTAAGAAGCCACATGCTGATGGTAAAAAGCTTGCTACTCCTGCTGTTGATGAGTGTGCTCTATGGCATGTTCCAAATGCATCATTTACATATAAATCTGCTAAACTTGCTAATTCTTTTGATAGTGTTTCATCATTTTTTTCTTCTCTTGGATCAAATCTAACGTTTTCTAATAAAACTACTTCTCCTGGTTTTATTTCTGATGCTAATTTTTTTGCATCTTCACCAACTACGTCTTTGGCTAACTTTACTTCTAATCCTAATTGTTTTGATAATTCTTTTGCTACTGGTGCTAATGAGAATTCTGGTTTTACTTCTCCCTTTGGTCTTCCTAAATGTGAGCATAGAATTACTGCTGCATTGTTTTCTAATAAATATTTAATTGTTTCTAATGATGCTACTATTCTTGAATTATCTGTAATATTTAATTCTGCATCTAGTGGTACATTGAAGTCACATCTTACTAATACTTTTTTTCCATTTACATCTAAATCTCTAACTGTTACTTTATTCATTTTTTACCTCTTATTTTATTATATTGCAAAAAAGACGGTCCTTTTAGAACCGTCTTTTTATAATTATTTTGCTAATTCTGCAAAATATTTGATTGTTCTAACCATTTGACATGTATATGAATTTTCATTGTCATACCATGATACTACTTGTACTGTGAATTCTCCATTTCCATTATCTAGAACCATAGTTTGTGTAGCATCGAATAATGAGCCATATTTCATACCAATTACATCTGATGATACGATTTCTTCTTCTGTATATCCAAATGATTCATTTGAAGCTGCTTTCATTGCTGCGTTGATTGATTCTTTTGTAATATTTTCTCCTTTAACAACTGCTGTTAAAATTGTTGTTGAGCCTGTTGCTACTGGAACTCTTTGTGCTGCTCCAATTAATTTTCCATTTAATTCTGGAATTACTAATCCGATTGCTTTTGCTGCACCTGATGATGCTGGTACAATATTAATTGCTGCTGCTCTTGATCTTCTTAAATCACCTTTTCTATGTGGTCCATCTAATAACATTTGATCACCTGTATAAGCATGTATTGTGCTCATTATTCCTGATTGAATTGGTGCTAATTCATTCAATGCTTTTGCCATTGGTGCTAAGCAGTTTGTTGTGCATGATGCTGCTGAAATAATTGTATCATCTGCTGTTAATACATTGTGATTTACATTGAATACAACTGTTGGTAAATCTTTTCCAGCTGGTGCTGATATAACAACTCTTTTTGCTCCTGCATTAATGTGTGCTTGTGCCTTATCTTTTGATGTATAGAATCCTGTACATTCTAATACAACATCTACATCTAATTCACCCCATGGTAAATTGTTTGCATCTTTTTCTGCATAGATTCTAATTGTTTTTCCATCTACAGTAATTGAATTTTCTCCTGCTACTACTGTTTCTGCTTTATCATATCTTTTTTGTGCTGAATCATATTTTAATAAATATGCTAACATTTCTGGGCTTGTTAAATCGTTGATTGCTACAACTTCATAACCTTCTGCTCCAAACATTTGTCTAAATGCTAGTCTTCCTATTCTTCCAAATCCATTAATTGCTACTTTTACTGACATAATTTTTTCCTCCTCATCATGTTTTTATTAATTATATCGTGTTTATTGTATTATATTAGATATCAAATTTCAATGTTTTTTATGATATTATTTTGAATTATTCAATATATTTTCAATATGTAATCTGCCTTATTATTCTGTGTATTGGATTATTGATTTTTATATATTTTTTATGTGTTTTTTTGTATATTGTTTTAATTGCTTTTAATATTTTTTGATGATATCCTTTAATTAGGTTTTAGTTATGTTTAATTTATTTTCAAAGTTTTTTTATTTATTGTTTATAATAATTATTTTAGTAACTGTATTTTTTACATCTATTTTAAGTGCATCTAATTTTTCTTTGCAAAATACTGATACTGCAGGTTCTTATGATTTTGATCTAAATGCTGACTTTGTTTGGCCAATTCCTCGGTTATACTTATATTAGTTCTCCTTTTGGCCCTAGAATTTCTCCTACTGCAGGTGCTTCTAGTTTTCATTCTGGAATTGATATTCCCGCTCCAGAAGGTACAAATATTTATGCAATTTGTGATTTACAAGTTTATTTTTCTGGTTGGGGTGCTGGCCGGTGGATATACTATTTCTGCTAGAATTAATGATTTTTTGAAAGTTTCTTATTGTCATGTACATCCAAACTATTTACCTGCAAATGGCAGCTCTTTTAAAAAAGGAGAATTAATTACAAAAGTTGGACCTAAAAATGTATATGGCATTCATAACAATCCTTATAAAGATTCTAATGGTAATCCTACAAATGGTGCTATGACCGGGTGCCACCTACATCTTACTTTTAAAGAAAATAATAAAGCTGTTGACCCTCTTAAATATCTTAAAAAACAATAAAAAAAGAGAAGCTGATGTGCTCCTCCAATTTATCTTTAATATTAAACTCTTTCCATGTATTCGCCTGTTCTTGTGTCTACTCTTATAACATCTCCAATATTTATAAACATTGGTACAGATATTTCTAATCCATTTTCTAATGTTGCTGGTTTTCCAGATGTTGTTGTTGTGTTTCCTGCAAATCCTGGTTCTGTATATGTTACTTCTAATTCAACTGAAATTGGTAATTCAATTGAGAATACATTACCTTTATATGATAATAATTTTGCATTCATATTTTCTTTTAAGAATTTTATATTATCTCCAATTTGTTCTTTATTTAATGGAATTTGTTCATATGTTTCATTATCCATGAAATAATATAAACCATCTGTTTCATATAAATATTGCATTTCTTTCTTTTCAATTTCTGCTGCTGGGAATTTTTCAGATGGATTGAATGTTTTTTCTAAAACACTTCCTGTTATAACATTCTTGATTTTTGTTCTAACAAATGCTGAACCTTTTCCTGGTTTTACGTGTTGGAATTCAACTATTCTGTAAACGTTTCCATCCATTTCAAATGTTGTTCCGTTTCTGAAATCTCCTGCTGAATATACTGATGCCATACTATGTGCCCCTTTCTAACTTTTAGATTCTTCTTTTCAATAGGTATATTATACAATAGAATTGACTTTATTTCAAGACTTTGCGTTAATCTCAAACCTATATAATATTTTTTTGCATAAAAAATCAGGGAGGCTCCCTGACTTTTCTTTATTTTTTATTAATATATCCTTCTAAGATATAAACTGCAGCAATTGTGTCTACTATTCCACGCTTTTTATGATTATTTATATTTAAATAATTCATTGTTTTATGTGCTTCAACTGTTGTTAATCTTTCATCAATTTTTATTACTGGTATTGTATTAAATCTTGATTTTAGTTTATGTATAAATTCATCTGTTTGTTTTGAACGTTCACTTTCTGTTCCATTCATATTGATTGGATTTCCGATTACAAATGTGTCTACTTCATATTCTTCAACAATTTCTGCTAATCTTCGTAAAATTACTTTATCGCTACCATTATTATTTATTGTTTCTAGACCTTGTGCTGTTATTCCAAGTAAATCTGTTATTGCTATTCCTGTTCTTGTTAAGCCATAGTCTATTCCTAATTTTCTACCCATATTCTTCCTATCAATTATTTAATATATGATTTTACTAATTTTTCTAAAAGCTCGTCTCTCTCAATATTTCTTATTAGGTTACGTGCGCCTTTATGACTTGTGATATATGTTGGGTCTCCTGATAGGATATATCCTACTATTTGATTTATTGGATTGTATCCTTTTTCTTGCAATGCATCATATACTTGTTTTAATATTTCCTTTGTTTCTTCGTTTCTCTCTCTTTCAAAATTAAAACTGACTGTTTCATCTGTTACCATACTTTACCTCCATTGATTTTCTACAATATAGTTATTGAATTGTCATCTGATTGATCTATAAATTCTTCCATACGCTTTAATACTCCGTCTAATGATGTTCCTTTATAATAACGTGATATTACAAATCTTATTCTTGGACTTACTGTTACTTTAGGCATATTTTCTGAATTTTCTGGTACATTCATTATTTTAAAATCATCTGCTGCTGGTATTATTAATTTTTCTAATTGTGGTTTTATGTTTTTTACATAATCGGATACACCATCTTTATCTACCCCTGAAAATGCAATTACAAATTTTGGTCCCATATATCTTACAAATAAATATTCTTTTGCTAATCCTTTTTGCACTTCTTTTGAAACTACTGTAATTACTTCATTTCCTGTTTTACGGCTTACTTGTAAATTTATTTGTGGTAAATTTACTAGTTTGAACATTACTATTGCTGATGAACCATATTGATCTATTGTTTTTTTACCAACTCCACTATACAAATATTCTACACTTTTTAGTCCTGAAAATTCATCATCTCTTATTATATTTTCAAGAGTTGCTTGATTTTCTATAGTTTTTAGCATTGTTACAATGTTGTTTCTTACTACTTCCAATATTGTTGTGTCTATTTTGTCAAATTCATGTGGTATGCTTCCTTCAATTATCCAGTATCCTATATATACGTTATTTACGTATAATGGAAAGAACATTGCACATTTAGCTCTTCCAAATTCACTTTTTTGATATGGTAATTTTTCCATATCGTTTTCAACTGTTATATATTTAGATGTTGCTGTTTTGATACTATCTGCAAATATTGGAAAACTTTGTAGGTCTCTTAAAACATCCCAGTGCTTTTTATCTACATTTGATGCCTTTACAACATATTTTGATCCGTCAAATATTACTATTGTTGAATATTTAATCATATATTTACTTATTAATATGTCATTAATGGCTTCTAATTTTTCATTTACTGAAAGTTGTTCACCTAGAGTGTTCATAAATTCTTGTAGAATACTTAAACTTGTTACTCTTTGATTTAAATTAGTATATGTGTCTATTTTTTTATGTATTGAATAATTATAAACTAATAGTCCTAATACTATTGCTACCAAGAATATTATCACTCCTAATGTCATAAGATTCACCTCACTTTTATTATTTTCTTTTGTTAATAGTTCTTTTTCATTTTATTTAATGTATCATTCATTTCGTTTGAGTATAAATTATTGTTCATTAAATATTGGTTTGGATTGAATTCATTGTATTGTGGTTGTACATTTTTTCTTGTTTGTGCTGGTTCTTCTTTTTGTTTTTTTCCATTTAATTTACCTGCAAAGAAGCCACGTTTTTTACTTTTATTTTTTGATGTTGAATTTATTTTTGCTAACTCTGGAGCAGTTCCATATATAATTGAAGCTAATTTGTCTAAGCTATTTAAGAACACGGTTGGATATCCATTTAATGTCATTTGGCATGTTGCTATAACATCCATATATCTTGTGTATGCTTGCATGTCAAACGGTATTAATATCGCTGGTACTCTTTTACTATCAAATAGTTCCTTTTGCAATGTCATTGTTGGTTCATTATATCTTGTTAATCCTTCAATTACTATTTCTGCTGGTAGTCTTTTCATATTCATATATTTATTAATTATGATTCTTAATTTTTCTTCTTATAATAAACCTATATCTTTTAACTCACTTAAGAATTATGTTATTGTCTGTATTGTTAATGCATCCATTGATTGAACAACGTATATTTCACTTGCATATGCAAAGAACTTTTCGTTTGTTTCAAAGTCTGAGTCTACTAAAATTATATCATAATTATGTGTTAATGTTGAGACGATTGCTTCAACATCTTCTGTCTTATTTTCTAGGCCACCATCTGGTATATTTGTATAAACTGTTAAGTATCTGCTTACATCTAATCCTTTTGCTACGCCATTCTCTAGATTCTTAATTGATGATACTGCTTTATTTATTAATGGTTCATCATTGTTTGTATATATATAGAATGAATTTCTATTTTGTGTTTCATCCAATATTGCTACTTTAACATTTGATTGTATTAACATTTGTGCTAAATTATTTACTATAAATGATACTCCATTTTTACTTGTTCCTGTAAATACACATAGCTTGCCATTACCCATATTTAAAATTGATTGTTGTTCTGGTTGTGAATATTCTTCTTGATTATATAACTGTGGATTTTGAGAATTATTTGGCATATATGCATCTTCATAATTCTCTTGTTGATTTACTAAATTAGCATATGTTCCTAAATCATTATTTACATTCATATCATTTTCAAATGGTGATGGAATGTTATATGTGCTAAATCCTCCATCATTTTCTTGTTGCTCCATTTCTGTGCTTTGCATTTGATTTTGATTTTCAACTGGTCTTTGAATATTTCCTAAAATATCGTTAATATTTGTTGGCTGTTGAACTTCGTTTTCAAATGGTGATTTTATATTTTGAATTTGATATGTTTCTTCTGGTTTTATATTGTTATTTTGTTCATTATTATATGTATTTGTTTCTAGAGCACTATTAGCGTTATCTAAAGGCTGATTTATGTTTGTTGAAATTGGTGCTATTTCTTCACCAAAAATTGAATCTACTGATGTATCATAGTTTGGTATATTTTGTTCTTGAGTTATTGGCGTTTCTGATTGATTATCATTAAATACTGATGTATCAAATACACTTTTTGGTTCCTCATAATTTGGATTTTTAATAGGCTCATCTGCAACTTCTCCAAACATACTTGGTAATTGATATGTGTCGTCTGTCTTTTCAATCATTGAATTTTGATTTTCTGAACCATAGTTATTATCATAATTTATTGTTGGAATTGTAATTGTTTGTGGCTCAACATTTTGAACTACAGGGTTATATTCTTCCTGCTTTGGCTCAACATTTTGAACTACAGGGTTATATTCTTCCTGCTTTGGCTCAACACTTTGAACTACTGGCTTATATTCTTCCTGCTTTGGCTCAATGTTTTGAACAATTGGTTTATATGTGTCTTGCACTGGTTCAAGATTTTGAACGTCTGATTTATATGTTGCTTGCGTTGGTTCTGTGTTGTGAATAAGTGGATTGAAATTTTCTTGTGTTGGTTCAAATCCTAAGCTTGGCATTGTATTTAATTCTTCATGGTTTGTATTGTTCCATGTTTGTTGTATATCAATTGGATTGTATACTTGTATTGGCTCAACACTATTAACTATTCGGCTTTGATTTGGTTGTTCAAATGTCTGCATTGGTTTTGGTTGCTCAGGCGTTTGAACTACTGGTGTTTGTCTAATCTCTTTAAGTGGATTATATTGTTGAATTGTATTAATTGATGAATCGGGATTATCAATTTTGATTGTCTGAGTCTGATTCTCTAGATTAAGATTACTTTGTGGATCTTTTGATTCTTCTATTTTATAAAGTGGTTCAAATGTCTTCACCTGTGAAGGTAATTGTTCTTGAGTCTGTATTAATTCCATTGGCTCAATCATTGTTTGAGTTTGTTCTAATTCATCCTCTGGCTTTATTTTACGAGGTCTTCCCCTTCCTCTTTTAGGTTTGTCTTCAACTTCTTCAATCGGTGTTTTACGTGGTCTTCCTCTTCCTCTTTTAACTTCTTGCTCTACTTTTTCCTCATTTTCTTGATCCTCTTGATCCTCTAAATCACCTATATTGCCAGTATTATCTTCAATTACATCTTTTTTTTTGTATTCTTCACCATTCAAAACATCTGATGACTGTTGTAGATTGTTCCAATTATCTGATACTTTAATTTCATCATTTACTCTGTCCATTCGATTTGATTCAATTGGATTGGAATTCTGCTGATTTTGATCTAGTATTCCTTCATTTTCTTTTGCTTCTTGGATTTCTGGATTTTCTAGAGTTGTTTCATCTAAATGAAATTCTGGTACTTCTTGTGTTGGAATTGGTTCTGGATCAGGAATTACTGGTGTATCGAAAACTGATGCTATGTCTTGATAATTATTTTCTTGATTATTTTGTTCATTTTTAGGTTCTGTATTAATCTCTAGATTTTTTTTTGTTCTTCAGAATCCATATTTATATTTTGTGATTCTGAATTTTGTTGATTAAACTCTTGAATATTCTCTCCTAAATGTTGCCCATTAACATCTTGTGTTTTATCACTATATTGTATATTTGCAAATTGACTATTTTGTTGTACTTGATTCATTTGAGTACTTTTATTTTGTACATTTGCAAATTGATTATACTGATTTTGCATATTATTTACTTGATTATTTTGTGGAATATTTGTAAATTGCAAATTTTGGCTTTGAACATTATTATGTTGTATTTGTCCCATTTGATTTTGCATAGGTCTTGGGTCTATACCTTGTTGCATGTTTGATTGTCCACTTTGTTGCATATTTGGTTGCATTTGTGGCCTCATAATTTGTTGCATTCCTTGTTGCATCTGGTGTGCATTTTGTTGCATTGGTTGTTGCATATTGGGATGTCCATTTTGCTGCATTGGTTGTTGCATGTTTGGATGCATTTGTTGATTATTAACCATATTAGGATTTCTTTGCATTTGATTATTTTGTTCAAAACCTTGTTGTATTGGTCTTTGAGCTTGATAAGGATTTTGGACATTATTATATGGATTTCCTTGGTTATATTGATTCATGTAAGGATTTCCTTGCATTGGTCTTTGCATTTGATTCATTTGTCCATAATTCATATATGGATTATTCATAACTTGTCCATTTATTCCATTATTGTTTATGTATGCTCCTGTGTTATTAAATTCAGTAACTGGATGTGATAATGTAGCTGGTATTACAACTGGTTGGTCCAATTTTTGTCCATTACTAATATCTACTGTTAATAATTCTGAGTTTGCCTTTTTCTCATCTTTATTGACTTTTCCATTTAATAAAAATAATTGTTGATATCTCGTTGAGTATTTTTCTAAAATTGACTTTACACTCATTGGAAGAAAATTAACAATTATTTTTAATTGTTTTGGATTATATTGTGATGCTATTATATTAAAGCTTTCTACACATTTTTGCTCATTTCCAGCAATTTTTGTGTAGTGATTTAATATACTTTGTATTTCTGATTCACTAACATCTTCTCCTGTTATTGGATCATATTCTTCTGTTCTATTCATGTTATAATATGCTTTTGCTTCTTTTTTTCCACGTGGTTTTGATATTAATTCACATACTTGTTCAATTGTTCTATCACTACCTGTTATTGCATTGTATATTGACATACTGAATAGTTTCGCTAAAATCGGATCATTTCTTGTTCTTCTATCAGAACATATTAATATTATTGGAATATCTGATCCTGATTGTTGTGATGCTTCATCACTTACTTCATCCATTTTCTCTAAGATAAATCTATCTATTCTATCATAATTATTGTCAGCAATTGGTTCCAAATCTTCGCCAATCACAATCGCATCATAATCTCTTTCATTTTGTAGCTCTTTTAAAATTGCATTGAAATAATATACGCTTTTGCTTGTTATTATTTCTTTGTACTTTTGTTGATATCTACTTGTTATTTCTGATACGATGTTTTCATCATTTATCGCAAATAATACTTTCATTTATTTCTAGCCCCTCCAGCCTCTTACAATAATAGCAAATATTAAAGGTAATAGTTGACATACGACTAATGCAGTTACAACTGCTATCATTGAATTAAATCCTTTATCTAGTGCTTCCATATGTCTTGTTCCTAGAACATATTCATAAATTGCACTTACCGCTATTCCTAATATAGCAAGAGGTATACTGTAAATTCTTACTTTGTCTAATATGTAGGCAACTACTCCAAAAGCAGGATTTCCATATTGCTTTTGATAATCTTCAATACTTTTTAATTCCTTTGTTCTTATTTCAATTAGTTGTCCTTTTGTGTGTTCTGATATTAAGCCTTCATCTTTTTTATTTGTTGCTTGTGCAATTGTGTCTGATTTGTTTTGTGAATACACTACTTGTTGTTGATTTGTATTTGCACTTGTGTTTTGCATAACTGCTTGTGCAGTTTCTCCATTTTCATTAACTTGTTGTGTTGTTGCTTGTGCTTGTTGTTGTGAATATTGTACTTGACCATTATTTATCTGTTGCTCTGCTTGTGTTTGATATACACTTGCTGCATTTGTATTTGATTTAATTAAAAGAATTGACAATATAATTCCAAAAATTATAATTGTTTTTTTCATAAAATCCTCCCCATGAATGTGCTTCATTCTACTAAACTTCAACAATATCATACACTAAAGTGGCGAAAATATCAACTAAATTTTACAATTTATTATAGAAATATGTCATCCATTTATAGACTTTTTCTCCCCATCTTTTGTCACTTGCATAAGATGTGTTAACTCCTGTTACTGTTGCTCCGTGAAAATATGTTCCTTGTGCTATTTCGCCATTATAAATTGGTGTTCCTTTTGGATTTAAGTAATATTTAACTAATACTCTTGATACTAAGTCTATTCCTGATTCGTAAGCTCCAAATTGATTTGCATATGCTGATGGATCTCTGTCATAAGCTCCATACCCAAATAAATTTTTTGTTCTTAATGATAGTGCTGATGTTCCCCACCCACTTTCATGTACTGCAATCGCTGCTACAAATAGTCCGTTTATATTGTATTGTTGTTCAACAAAGTAAAAGTATTGATAAATATTTTTAAATACATTTTGCTTGTCATTTGGATCATTTGCTAATATTTGTTTAAACTGTTCTAGAGTTAATCCACTTCTTCTATTTAATAACATACTTATTCCAAAATTTTGTGTTAATTGTTCTTTTGTATATACTGGCATTCCTCCATCGGCATTTTCTGCTTCATTAACATATTCCATTTTAGATTTTGGAACCCATCCTGTTTGATTATCTATTTTAACATTGTACCAATCATTCTTTGCTTCTTTAATCACTACTGTATCTGTTTTTGCAAGTTTTTTTATTGTATTTGATTCTTGATTTGCATCTGTTTTTAAATCAATTTCATTTTCAATTGGCTTTAATTTGTCGCCTGCTATTGGAACATAATTTGCAGAATATGCACCTGTTCCTACTTCAACTATTTTGTCTTTTGCTACTTTCTTAACTTCTACGGATATAGGCTGTGTAGCCACTAACACTCCATTCTTATATGTACTTCTTACAATCTCATTTTGCTTTCCATCTTGGCCTTCTTGAATTGTTTGAATCTTGCCTTTGGCTAGGCTTGAATTATCACGATATTGTGTTGTGAACTCTATATCTGCTTCTTTTTTTTCAATTTTTTCAGTTATTTTTTCTTTTTCATTGTTATTTATAATTGTTTCTAAATTATAATCTTTTAATGGTGTTTCTGCCACTGATTGTCTTATTTCCTTTAGAATTTCTTCTGTAGGATATGTATTTTCAGTTTCTGATTGTACTGTTTTTTTATTATTATTTTTATTTATAGCAAAAATAATAGCCAGAGCTAATGCTATCGCTATTATTATTGAAATTATTACTATTATTATGTTTTTTCTTTTCTTCATTACAAAATTCCTATAAATTATTTTCCATAATTTTATATTTATTTGTGGTTCTTTGTCAAATTATTTTTACTGGATCAAATTTTATAAAATCTGAACTTATTAATTTTAATTCTACATTATTTACAATGCCTTCTATCCTTTCTTCATGTGAATGGCCATGCAAATGTCCGTAAAAACATTTTTTTATATTATATTTGTTCATTAATTCAATGAATTTGCTTGTTTCAAGGTTTCCTTTTACTACTGGTGGATAGTGCATTATACAAATCATTTCTTTTTCATTACCATATAGTTTTTTTCCTGCTTGTATTGAATTTTCTAATCTAATTAATTCTCTGGCTATTATTTTATTATTTTCTTCATTTTCTAAAAAAGTCCAGCCTCTTGTTCCTACAATTATATATTCTTCACATTCTATTGCATTGTTATATAAAAATTCAATATCCTTCAATCCATTATCTGCTATGAATTTATTCATTTTCTTTAAAGTGGTCCACCAGTAATCATGGTTTCCCTTTAATAAAATTTTTCTTCCTGGCAAATTGTTTATGAATTCAAAATCTTTTAAAGATTCTTCTAAACTTATTCCCCATGAAAAGTCTCCTGGTAATAATACTGTGTCTGTATCTTTTATTTTTGATATCCAATTG
Source organism: Clostridiales bacterium (assembly GCA_013333035.2). Classification (GTDB taxonomy): domain Bacteria; phylum Bacillota; class Clostridia; order TANB77; family CAG-508; genus CAG-793. The sequence continues at coordinate 18,480 of JABCPQ020000014.1, read as the reverse complement.
CGTTTTAATTTTTCTTCATATTCTTCCCAAACATTTCCGAATATATTCATTGGTTTATTTGTTCCATATGATAAATGTAAATCTGCTATTGCATAAATAGACATATCGTTCCTTTCTAAGGAATTATAATTTTAAGTTTGGTATTGCGTTTAATGTTAAATCATCAATTTTATTATTTATAAAATTATAATATCCACTTGATGCTATCATTGCTGCATTATCATTGCAAAGTTTTAAGTCAGGCATATATACTTTTACATTTTCTAATTTTTCAAATTCACTTCTTATGTATGTGTTTGCTGATACTCCACCTGCTAAAACTATCTTATTTTCTCCATTAAATTCTATTGCTTTTTTTATTGTATTTATTAATATTTCTGCAACTGTTTTTTCAAAGCTTTTGCATAAATCTGCTTTATTTATTTCTGGATTTTTATGATGCAAATTTATTACTGCTGTTTTTATTCCACTAAAACTGAAGTCCATATTATCAAAATGAGTTTTTGGCAATTCAATATTTGCTTCTCCTGTTTGTCCCATTTTGTCCACTTTTGGTCCTCCTGGATAGCCTAGGCCTATTACTCTTGCAATTTTATCAAATGCTTCTCCTACTGCATCATCAACAGTTCTTCCTAACACTTCAAATTCAGTATAATTTTTGACATGGATTATTTGTGTATTTCCTCCTGACATCATCATACATAAAAATGGTGGTTTTAAATCTTTATGTGTTATATAGTTTGCTGCAATATGTCCTTCAATATGATTTACACCATTTAATGGCTTTTTTGTAGCATAGCTTAATCCTTTTGCATAAGATAATCCAACTAATAGTGCTCCTACTAAACCCGGTCCGTTCGTTACTGCTATATTATCTATATTTTCTAATTCAACATTTGCTTGTTTTAAAGCTTCATGCATTACTGCAGAAATATTTAATATATGATTTCTGGATGCAATTTCTGGAACTACTCCACCATATAATGTATGTATATCAATTTGTGTATTTATGACGTTTGACAATATATCTCTACCATTTTTTACAACTGATACTGATGTTTCATCACAACTTGATTCTATTCCTAATGTTAATATATCTTTCATTTCTTTCCTCTATATTAAAATTTTGCCAGCTATTGTATAAATTAAACTTAATAAGAATTTATTTATGCCTCCAATTATTGGACTTATTAACATTGTTGCTATTGGAGTTACCCAAACTATTATAAATACTATGTATAATAATCTTTCGTTATTTGTATACCATGCTCTTGCTTTTTCTGGTAATAGTGCTACTAAAATCTTTGATCCATCAAGTGGTGGTAATGGTATTAAGTTAAATACTCCTAGTCCAACATTTATTGCAATTATATATCTTATTATTAATGCTAGTGTATGTCCTACTGGGTTTGTTATTGCAAATATAAATCCAAATCTTAAATATAGTGCTAATATTATTGAAAATATTATTGCTAATATAAAATTCATTACAGGTCCAGCTAATGATACTAGTGCATTTCCTTTTTTTATAGATATTGTTCTTTTGAAATTGTTTGGGTTTACTTCAACTGGTTTACCCCATCCAAATCCTACGAATAGTAATAATATCATTCCATAAACATCAATATGTTTAAATGGGTTTAATGTTAGTCTTCCTTGTCTTCTTGGTGTATCATCACCTAATTTGTCTGCTACAAATGCATGTGCGTATTCATGAAAAGCAATAGCTATTAATATTCCTGGTATTGCTGTTATTAATGCTATTATTTTCCCTGGTGTATTTGCATATTGTATTAAATTGCTTACCATTAATACGACTAATACAATCATCATTGTTGGGTTATTTAAAAATCCCTCAAAATACATTTTATTCCTCCTAAGTAATACTCTAAAATAGTGGTGCTACTAATTTTAAAATATTGTCTTTGAAACCTCTTATATATGATTTCTTTATTTCTTCTTTTTTTATTAATTTAGATTTTTGCATTGTTTCTAAATAATCTTTTTTTACTTGATTTAATATGCTTGATTTATAGAATATAGAATTATTTTCAAAATGTAAAAATAAACTTCTGAAATCCAAATTTACTGTTCCTATTGCACATATTTTATCATCAACTATCATTGATTTTCCATGTAAAAATCCTAGTGTGTATGTGTATATTTCAATTCCCGCTTCTGCCAATGTTCTATAATAACTTCTGGTTATTGAATATGCAAATTTTTTATCCGGAATTCCTGGCACTATAATTTTTATATCAACTCCTCTACGTGATGCATGTAATAGAGCGTTTAGAATTGTTTCGCCCAGCATCAAATATGGGGTATAAAAATAAATGTATTTTTTAGCTTGTGAAATTATATCCACGTAGATATTGTAACTTGTTGGTTCAATATCTGATGGAATATCATAGTATGAAAATACGTATCCATCCTTTTTTGAATATTCTTTTTCTTCTAATTTTAAAATGTCATAATTTTCGATTTTATCTTTTGAGAATGCATTCCAAAATTCTATATACATTTGTACATAAGGCTTTGCTGCATTCCCTTTTAGCTTAAATCCTATATCTTTCCAATGTCCAAATCTTATTTTTTCGTTTATATATTCATCTGCTAAATTTATCCCACCACTATATACTATATTTCCATCTATTATCATCATTTTTCTGTGGTCTCTATTGTTTATTGCTCCACGAATAAATATTAATGGATTAAATGCTGTGACTTTTATTCCTTCTTTTCTTAGTTTTTGTGCATTTTTAAAACTATATGATCCTATGCTTCCAAAATCATCATACATTAATCTTACATCAATGCCTTCTTTGGCTTTTTCTGCAAGTAAGTTCATTATATTATAATAGAATATACCTTTTTTTATTATAAAATATTCTAGATATATTGTTTTCTTTGCTTTTTTTATTTCTTCTAACATATCTCTAAACATTTCTTCTCCAATTGTAAAATACTCTGCTTTTTCTACATATTCTATTGGAAATTTAGTTTTATTTTCAAAGAATTTGAATGTTTGATACATTCTTTCATCATCTTCTTTTAATTCATCAAATATTTTTGGATTTGTTATATTTTTGAATTTTATTTTTTTTCGTGATTCATTTAGTCTCTTCTCTAATTTTTTAGCGCTTTGACCTTTTCCAAAAAAGAAGAAAAACCACGCTCCTAAGACAGGAAATGAGAATATTGTTACTATCCATAATATTTTATAAGTTGACTCTTCTCTTTCAAATATTAAATTTAACACCAATAATATTCCTATTACTTTTATTATATTTAATGCTATATTATTGTCTTTTAATATTCTATAAACAACATAATACCAAAGAATTTGAAGCAAAATCGCTGGTAATATTGCTATTAATCGTTCTATTATTTTTCTCAAAATTTTCCTCCGATTAAATTTATTTTATATAATTAATTATATCATCTATTTTTACTTCTTCTTCTGTTCCTGTTGTCATATTTTTGATTTTTACTGTATTTGATTCTACTTCTGTATCGCCAATTGTTATTGTGTATTTTGCCTTTTTCTTATCAGAATATTTGAATTGTGCTTTTGTGCTTCTTTCCATAATGTCTTTTTCTGCTCTAAATCCGGCATTTCTGATTTCTCTAAGTAATTTTATTGCATAGGTGTTTGCTTTTTCTCCAATTGTTACAATAAATAAATCTAGATTATTTTCAAATATTTTACCTTGATTATTTTCATCAAATACATTTAATAATCTTTCTTCTCCTATAGCAAAACCTACTGCTGGTGTTGATGGTCCTCCTAATTCTTCAATCATTCCATCATATCTTCCACCACCTACAATTGTTAGTCCATCTGTTTTTGAAACTATTTCAAATACTGTCCTTGTGTAATAGTCCAATCCTCTTACTATTCTTGGGTCTATCTTATATTCGATACCTAACGTATCTAATGCTGTTTTTAATTTTTCAAAATGTTCTTTACAATCATCACATAAATAATCCAATATAGATCGTGCATTTTCATTCATTTGCTTATCTGCTTTTTCTTTACAGTCTAAGATTCTCATTGGATTTTTTTCAAATCTTGATTTACATGTATCACAATATTTATCTAAGTTTGGTATAATATAATTTCTTAATGCTTCTTGGTAGTTTTTTCTACATTCTTTGCATCCTATTGAATTAATGTTTAGTTCAACACTTGTTATATTTAATTTTTTTAATAAATCTAATGCCATTAGGATTACTTCTAAATCTGCTTCATAACTTGATGCTCCAAATAGTTCTACTCCTATTTGATTGAATTCTCTTTGTCTTCCTTTTTGTACATTTTCATATCTGTACATTGGCATTATATATGATACTTTCATTGGTGATGGTCTACTTGATAAACCATTTTCAATATATGCTCTTACCACTCCTGCTGTGCCTTCAGGTCTTAATGCAATACTTCTTCCACCTTTGTCATCAAATATATACATTTCCTTTTGCACTACATCTGTTGTATCTCCAACACCTCTTAAAAATAATTCTGTACTTTCAATAACTGGTACTCTAATGTCATCAAATCCATAGCTTGACATTACACTTCTTGCTGTTTCTTCAACATATTTCCATTTTTCTATTTCACCTGGTAATATGTCCCTTGTTCCTTTTAATTTTTGTATCATAGATATCTCCTTTACTATATTTCTACTTCATACCCTAGTTTTTTTAACGATTTAACAGTTTCTATTGCATTATACAATGGTCCTGTATACGAATCTTCTCTAACTTCAACAGTTATTTCACAATCAGTATATTTTTCATAAGTTTGCATAATTTCTGATAATTTTTTTAGGTCATTTTCATCATTACTGTAAAATGGTACTCCATGATCATCACCTAATCCATTATCATGTATATTATTTAAGTGCATCATGTTCATTTTGACGCCATCATTTGCTTGTTTAAATTGTTCATCCCAGTTTGTTATTTTAATTCCATTTGTTATTCTTGAATATGCTTCAATTGACATCATCATATGACATGTGTCCATTAATGTATATATTCTATTTGGAATTATTTTGTTTAATACACTTACTGTATATGCTACATCTGACATATAAAAAACTGTTCTAAATCTATCTCCATCAAATGCTGATATGTTTTCTAATACTAAATCAACATGTTGATTTTTATCTAATATTGCTTTTAATTTTGGTCCTATTTTTTCTACTAAAAAATTGTTTTCCATCCAAATTTCTTTTGAATATCTTTCATGTATTACTACTTTTATTCTTTTGTTTTCTATATTAGATATGAATTCTGCATATTCTACTGTATCACATAACATTTTATAATAAGAATCTTTTAGAATTTGATTTAATGATATTTCGATTTTTCCAGTATCTGTTTGCACCAATGGTGTATGGACTACTGATATATCTATTTTTCCTTCTTCTATCATTTTTTTAGTTATATCATATTCTTCTTTCGCTATTTCCTTGTTTATTAATTGTATTTCAATATTTTTGAAACCACTTTTTACTCTTGCCATTAATTGCATTTCTTCTGGCGCTGATTTAGCGTTTATTCTTATCATTTTCTTTCTCCTATTTTTTTCTCTTTACATCATATACACTATCAATTTTTCCTAGTTCTCTTTGAATTTTATTAACTGCTTCAATGTCTTTGACTTCTAATGTTAATTCAACCATTACTATCTTTTCTTTATTAGATTTTGCTTGTACGCCTACGATTTTTGAATTATCTTGTTGTGCTGTTCTCATGATATCTCCTAACAACTCTTCTCTATCGTTTGCATATACAGTCATTTCTACATTATATGATTTGTTAGTGCTTTCCTGTGCCCAATATACATCGATTATTCTTTCTTCTTCTTTGAATAAATCTTTTACATTGACACAGTCTTTTGTATGTACTGTTACACCTCTTCCTCTTGTTATATATCCTATTATTTCGTCGCCTGGCACTGGATTACAACATTTTGATAATTTTACTAAACAGTTGTCAATTCCTTTTACAATTATTCCTGTTTTTGATACATTTTCATTAATATTATGTCTTGTATGTAATTCCTCGATTTTTTCTTCTATTTCAGTGTTTGGCTTTGTTTTTCTGTATTCTTCTAATATTTTTGATAATACTTTTGTTGCTGTGATTGATCCAAATCCTACTGCTGCATACATATCATCAATTGTTTTGAATGAATATTTTTGTAATGTTGATTCAATGTTTTTGCTTGTTAATAGTTCGTCTGAATTTAATCTTATACGTTTTAATTCACGTGCTATTATTTCTTTTCCACGTTCTATATTCAAATCTCTTTCATTTTTCTTAAACCATTGTTGGATTTTTGTTTTAGCTGATGAGCTTTTTACAAACTTTAACCAATCTCTACTTGGACCTTTACTGTTATCATTTGTCATTATATCAACTATATCACCATTGTGTAATGGTGTGATTATTGGCATCATTTTGCTATTTATCTTAGCCCCTACCATTTTATTTCCAATGTCTGCATGTATTGAATATGCAAAATCAATTGGTGTTGATCCTTTTGGTAATGTTTTGATTTGTCCTTTTGGAGTGAAAACATATACTGAGTCTTCTACTAATTCTGTTTTTAATGTTGACATGAATTCGTCTGGATTTTGCATGTCTTTCTGCCATTCCAAACTTTCTCTTAACCATGCTAATTTATCTTCTTTGACTGTTACATTTTCTTTTTTTCCATGTAGGAAACTTTGTTCTTTATATGCCCAGTGTGCTGCAATACCGAATTCTGCTATTCTATGCATGTTATATGTTCTTATTTGTACTTCAAATGGTGTACCATTTGGTCCTAATAATGTTGTATGCAATGATTGGTACATATTTGGTTTTGGTACTGCTATATAATCTTTGAATCTACCTGGCATTGGTGTGTATAGTTCGTGTACAACTCCTAATGCTGCATAACAGTCTTTTACTGAGTTTACTAATATTCTTAATGCGAATAAATCATATATTTGATCAAGAGTTTTATTATCCCTCTTCATTTTTCTATAAATTGAATATAAGTGTTTTGCTCTTCCTGTTATTTCACATACAATTTTTTCTTTTTTTAGATTTATTTTTATTTCATCTACTATTTGATCAATGAATTTTAATCTTTCTTCTCTTTTTTTAGCTATTCCTTCTACAATTTCTCTATATTCTTCTGGATATAAATATTTGAATGCTTGATCTTCCAATTCCCATTTCATTGAAAATACACCTAGTCTGTTTGCTAGTGGTGCATATAAATCTATTGTTTCTTGTGCTATTGCTATTTGTCTATCTCTTTTTAAAAATTTTAATGTTCTTATATTGTGTAGTCTATCTGCTAATTTGATTAAAATTACTCTAATATCTTTTCCCATGGCTAAGAACATTTTTCTATAATTTTCTACTTGTTGTTCTTCTGCACTTACATATTTAATTTTTGCTAATTTTGTGACGCCATTAACCATTTCTGCTATTTCTGGTGAGAATTCACTTGAAATGTCATTTAAAGTTACTGCTGTATCTTCTGCTAAGTCATGCATTAATGCTGCACATATTGTTGCATCATCTAAGCCTAATTCTGCTAGCGTGTATGCTACTTGAATTGGATGTATTATATATGGTTCACCTGATTTTCTTTTTTGATCTCCATGATTTTCAAGAGCATATTTATATGCTCTCATTATAAGCTTTGAGTCACTTTTTCTGTTGTGCATCTTTGCTTGTTTTATTACATCTTCTATTGTTCTATCTATTAATTCTGACATATAATTGCTCCTTTACTTTTTATGCTTTTCTTATATCTATCAATCTTATTTGAATTAAATCTTTACCATTAAATGAATTTATTTCAATATTTCCTACTACGTCTATTGTATCACCAATTTTATATCTTTCTACTAATTCTCCTAAATTAAATCCTATAGCGTCTATTATTTTATCATTTTTCTTTAATGATAGTTTTAAATGCTTATTTTCTGATAGTGTTCTAATTCCATTGATTTCAACATTTTCATACATTATTATCGGCTCTGGATTTTCTTCGCCAAATGGTTCTAATGATTTTAATTCTTTAATTTTTTCTATATCTAAATCATCAATCGTTAAAATTTCGTCTATATATATTTCTTTTTCTAATTTTGATATATCTAGATTTTCATCAATATATTTAGTTATTTCTTTTTTAAATTTTTCAAAATTTTCTACTGTTAGGCTTAGCCCACATGCCATTGTGTGGCCACCAAATCCTAATAAATACTCTTTTGTACTTGATATTGCTTTATATAAATCAAATCCTGGCACACTTCTTCCTGAACCTTTAGCAATATTATTTTCAAAACATAATAATATACTTGGTTTGTTAAATTTTTCTGTAATTTTTGATGATACTATTCCTATTACTCCATGGTGCCAATCTTCTTTGCCTAAAATTATACAATTTTTTTCTTCATCTTTCAATTGTGATATTGCTTCTTCATATATTTTGTTGCCTATCTTTTGTCTTTCGATATTATATGAATTTAATACTTCTGATAATCTTTCTGCTTCTTTGACGTCTTCTGTAATAAATAAATTTAATGAGTCATATTGATTTCCTAATCTTCCTGCTGCATTTATTCGTGGTGTTATTCCAAATGATATTGATGTTGAGTCAACTTCTTTTAATTGTGATTTTAATAATAACTTTCTTAACCCTATATTCTTTGTTTGTTTTACTAGCATTAGTCCTAATTTTACTATTACTCTATTTTCATCAACCAATGGTACTAAATCTGATATTGTACCTATTGATACAATATCTAAATTTTTCAAATATTTTGATGGATCTAATTTTCTTTTTATTGATATTGCTTGTGTTAATTTAAATGCTATTCCACAACCTGCTAATTGATTGAATGGATATTTGTTATTTTTACGTTTTGCATCTATTACTGCTACTGCTTTTGGTATTTCATCACTTGGTTCATGATGATCTGTTATTATTACATCAAGCCCTAATTCATTTGCATATTTTACTTGATCATTTGCAGTAATTCCTGTATCGACTGTTATTATTAAATCAATTACTCTATTTTTTATTTCTTCAAGTGCTTTATTATTTATTCCATATCCTTCTTCTAATCTGTTTGGAATATATTTATCTACTTCTACACCTATTTCTTTAAAAAATTTAATTAAAATTGTGGTGCTTGTTATTCCATCAGCGTCATAATCTCCGTAGATTAAAATTTTTTCATTATTGTTAATTGCTTGTTCTATTCTCTCTATTGCTTGTTCCATATCGGGTAATAAAAATGGATCATAAAAATCATCCCTAGTTGGATTTAGAAATTTTTTGATATCATCTTCTTGCATTTCTCTTCCTAATATATTTCTATTCGAAAGAATTTTAGTGACTAAATTACTTAAGTTAAATTTTTCTTTTAATAATTCTACTTTTTCATTATTAATTTCTTTTACAATCCATTTATTTGTCATTTATCCACTCCAATATTAATCTACCATTTCTGCAACTTCGTCTGTTCTAACGCTTTGTTTTGTTGGTATTGCTGTTATTTTAAATTTAGATATTTGATTTCCAAATTTTATTTCTACAATATCATTTACTTTTATATCATAGCTTGGTTTTACTACTTTTCCATTGACTGATATTCTTCCATTATCAGCCGCTTCATTTGCAATTGTTCTTCTTTTTATTATTCTAGATACTTTTAAGAATTTATCTATTCTCATTGTTCCTCCGTAATTTTTATTAGTTTGTTAAATTTTGTTGAATATATAAATTTATTAGTTACTTCTTTTTTCATTGCTTTTGATAAAGCTCTTGAATATAAATCTAATTGCATTTTATATTTTTCTATTAATTCTTCTTCTTTTTCTGCATAGTCTGTTTTATAATCAACTAAATTTATATTTCCTTTTGAATCAATAAAATATAAATCTATTACACCTTGTACTAATATCTTATCTTCTTTATTTTCTGAATCTATATACATAAAAAATGGTGTTTCTCTATTTACCTCTTTTGCTTGTTGTAACATTTTGAATAGATCTGATTTTATATAGTTTTCAAATATTGATTTTCTTTTTATTAATTCTTGTTTTTCTATTTTATTTAATTTGATATTTTCTAACATTTTATCAATATTATTATCTTTTAATTGTTGCATTGCTAAATGTACTAATGTTCCAATTTGTGCTGGTGTTAATTTGTCTGTTTTATCATCTGTTATTAATTTCTTTATTTCTATTTTTTTATTGTTATTGTTTTTTAATGCTGTTACAGATGTTTTTGTTATTTCATCTATTGATGATTTGTGTGGATATTGCCAATTTAACATTTTATCTATTTCTTTATAATTTTCTTCATTCGGTGTTTGATTTTTTACATATTCCAACAAATCAAATGTTTCATCTTCTTCAATTTTCATATTTTCATATTTTTCTGCTGGAACTATATGTTCTTTTAATGGAATATTATTATTATAAATTCTGGCTAATTCTATCCACTCGTACATTCTCTTATATTTTGATACTAAGCTTGGATTTAATTTATTATTACTATGTTCATATTGATTTATAGCATCTGCTAAAGATTCTTTAGTTTTTTGTACATTTCTTTCAACACCCACTAATACCAATTTTTCTTTTGCTCTTGTTAATGCTACATATAAAATTCTCATCTCTTCTGCTAGCATTTCTTTGAAACTTTTTAGTTTTAGAGCTTTTTTACTTATTGTATCGTATTCTAATATTTCGTCTACATATTTGATACCAAATCCTAAATCTTGATCATATACAATTTTACTTCTATAATCTGATTCATTTACTTTTTTAGTTATTCCTGATATGAATACAATTGGAAATTCTAACCCCTTGCTTTTATGAATACTCATGATTTTTACTACATCATCATTTTCTCCAACCACCTTTGCTGAGTCAAATTCATTGTTCGTTTTAGTGATTTTTTCAATGAATAATATAAAATTAAATAACCCTTTAAAACTGATTTTTTCATAATTTTTAGCTGTTTCAAATAGTTTTTTTAGATTTGCTTGTCTAGTCTTTCCTCCTGGCATTAATCTTACATAATAAAAATATCCTGTTTCCATATAAATTTTCCAAATTAGTTCATCAAGTGGCATACTTAGTGAATCTTTTTTGAATTTATTTAACATTTCTATAAATCTGATTGCTTTTTCATTTTTTGATAATTCTAGTGCTTTATAAAATTTTCTTTCTTTATCTAATAATCTGATTTCTAATAATTCATTATCATTTAATCCTATTATAGGTGATCTTAATACTGTAATTAATGGAATATCTTGTAATGGATTATCTATAACTTTTAAAAATGATAATATTGTGTTTATTTCTATTGAGTCAATATATTCACTTGCTGCGTCTGAATATACTGGTATTCCTCTTTCTGATAATTCTTTTTCATATACTGGTGCACTTGATTTAACACTTCTTAATAGAATTGCCATATCTCTATAATCATATCCTTGTTTATGGAACTCTTTTATTTTCTCTGCTATTAATCTTGCTTCATACGCACTATTTTCTATAATTTCTTTATCTTCATTATTTTCTTCTTCAACTTCTACTTTTTCTTCGCTTGAGTCTACATTTTCTGTATTTTTATCTATTATATATAATTCTGAACTATAGTCTTCTAATCTGCCTTTTTCAAATTCTTTTCCTTGATTTAAATATTCTTCTTGATTATATTCAATTTCTCCAAATTCTCTACTCATTATACTTTGAAAAATTATATTCGTTGTTTCGAGTACTTCTCCTCTACTTCTAAAGTTTTTATATAATAAAATTTTTGTACTTTCTTTTAATTTTTCATTATTTTTTTGTGCTTTTTGGTGATTAGTATATTTGTCTATAAAAATATTTGGTCTTGATTGTCTAAATCTATAGATACTTTGTTTTACATCACCTACCATAAATGTGTTTTTTCCATTTGATACACTTGTTAATATCTTTTCTTGTACCTCATTAATATCTTGATATTCATCAATTAATACTTCGTCAAACTGATATTTATTTGCTATTTCTGTTTTTTTATTATTCTCATCTACTAATAGTTGTAAAGATAGGTGTTCTAAATCTGAGTAATCTATTATATTTTTTTCTCGCTTTGCTTCTATATATCTCTTATCGAATTCTTCAATTATATCTGCTAAATATTTTAATGTTGGATACATTGCATTTAATTCTAATACTGCATCTTTTTGTGATAAAAATTCTATTCCTGTTAGCTTTGCTTTGATATTTTTTCTAATTTCTCCAAGCTCTGACTTTATTGCCTTTTCGCCTTCTGATGCTTTGATATTACCTACATATCTTGTCCATGTCTTATTTTTTAGACCTGTTAACATTGTATCCCATGTTGTTGTGTCGATTTTTTCTAAACTTTTAATATCTTCTTCATAAATATCATACACTTTTTCTAAAGCTTGAATTCCCTCTACTTTTAGCTTATTTTTCTTTAATTGTTCTATACTGTCATTAATTGTATCTTTTAAATCCTGGTATAGAATATCTGTCCATTTATTTGAATAATCTTCGTTTTTTATCTTTTCTTCAAAATTAAAATCCTCGACTGATTCTCTAATCCACTTTTTAGGGTTTGGTGTACATCTGCTATATTCATAAATTTTGATTATCAAATCTTTTAAACTTTGATCATCACTATAATTGGTATATTTTCTTATTAAATCCAAAAAACCTTTATCATTATTTTCATATTTTTCTTCAAATATTTCTTCTATTACATCTTGTTTTAATATTTCGATTTCTGCTGTATCGCCTATTCTAAAATTTGCTGGCATATCTAATAAATAAAAATTATTTTTTATCATATTTAAACAAAAAGAGTGTATCGTTGATATATTTGCTCTATTTAATAATGAAATTTGCTTTTGGAGGTATGGGTCATCTGGTGTTTCATCTATTTTTTTATATAGTGCTGTCAAAAGTCTTTGTTTCATTTCACTTGCTGCTGCACTAGTAAATGTTACAACTAGTATTTTATCTATATCTACTCTGTCTTCAATTACTTTTGTTATTATTCTTTCAATTAAAACAGAGGTTTTACCACTTCCTGCTGCTGCAGACACAAGAATATTTGCACCTCTTTTGTTGATTACTTGTAATTGTTCTTCTGTCCAGCTCATTGTAAAACCTCCATCTCTTTTATTTAATTAACTTTATTTGATATTATTTGTTTTCCGTTTAAAAAATCCTTTATATTCATTTTCTTTGAATTTTCTGGTTGTATTTCTAAAACTTCTATTGCATTTTCACCTGCTTTAATTATTAATTGTTTTTTTGTTTTTTCTATAATTGTTCCTGGCTCAATATTATCATTGTTTAATATAACTTTAGTTTTCCATATTTTTATTTTTTTATCATCTATGTGAGTGTATGCTCCCATTATAGGATTTAGCCCTCTTACTAAATTATGAATTTCGTTTGCTGATTTTGTCCAATCTATTTTTGACATTTCTTTATCTAACATTGGTGCTATTGTAAAATCTTCTGATTGTTTTTGTGCTCCAATCTTTTCTTTTAATTCTTCTAGGTTGCTTACTTCATTTTTTAATTCTTGAATCTTATTTATAGTTTTTACTAACAGTTGTGCACCAATTGTTGATAATTTGGTCCATAGTTCGCCTGTTGTCTCACTTTCTCCAATTTCAACTTCTTCTTTAAGAATCATGTCTCCTGTGTCCATTCCTGCATCCATGAACATTGTTGTGATTCCTGTTGTTTTATCTCCATTTAGTACTGACCATTGAATTGGTGCTGCGCCTCTATATTTTGGTAATAGTGATCCATGTACATTTATTGCTCCATATTTTCCTATTTCCAAAATTTTTGTTGGAAGTATTTTTCCATATGCTACAACACATAGTATGTCTGGATTTAATGATTTCATCTCTTTATAAAATTCTTCATTATTTCTAATTTTTTCTGGTTGAAATATCTTTAATCCTTTTTCTAGTGCGTATTCTTTTACTGGTGTGTATAGCATTTTCATACCTCTGCCTTTTGGCTTATCTACATTTGTTACTACACCTACGATTTCAAATCCATTGTTATATAATGCTTCTAAGGATTTTTTTGCGAAATCAGGTGTTCCCATGAATAATATCTTCAATATTCTACCTCTTATTTATGTTCTTTGTTATCTATAATTTCGTCAATTTCTTTAAAAATCTCTGATAATTCTCTGTTTGAATTAAAGTTAATTACTTTTATATTTTTTGTTTTTTCTTCTATTTCTTTTGCTAATTCTTTATACATGTTTTGTTGCTTTACACTGTTTTCAACATTGAATTTTGCATATTTTATTTCTGCTTTGCCTTCTCTATTTAATCTCTTTTCGAATTCTGATTCATCATCTAAATATAAATTAAAATAATATATGTCGAAATCTAAGTTATCTAGTTTTTTTAAAAATTTGTTATAACTTTCTGTAAAACTATATTCTTTGAATCCAAGTCTACAGTATGCTTCTTCTGAAAAAAAAGTTCTGTCAAATAATAAATTAATATTTATATTCTCTAGTTCTTTCATATAGTCTAGTAATGTTTCATAATATCTATTTACTTTCTCCAACCCAGATTTTGTGCTGTCTGAAATTCCACTTAGTCTATATAGATTAGTATATGGTAATGTGTTTCTTAAATAATCTGTGATTGTTGTTTTTCCTGCACCTTGTGGACCTTCTACTATGATAATCTTTTCTTTTTTCATATATTACTCCTTTTATTTAATGAAATTTATTTTTTATTATTTGGATCTATATATTCTATTGTTCCTGGCTCCATTAAATCTACAAATAATACTCCATCTAAATGATTAATTTCATGGCATAGTGCTTGTGCCAATAGTTCTTTTGCTTTAATTTTTATTTCATCTCCATTTTCATTTAATGCTTTTACTGTTACTTCTATTGGTCTATCTACTAATGCAAATTTATTTGGAAAACTTAAACATCCTTCTTCTACTAATCTATGTCCTTTTACTTTAAGTATTTCTGGGTTTACTAATTTTAATGGTTCTGTTCCATCATATAAGTCTATTACTATTACTCTTTTTAAGATTCCTACTTGAACTGCTGATAGTCCTACACCATTTTCTGCGTGCATTGTTTCTACCATATCGTTCATTAATTCTCTAATTTTATCATCTACTTCTTCTACTTTTCTTGATTTTTTTCTTAAGATTTCATCCCCGTCATATCTTAATTGTCTTATTGCCATTTTAATTTTCCTTTCTAGGCCATATTGTTTGGATTTTGCTTTATACTTAATCTTGTATTTGTTTTAAATTTATAAAATTCTTCTAATGTTTCTTTTAATAATTTATTCATTTTTTCATCATATATGCATTTTATTATTATTCTCCATCTGTATCTGTCATTTATCTTTTCCACAGGACATGGCAATGGTGAATATAATAATACTCCGAAACTTTTCATTTATTATTCTGTTTTTTAAATATTGATGTAGCTTTTTTGTATCTCTTTGTATTTCTTGTCTACTTAATGATGAAAAATCTAGGACAATTATATCGCAAAATGGCGGATATTTCAATGTTTTCCTTATCTTGCTTTCTATTTGATAAAATTTCTTAAAGTCTTGTTCTTTTGCACATTCAATTGCATAATGGTCTGGATTATATGTTTGAATTATTACTTTTCCATTCTGCTCTCCACGACCTGCTCTTCCGGCTACTTGTGTTAATACCTGGAATGTTATTTCTGATGCTCTATAATCTCCTATATTTAAAGCATTGTCAGCTGATATTACTCCTACTAATGTTACTTTTGGAAAATCATGTCCTTTTACAATCATTTGTGTACCAATTAGGATATCTATTTTATCTTCTTTAAATTTTGTTAGGATATCTTCATGTGAATGTTTCTTTGTAACGGTGTCTATGTCCATTCTAATTGTTGAGGCGTTTGGAAATAATTTATGAACTTCTTCTTCTAGCTTCTGTGTTCCGGCCCCTGAATATTTCAATTCTTTACTTCCACAGCTTGGACATTTATTTGGAACATGTTCTTCTAATCCACAGTAATGGCATTTTAACTTATGCTCATCTTTGTGGTATGTCATTGATATATCACATCGCTTACATTTTATTACATTTCCACAAGTGTTACACATTATAAAATTCGAAAATCCTCTTCTGTTTAAAAATAAAATCGTTTGATTTTTATTTTCTAAATTCCTTTGAATTTCATTTTTTAATTTTTCGCTTATCATATTGTGATTTCCATTTGATAATTCATCTCTTAAATCAACAATTTCTACTTCTGGAAGTTTTGCATTATTTGCTCTTTTTGTTAATTCTATTAATGCTATCTTTCCTTCTAATGCATTTTTATATGTTCTTGTATCTGGTGTTGCACTTCCTAAAACTAATTTTATATTTTCTTCATTTGCAATTTTTCTGGCTATTTCTAATGCATCATATTGTGGTGTACTTTCTGATTGATATGATGAATCATGTTCTTCATCTATTATTATTATTCCTAAATTTTTTATTGGAGCAAATATTGCTGATCTTGCTCCTATTACTATTTGTGCTTTTCCTTCTTTAATTTTATTCCATTGATCAAATCTTTCTCCATTTGATAATTTGCTATGTAGTACTGCTATCTTTTCTTTTCCAAATCTTGATGTGAATCTTTCTATTGTTTGTGGTGTTAATGATATTTCTGGAACTAATACTATTGCTGTTTTTCCTTTTTCTGATTCTCTTTTTATTATTTGTAAATATATTTCTGTTTTTCCTGATCCAGTTATTCCATGCAATAGGTATTCTCCTGGTTCATTAATTCTATAATATGCATCTTGTTGCTCTATATTTAATCTTAGTTCATTTGTTTTTTGTATCTCTTTTTCAATAAATGGATCTCTTTCAATTTGTTTTTCTGATTGTTTTAAATATCCTTTTTCTACTAATGTTTTTACTGTTGTTGATGATGCTTTTGCCATGACTTCTATATCTTGTAAGCTCATACTTTGATTATCATATAGTAATCTTAGGACATCTATTTGTTTATTTCCTCTAATTAATTTATTTTCAATGTCTGTTTCAATTTCTGCAATCGTTTTTGATAATGAATAAACATTTAATGTTTTTTCTTTAATTCTTTTTGATTCTTCCTTGTTTCCTGTTCCTGGTGGTAGCATTAATTTCAAGCATTCTGATAAATTGCAGAAATATCTATTTGACATCCATTGTGCTAATTTGATTCTATTTTCACTTATATTATCTTTTTGAATTTTTACTATGTCTTTTAACTTATATTCTGACTTGTCTTTAAATCCAATTATTATGCCTTCATCTAGCTTTTTTTGATTTCCAAAATGTACATATACTCTATCTCCTAATTTTGGTTCTAAATCATCTGGAACATTATAATCAAATGTTTTATTAAGTGTTTTTACATTAGTGTTTATTATTATTTCAACAATCATTTTATACCTTTCTATTTAATTCATACGCTCTTATTGTATTTTTTAATAACATTGCTATTGTCATTGGTCCAACTCCTCCTGGAACTGGTGTAATATATGATGCTTTTGGTGATACTTCATCAAAGTCTACATCTCCACATAATTTATTATTTTCATCTCTATTCATTCCAACATCAATTACTACTGCATTTTCTTTTACCATTTCTGCTGTTATGTATTTTGGAATTCCAATTGCGCTTACTAATATATCTGCATTTTTAATGATTTCATGTAAATTCTTAGTTTTTGAATGACATATTGTTACTGTTGCATTGTTTTCTAATAACAATTGTCCCATTGGCTTTCCTACAATATTACTTCTTCCAAGTACTACTGCGTTTTTTCCTTCTATTTCAATATTATAGTATTTTAACATCTCAATTATTCCTGCTGGTGTGCGTGTTGCAAAATTTCTATTTTTTCCAATATCTAATAGTCCTATATTGTATGGATTAAAACAATCTATGTCTTTATTCTTGTCAATTTTTTCAAATGCTTCTTCTTTATTTAAATGTTTTGGAATCGGGCATTGTAGCAATATTCCATCAATATTTTTATCTTTGTTTAATTTATCTATCTCGTTTAATAATTGATCTTGTGAAATATTTTCTGGTAAATTACATTCGACAAAATCCATTCCTATTTCTATACATGCTTTATTTTTATTTCTTACATAAACTTTTGATGCATCGTGGTTTCCTACCAATATTACTGCAAGTGTTGGTTTTATATTTTTTTCTAATAATTCATTTTTTAACTTTTCTCTTATCTCTTTTGCTATTTGTTTTCCATCTATTATAATGCTCATATCAATCTCCTATTACTCTCATAAATTCATTTTGTATATTATATAATTTTTTTATAATTTATAATAGTAAAAAAGCTTAGAAATTTTATTAAATTT
>JABCPQ020000013.1 GCA_013333035.2 Clostridiales bacterium | reverse complement strand
CAAATAAAGAGCTTTATAAATATCAAAATATTATGGAATATCAAGATGGTAAGTTTGTTTTAACTAATAAAATTACTGATAAAAATATTGGTGAAATGATTATAAACATGGATGAACAAGATTCTGCTGCATTTAGAGAGTTTGTTAAAGTTCATTGGAATTGTGTGTTTAATGAAAGAGGCGAAAGATTAGCTTAGAATAATTATGGGAGGTGTGGCTTTTGGAATCTAATGTTCTTTATATTATAATGGGAATTACAGTTGGTTTACTTGCAATTATCGTAGTGGCTTATTTAATGCTTCGCAAGAAAATGCAGAATTCTGATGTTAAGAGAATTAATAGTTTAATAAATGATACTAAAGAAAAAAAATATTCAATGGATGTTTTTTATCAAAAGTTATATATTAAATTTCAAAAAGCTCCCTTTATAAAAAGATATTTATATAAAATTAGAAGAAGACTTGAGATTAACAATCTTGATGATGAATATTTGACTAGAATGCAAACTGCTAAAATTATTTTTAGAGCAGTTATTCTTGTTACTTTATTAACAATTGGTGTTGTAGTTGTTACACACAATAACTTGTTGTTAATGGGGATTATCTTAATTTTTGAATTATTTATTATTGATACATTGACTGATAGTATGGTTGATAAAATTGATAATAATTTATTATTACAACAAATTGATTTTTTTGCTGCTTTGAGACACTCATATCATGAAACTAATATGGTTGGTGAAGCAATTTATGTTACAGCTCAAGATACTGATGCTGTTGAAGTTTCAAGACAGGCAGAAAAAATATTTGAAATATTAAATTCTTCTGATCCAGAAACAGAACTTGAGAAATATTATGATGTTGCTCCAAATAATTATTTGAAGGAATTTGCTGGAATTTCATTTTTAACTCAAGAGTTTGGTGATAGAAAAGTAAATGGTGAATCTTTATATTTAAAGAACCTTGAGAATATTACTCAAGAAATGCAACTTGAAATTTTAAAGAGGGATAAACTTGATTATACATTTAAGAGTATTTCAGTTATTTCTATTGTTCCTGTATTATTTTTAGAGCCTCTTAAAAATTGGGCTACGAATAATTTCGGATTTACAGTTGCGTTTTATGAGGGTAAAAGTGGTATGCTTGTACAGCTTGGCGTAATTTTGCTTACAATCATTTCTTATATTCTTATTCGTAAATTGAAAGATAATGGTTCTGTTAAAAGAGTTGAAGATACTCAGAACCCATGGCAAGAAAAGTTATATAAGAAAAAATTAGTGAAAAAAGTTGTTGATTTGTTTATGCCTAAACAACATACTGCACAAGAGAGAAAAGAAAAGAAATTATTGCAGGATGCAGCTTCTAAACAAAAGTTACATTGGCTTTATGTTTCAAGGTTAACTATGTCTATACTTGCTTTTATAGGTGCAGTTATTACAATTATAGCATTACATGCTATTCAAGTTAATTTTCAATATACTAATCCTACATCTGATTATGATTTGATTGGTACTTCAGAGGGTAGTGAACTTAAAAAAGCTAAGGCTACCACAGAAAGACAGAATAAAGTTCTTGATAAGTTAAAAGGACCTGGAAGAAATATTACTGATAAAGAAATTAAAAAAGTTATGTCTAAGATTAAAGACTATGATGATAAATCTGATACTGATATAAAGAAAGAAATAAAACAAATTAGAAAGAAACTTGATGTTATTAATAAAGAATATATTTCATGGGTTGAAGTCTTGATTGCTTTTGTTGTCGGATATTTAGGCTATATGGCTCCATATTTAATTATAAAATTCCAAGTTAAATTGAGAGTTATGGAAATGGAAGATGAAGTAATGCAGTATCAAGTTATTATATTGATGCTTATGAGACTTGAGAGAGTTGACGTTGAAATGATTTTAGAGTGGCTTGATAGATATGCAGATATATTTAAGGAACAAATTAGTAAATGTTTAAATAACTATGAATCTGGTGCTTATGAAGCTTTGGAGGAAATGAAAGAAGAAGTTACTTATCAAGAGTTTATAAGAATTATTGAGAGTTTACAATCTGCAGTTGAAAAAGTTCCTATTAAAGAAGCTTTTGAAGAGCTTGAATCTGATAGAGATTATTATAGAGATAAAAGAAAAGAAACTAATGCGAGATTAATTGACAAAAAAGGTAGAATTGGTAAAGCAGTTGGATTTGCACCAATGGTTGTTATGTTTGTTGGATATTTGATATTCCCATTAATGTATATTGGTATGACAAGTATGTCAAGTGTATTTACATCTTTACAAGAATAGTTTTGAAAGGATATTGTTTTGGAAAATTCAAGTTTAGCTCTAAGAATTGCTGGTGGAGTTTTAATTTCAATGCTTATAATTTCTTTAGTTGTTGTATCTTGGAATAGATTTTCTAAGGTGCAAAAGGAAAAAGCTAAGTCTGATGAAATTAAGTCTATTAGTGATTTTAATAAAGAGTTTGAATCATATAATAAAGATATTGTTAGAGGATATGAGTTAGTTTCTTTGGCTAATTTAGCAAATGATACTAATAAAAAATATTCTGAAGATGATGGATTTAAGAAATTTAATGTTTATATTTCTATGAAAAATACTGATGCAGCTTTGTCATCAAGTGGTAGTGGAACGGAAATAAGATATAATAATAAAAAGTATTTTGATTTTACTGATTTTGCTAATAATATCTGGCCTGGATTGTCTAATGGTGACAAAAAGGCTATAAAAGATTTATATTTTAGATGTGTTGATGTTAAGTATGATAAAGTTTCTGGAAGAATAATTACTTTATATTTTAATGAAATAACAAAAGTGGAAGATTAATTTCTGGAGGAATGAATGGAAAATACATCAAAGGCTTTAATAATGGCTGGTGAAACTTTAATTGCAATATTGGTAATTGGATTATTTGTTACTATTAATACTTTATTTGGTAGATTTTCTAGAAATATGAATAAACAGCTAGAATCATCTAATATATCAATTAAAAATTCAGTGTTTATGGGTTATGAAGGAAGAGTAAATATTTTAGTAACTGAAGTAGCTTCTATTATTAATTATGCTAAGAAGTTAAATGATGAAAATGGATTGAAAAATGCAGAGGGAAAGTTAACTTACCAAATTTATAATTCTCCTGTTTTGTTAAAGTATATATTGATGGTGTTGATTATTTTGCACAATACATTAATTCAAATAGATATTCTGATGCATCTTTATTTAAGGAAGATTTAAATAAATATATGCAAGATAATAATACAAAGATATATATGGTAGGTGCTCGAATTAGTGGATTTGGTGAAAAAAATGTTGATGGTAAGATTCAACATATTGTTTATAAAAGGCTTGTTCCAGATTCTATATTGGTTCATAAAGATACAGCATTGGTTAATGGAATAAAAATTGATAGTGTTCCAGATAATTTTATTGATAGATATAATTTTAAAACTCTTAATGACTTTAATGATTTTGAAGTACAATAGTAATAAATGAATTTATATAAATACACCTTGTTTAAGAATTACAATAAATTGTGTTCTAATTAAGCTAGGTGTATTTTTGTATGAAATTTATTAGAGAGTTATGAAAATTTTAAAAATATTGTTTATTTTTAGAAATTATGTTATAATGATTTTAGTAATTTTTTAATATTCAAAGGAGGAAGAGATGGAGAATTCATCAAAAGCGTTAATTATTGCAGGTGCTATTTTAATTTCAATTTTAATAATTGGTTTGGGTGTTACAATTTTTCAAAATGCTCAAAAAGTAATTAAAGGATCTGGAAATGTAGATTCACAAGCTGCAATGGCTAATAATGAAAGATATCAAGAATTTATAGGGGATAATGCTACAGCATCTGATGTTAAACAATTGATTTCACTTGTTAATACAAGTAACTTAACTGCAAGAACAAAAGGTGAAAATACAGTTGTTGGTATTGTATTAGATGGTACTGCACAACCAAATTTATCTTCTGTTAAAATTTTAAATGGAAAAACATATACAGTAAAATTAGATAATACTAAACAAAGTGATGATCCAATTGAAGATTCATTTGGAGAAACAGACCCTTCATATTATAGAAATGGTTATATAAGAATTATTGTTATTAAAACAAACTCAAAATAATTTGATACAAGTAGGAGATACGGATGAGTGAGAATGTATCTGATGCGTTAAAAATGGCAAGTGCTATTTTACTATTTGTAATGGCGTTAAGTTTAGCTATATTTTCTTTTTCAAGAGTTCAGACTGCTTCTAAGAAGACGATGAGCAAACTTGATAGTGGAAGAACTTTTTATGATGTTGATAATATAGAATATAATGGGAAGAAGCTTAATATTACTTCAAGTAAAATTGTTGGAGTTGATACGGTGATTCCTATGATGTATTCGTATTATGATGAAGGAATTACAATATTATTTTATTCTGGAAAAATGAATGCTGAAGGTAAAATTTATGATATGAAACCATTGCCTTTGTATGCAACAGAAGCACTTGATAGTAAGTTACAAAATTCAAATTTAATTGATGGAAATAGATATGTTTATGGATTGGATTTGGATGATGAAATGACAAGGCAGGAGCCTTGGAGTCATAATAGACAGTTTGCAATGAATTTTATTAGAGATATTGTAAATGGTTTGCACATTAATATTAATGATAGTGTGATGCAAAAATATTCAATGTCAAGACTTGTTTTGAAACATCCTGAATTGAATAAAAGATTTAATGATAATACTATGATTATTGGTGCGGCATATAATAATTCATCAGTTTCTGGAGCTTATTATACATTGAATACTTCATTAATAGATTCTAAAGCAAGGTTTGTTGAGAGAATAGGGCAGTATAATTATTCAGCTACAGTTGTTGCTACTAATACTGTTTATAGTGATGCTACTTCTAGTGCTAGTGATATAAATTATGGTGAATACAAAGGAGCTTCGTTAAGTGGCTCTGTAGATAAGTTTACTGATGAAAATAATCGTGTTGTAGGATTTTTGGAGAATACTAAAGATAAAACAAAAAGAATTGTTCAATACGTATATATTAGAGAATAAAATATTTTAATTAAGGAGGATTATATGAACGATACATTAATGACAGTTGGAGCTATATTTTTGGCAGCAGTTTTAATGTTCATTTTTCCACTAATGTCAACAGCTGATAGAACTGATGATGTTTCACAACAAGTTGTTAAAGCTAAAACACAGGAGTTTGTTGATAATATTAGATCTACTGGAAAAATTACAAGTGATAAGTATGATAGTTTTGTAAAAGCAGTTGGTGCTACTGGAAATTCTTATAATGTTGATATGCAAGTACAAGTATTGGATGAATCAGCATCTAAGAAGACAACAACAGCAGCTTCAACAAAAGTTGGTGAAAATTATTATTATAAAGAATATAATGATCAAATCCAAGGTGCTTTAGGTCAGAGTGGAGTATATAGATTAAAACAAGGTGATATGGTTTCTGTAGAAGTTAAGAATACTAATAAGACAATTTCACAAGTTTTAAAGAACTTTATGTATAAAGTTACTGGTAAAGGAAACTCTAACATATCTGCTCAATATTCTGGAATTGTTAATGTCAATGGTTAATTTAATAAATTGATTTTATGTTGATATAAGCTACATTTCAGTAGCTTATATTTTTTATATTATAGAAAGATATAGGATTTTAGGTTTAAAATTCTTGAGGGTTTAATAATGAGTAATAGAAGAGGATTATCATTTATTAATATTACTTTAATTTTGCTTATTATATCTATTTCTGGGATTATTTATTATTCAATATATCATAAGGGAAACGTGTCATCAGATTATGAAATGGTTAATGTTGAATCAACAGATGAATATAAAGTATATTATTATAATCAAATTAGCGAAGGTGCTAAAATTATGTATTCAACTATTTTGAGTAATATTGAAGCTTTTAAAACTTCAAGTGAAGAAATAAAGTTTCCAAATGACGATAGGATTAAAGACACTGATTTTCAGACTGCTTGGGATGCTTTGATGCTTGATAGACCGGAGTTATTCTTTTTAGATGCGAGAAATGTTACGTTAATTACGAGAAAGACAACTTTTGTTAATTTGACTAGAATTCAATATTCAGTTGCTCCATCTAAGAGAAATATAAATGGTGAGTATTCACCATATTTTTCGAGAGTTTTTGGTAGTGCTGAGGAAATTAGTTTAGCAGCAAAACAAATCAAGGTTGCAGCAGATAAGATTATTGAAGGAGCATTTCAATATAGGACAAGATATGATAAGTTAAAATATATTCATGATACAATTATTGCTGATACTAGTTATAATCAAAAAGATGATTTTAATAATAATACAATTTATGGGCTATTAGTTAAGCATAAATGTATGTGCCAAGGTTATGCATATACAATGAAATATATTTGTGATCAAATTGGAATACCATGTATTGTTGTTAATGGAGATGGTATAAATTCTAATAATCAAACAGAAGCACATGCTTGGAATTATGTGAAAATGGAAGATGGACAATGGTATGCACTTGATGCTACATGGGATGATCCAATTATTATTGGAAATGGAAAAGTTAGAGATGATGTTAAATATAGATATTTCTTGAAAGGATCTGATTCATTTTTCAAAAATCATACAGAGAATGGTGATGTTTCAAAGACTGGACAGAAGTTTGTTTATAAGAAAATTTCTAAATTTGATTATGAATTATAATATATATAATAAAAAGCATATATTAACTTTGAGTTAATATATGCTTTTTATTATTCTTCTTCTACTAATTTATGTGCTATTTTTGTGACTGTTCCAGCTCCTTGAGTTATTATAATATCATTAGATTGTATGTTTCTTTTTATAAAATCTATTATATCGTCAAAGTTTGGAATATAATATGCTTTTCGTCCTAATGCTTCTATTTTATTTATAATATCTTTTGATGATACTCCATAAGTATTTGTTTCACGTGCTGCATATATGTCAGTTACTATGATATTATCAAAGTTTGTTAATACTTCTGCAAATTCATCTAAATGTTGAATTGTTCTTGAATATGTATGTGGTTGGAATACTACCCATGAATGATTGTATTGTTTTTTGTGTAAAGCGTCTGCAACTGCTTTTATTTCAGTAGGGTGGTGTCCATAGTCATCGAATACTTTTGCATTTTTTACTTTTCCAATATATTCAAATCTACGTTGTACACCTGTATATTTTAGTAGTGCATTTTTTATATCAATTTTATCTATTCCAAATTCATTGCATAATGCGATACAAGATAGGGCATTTAATACATTGTGTTCTCCGGGAATTGATAGTTTAATTGTTTTGTAAAAATTATTATTATGATATACATCAAATGAAGGAAATCCATTTTTATCATAAGAAATATTTTTTGCTATAAAATTGGCACTTTTATTTTTTAAGCCGAATGTAATGCTTTTTGCTTTAGTATTTTTTGAAATATGTGAACAGTTCTCATCATCTGCGTTATATACTAATATTCCATCGTCTGGTAATAATTTTACAAATTTTACGAATGCTGCTTTAATATTATCTAGGTTTTTAAAATAATCTAGATGATCATTGTCAATATTTAAAATTATTTCGGCTTTTGGAGCGAAACTTAAGAAACTGTCAGCATATTCACATGATTCTATTATAAAATTTTCGCTATTACCTAATCTATAATTACCATTTATTGCTGGTATATTTGCTCCAATTTGTATTGTTGGATCTTGCTTTGCTTCTATAAAACACATTGATACCATTGCAGATGTTGTTGATTTGCCATGTGTTCCTGAGATTGAAATGGTGTTTCTAAATGAGTGTGTTAATTGACCTAAAAAAGGGCCTCTTTCAATTGTTGGTATACCAAGTTCTCTAGCTCTTGATAATTCAGGATCTGTATCATGAATTGCTGCAGAATATATGACTAAGTCTACGTTATTTAAGATACTTGGATCACTACCAATTGTGACATATATCTTGCTGTTTATTAATTTTTCGGTATTATCTGATGCGTTGGCGTCTGAACCAGTTACATTATAGCCCCAATGTTTTAATATTTGAGCTATACCACTCATACTAGTACCACCGATACCGATTAAATGTATATTTCTGTATTGTTTTAATTCTTGTACGTTTGCCACTTTTTTAGCTCCTTTCCCGTGCTATGTCTACACTTGATTATAATATATTTTCTTGTAAAAAACAAGTTATTAAAAGGTAAAAAAATTTTCAAAAAAGTGATGATTTTTTATTTTAATAATGTATAATATAGGTAGTACAAAAGTACAATATGCAACAAAAGGAGAATAACGTAATGGATATTACAGATGTAAGAATTAAGAAAGTAAACTCAGATAACAAAATTAAAGCTATTGCTTCAGTAACTTTTGATAATGAGTTTGTTGTACGTGAAATTAAAGTTTTAGAGGGAAGGGATGGAGAGTTATTTATCGCTATGCCAAGTAGAAAAAATAAATTTACTGGTGAACATAGAGATATTTGTCATCCAATTAATTCACCAGCAAGGGAAAAGATTCAAAGTGCTATTTTTGAAGCATATAAGAATGCTCCTGAAACTGAAGTTAATGAAGAAAATAATGATAGTGAAGTTAATGAATAATAAAAAAAGCAATGAGTTTTCTCATTGCTTTTTTTATTATCTTTCATGAGCAGGTCCTTCTGTAATGTCAGGTCCATTTATTGGTTGATGTAAGTCTGGATCGTCTGCATTATCTATTTGTGTATTTGCCATTTTTGGTAAATTTTTTATTTTCGAATTTCTAACTTCTTGAAGATGTTCTTTTTGCTTTTCACTTGTTCCTAAGAAAAAGTTTTGTACAGGATCGTTTTCTATTTTATTTTTATATTCTATTCTTTTTTCAAGTTCGTTTTGGTTTACAGAGATTAGCTTTCCGTTATTATTGATTAGTGTTAATTCTGCAAGTTTATCTGTAGAGATTTCTGAAGCATATTGTTTTAAATTGTTTTTTAAATCTGGTAGTTTCTTTTCCGAAAAATTTTGGTTTTCATATACTAAGTCACGTAAATCTGCTTCTAATTTTACGGAATCAATATCATTTGCTTCTATATATCTACTATCACATATTAAGTAATAAGATGTCTTTTTTTCGTTTTCAGGATTGACTTTATCGATAAGGTCTGGGGTTATTTTGACAGAGAACACTTGATTTTTATCTGTATCTATTCCAGCTGCTTGGAAATATTTTTCGAATCTATGTTTATTTATACCATTTAATTGTTCAATAAGGTCGTTTGATGAATCTATTAGATATTCATGTGTTTTTTCAAAAGTATCTTCATTTAATTGACTTAAAATTTGTTCTGCAGTAGTGTTTATTGCTGATGCTGCCATGTTATTTGCATCAAGTGTTTGAAATTCTTCTGTGTACATATTTTTAAGTTGTACATTTTCTCTATGTTTACCACCTAATCCTAGTAATCCTGCTGATAGTAATGCTGCTATTATTATTCGACGTGATAATGAAGTTTTTTGTTTTCTTGATGCACCTCTCATCTTTTCGGCTGATCCTGTAAATTTCTTTTCTTCTCTTGTATCCATAAAAATTCTCCTTTTGTTAATCTTGGTTTTATTATATCAGAAGAAGATTTTGTTTACAATGAAAATTTATAATGATACAATAATTTTAAAAAGAGGAAAATATGGTATTAAATATTTTTAAAGTTATTATAATTTCGATATTTGGGAGTATATATCAGTCAATTGGTATTGGAGTATATTCTTATAAATATTTAGTTGATCTTTTTATTAGAATTGGTAATATTTCTGATAATTTTGAAAAATCATTATTTATTGCTGTACAGTTTGGTGTTGCTTTAGCTATTTTATTATTATTTTATAATCGTATATGGCCTTTTAAAATTATAAAAGATGATGATGGAAATAAAATTGGAATTAATGTTTCTAGGTGTAAATTATTATTTAAAATCTTTGTTTCAATCATAGTATATGTTTTAATTGTACAGTTTTATAGTGTGGATTTTAGTGAATTTTTGAATGAAAAAATTATAAATATTATTTTATTAGTTTGCTTAGGTGTGTTGATTATATTTCTTCAAAATAAGAAAACAGAAGATAGTAGAATTAATAATTTATTTGATATCAGTTGGAAAGAAGTTTTTATAATAACAATATTTAACATTGTATTTGGTTTTATATTTCATGATACATCATTGTTGACTATTATGATTGTTATTGGTTTATATTTTGGAATTTCTAGAAAGATTTCTTTTGAATATGGCCTTTATATGATATTGTTTTTATTTATGATTAATTTTTTTATTAATGTTCCATTATTTTATGGGTTAAATTTGAATGAATGGATTTTATTATTGATTTGTTTAATTTTTTCTTTTATTACGTCTGTTATAATTATAAGGGGTACTATGGATTTTCTTAAAAAAGGAGATTATAGATTTATAGGAATATTTAAAATATTGATTGGGTTCTATTATTTAATACTATTATTTTTAAAATTAATTTAGGAGGTTTTTATGACACCACATAATGAAGCTAAATATGGCGAAATTGCTAAAAATGTTTTGATGCCTGGAGATCCGCTTAGAGCAAAATATATTGCGGATAATTTTTTAGAAGATTGTAAGTTAATTAATAAACTTAGAAATATGTATGGATATACTGGTAAATATAAAGGTATGGAAATAACGGTTTTTGCATCTGGTATGGGAATGCCTAGTATGGGAATATATGCTTATGAACTTTATAAATTTTATGATGTTGAAAATATTATAAGAATTGGTACATGTGGAGCGTTGTCTCCTGAGCTTGAATTGCTTGATACAATATTGGTTAATGATAGTTATACTAAAGGTAATTTTGCAATGGCTTTAAAACATGTTGATGAACATTTAGTTGAATCTGATAGCCAACTTAATGAATTAATTGTTAATAGTGCTAAGGAAAATAATATTAAGTTAATAAAAGGAAATGTTAATTGTAATGAAATTTTTGATTATTATGATGATAAATTTGAGGAATTTTTGAAATCTTTACCTAAAGAATTGAAAATAATTGCTACTGAAATGGAATCTTTTGCATTGTTTTATACGGCTAAGTCTTTAGGAAGAAAGGCAAGTTGCTTATTATCTGTTGTGGATTCTAGATTTAAGGATGAAGAGGTTTCTGCAGATGATCGTCAAAATTCATTAAATGATATGATTAAAGTTGCACTTGATGCAATTATCAAATAAATTTTATTGAAAGGATTTTTGAATTATGAATACTAAATTTGTGTTTGTTACAGGTGGTGTTGTTTCTGGTTTGGGAAAAGGAATAACTGCAGCTTCTCTTGGAAGATTGTTAAAGAATAGGGGATATAAAGTTGTTAACCAAAAGTTCGATCCTTATATTAATGTTGATCCTGGTACAATGAGTCCTTATGAGCATGGTGAAGTTTTTGTTACTGATGATGGTGCTGAGACTGATTTAGATTTAGGACATTATGAAAGATTTACTGATGTTAATTTGACAGCTACATCAAGTGTTACAAGTGGTAAAATTTATAGTGAGGTTATAGATAGGGAAAGAAAGGGAGATTATTTGGGAAAAACAGTTCAAGTAATTCCTCATATTACTGATGCTATTAAATCTAAAGTATATAATTTTATTAATTCTGATGTTGATGTGGTTATTACTGAAATAGGTGGAACGATTGGTGATATTGAAAGTCAAGCAATGGTTGAAGCTATTAGACAAATTGGTCTTGAAGTTGATATGAATGATGTTTGTTATATACATGTTACATTATTACCTTTTATTTCTGGTTCTAATGAACTTAAATCAAAACCTACACAACGTTCTGTTAAAGAATTGCAATCTTTAGGTATTAGACCTGATATTTTAGTTTGTAGAGCAGACCAAGAAATTCCAGATAAAATGAGGGAGAAGATTGCTTTATTTTGCAATGTAAGAAAAGAAGCGGTTATTGAAAATTCAACTGTTAATGATTTATATGAAGTTCCTTTAATGCTTGAAAATAATGGATTGGCTGTTCAAGTTTGTAAAAAATTAAATTTGGATAAAATTGAACCTAATAATGGTGAATGGATTGAACTTGTTGATAAAATTAATAAGGTTAATGAAAGTGATAAGGAAATTAATATTGCTTTAATAGGTAAGTATGTAAAATTGGACGATTCATATTTGTCTGTTATTGAATCATTGAAGCATGGTGGATATGCAAATGGTGTTAAAGTTAGAACAACATTGATTGATAGTGAATTAATAAATGACTCAAATGTTAAGGATATTATTTCAGAATATGATGGTATAATTGTTCCAGGTGGTTTTGGTGAAAGAGGAATTGAAGGAATGATTACTTCGATAAAATATGCTAGGGAGAATAAAGTTCCTTTTTTAGGAATCTGTCTTGGTATGCAAATGACGGTTATAGATTTTATTAGAAATGTTGTTGGTTTAGATGATGTTACTTCAGAAGAATTTAAACCAGATGCTAAGAATCCTGTTATTCATATAATGGAAAATCAAAAGGGAATTATAAATACTGGAGGTACGATGAGGCTTGGTACATATCCTTGTGAATTAGATTCTAATAGTTATGTTTATAAAATATATGGTAAAAAAGAGAATATTTCTGAAAGACATAGACATAGATATGAATTTAATAATTTATATAGAGATGTTTGTAATGATAATGGATTGAAGCTTAGTGGTAAATCGCCTGATGGAAATCTTGTTGAAATAGTTGAGTTGAGTGAAGAATATCATCCGTTTTTCATTGGAGTTCAATTTCATCCTGAGTTTAAATCAAGACCTAATAGGGTTGCACCTTTATTTAAAGAGTTTATCAAGAAGGCTAAAGAACATAATTAACAAAATATTACAGAAGGAGCATTTTTTAATGCTTCTTTTTCATGTTGTTTACATTTCATTTACAAAATGCTAAAAGTTGTATGCAACTTTTTTTATATGTTATACTAATTTAGCGAATAGATTGATGATTGGAGGAGTTATGGATAATAAAAATAACGACAATTATAAAAAACATAATAAAAGAAAATTAGATTTACCATTTATGGTATTTTTGATAATTTGTATTCCAATATTAGTTATTAATTTGATAATAATTATTAGAGGAAATATGAATCCAGATAGAGTACCTGATGTTTTTGGATATAAACCTTTTGCCGTTGTTTCTGGGTCTATGGAAACATCAATTAATGTTGGTGATTTAGTTATTGTTAGGAAGATTGATAGTGATAAGTCATTGAAAAATGGTGATATTATTGCTTTTAGAACTAGTGATAATTATGTTGTAACACATAGAATTGTAGAAACTAAAGATGAGAATGGTAAGAGATATTTTACGACTAAAGGTGATAATAACAAATCAAATGATATGGATCCTGTAGCTTTTGATAAGATTGAAGGAGTTTATGTCACTAAATATTCTAAATTAGGTAATTTTGTGTTATTTATTCAAAAACCAATTGGATTTGTAGTTATTATGATAATAATATTATTAATTGGCGTAATTTTAATTATTGTAACTGGAAAATCAAAATCTAGAGTTATTTCTGATGATGAACTTAAAGCTTTTGAGGAATTCAAAAGGAATAGAAACAAATAGGTAATAATGTTTAACATTATACATATAATAATAGGAAGGAGAATAAAATGAATAATTCAAGAAAGAAAGCAATTTTTGTAATAGCAGTTTTAATAATGATTGCAATTACTTTAACTTTAGTTTCTAGTACTTATGCTAGATATACTGCTACAATTTCAAGAAATGGAACTGCAACAGTTGCTAAATGGGCATTTACTGCAGATAATTCTGGTTCAACAACTATGAATATTAATTTTGTTGATAAATATCATGCTAGTACATTAGTTGCTGGAAAGATAGCACCTGGAACAAAAGGTTCATTTGATATTAGTGTATCTAATGCTAGTTCAGAAGTAGGAGTGGAATATACTGTAACATTAGGAACAATTACAAATTCACCTACAAATATTAAATTCTATTCAGATGCTACATATGCAACACCATTAACTACATCAACACCTATTACAGGAAAGATTAAAGCTAATGATACAACACCAAAGACTGTTAAGATCTATTGGGCTTGGCCATATCAAACTGGTGCAGTAACACCATCTACTGGTGTAGCAGCTGGTGATGCGGCAGATACAAGTGATGGAATTGCAGCTAAGTCATTAACAGTGCCTGTAACAATTACTGGTGTACAAGTACAACCTAGTGCAACTGCAATACCATAGTAATTTAAAATTTATTATAATATTAGAGAGGAGAAGCGGAGAATGTTTAAAAATGCGAAAAGACGATATGTTGTAATTTTTTATATAGTTTTAGTAACATTCTTCGTTTCTATTCTTTATTATGGTAGAATTTATCATTTTGGTAAGTTTGCTTGCGAAAATGAGATAGTTATTAGTATAAAGAATATTGATGATAAAAAGAAGAATAAAATTAAAGGAAATTTTAGAAACATTATTGTAGATGAAAAAAAATATATTGTACCAAGGAAATGTAATAAAAAGATTGGTGCAATTATTGGAAATAATTATAAGAATGAAAATATAGTTAATAATAATTTTAAAGTATGGGTTGATGATAAAAATGGAGATTATTTAACTCAAACAGATATTGATATATTTTCGTATGATAGTTCAAAATATCATGATACTACTGTAGTGACTGATAGAATTGCACCAGGAGTTGAAAACACATATAGTTTTAAAGTTCATAATCAATCATCATTTGGTGTTAAATATAATTTAAAAATGACAGAAACAATGCAATATGATGTGAATATGAAATATAAGCTTAAGATGAATGGTAGCTACGTTATTGGTAATAGTTCTAGTTGGGTTGAGCCAAGCCAATTGAGTTTATCTAATTTAGTTTTGAATTCTAATTCTGTGGATAATTATGAATTGGAGTGGAAATGGGTTGATTCTGCTAATGATAATGTTCCTGGGATTAATATGAATAGTAATTATATTTTAAATGTTAAGATTGATTTTGAGGAAATTTAGAGGTTTTGATGAAAGTTTTAAAAATAATTGGGCAATTTATATTATGTCTGATATTAATTTTTTTTATACTTCTTAATATTTTTTCTATGAATAATAAATCATTATTTGGGTTTAGAATTTATAGAGTTATTTCTGGTAGTATGCAACCAGCTTTACAAATAGGTGATGTTATTATAGTTAAAAAATCAAATAATTATTCTGAAAGAGATATTATTACATATAGTAATGGATTAACTACTATTACTCATAGAATTATTGCTATAAATAATGATGAAGTTATTACAAAAGGTGATGCTAATGAAGTAGATGATAAACCAATTAATAAAGAACAAATAGTAGGTAAGTTTTTTTTCAGAATTTCAAATTTTTCTCTATTTTCAATAATTTTAAGTAAAAATGTTATTTATTTAATAATGATTTTTTTATTAGTTTTGATATTTTTATTAGTGATTGGTGATCGAATTATAAAAAATTTGAGATATCAAAGTAATAATGTTAAAAAATTAAAAAAGAATAAAGAAAAAAATAAAAATTTGGTGAATAAAAGAGAGTTAAATAAGAAGGATGAGCTAGATATTTTAGCAGAAAGGATGCATAAAAAATCTTTGAAAATTCATAAGAAATTTTTTGATAATGATAAATAGGAGGATAGAAACAAGTGGCAAATTTTAAACATTCGATTGATTATAAATTTAATATAAAAAAATGCTTAATTATATATTTGCTATTAGTTTGTGTCTTAATAGGTGCTAGGACTTCATCAAGAATGGTTGGAAAGGTTGATAAAAATCCTGCTACAGTACAAGTTGCTAAACCAATTATGGATTTAGTTGTGAATAATACTAATAGCATTAATATTTTACCAAATCAAACTGTTGAATATAAATTAGATGTTAATAATTACATTGGTTCTACTATTACTGAAACAAAAATTCAATTTAAATTTAATATGAAGAGAAAATCAGCTATTAGTTCTGTTGCTTCTAGAAATTATACATTTAAATTATTTGAGGTGAATGGTACTACTGAAACAGAAATAGATCCTAATACTTATACTGGAAGTTTGATTTCTGGTACAAGAGAAAGTAAATCATATATTCTTAGAGTCACATGGCTTGATGATGGTATTGATTATAATACTGTTCAAAATCTTAGTGCATTTTTAGATCTTACAGTT
Organism: Clostridiales bacterium; assembly: GCA_013333035.2. Classification (GTDB taxonomy): domain Bacteria; phylum Bacillota; class Clostridia; order TANB77; family CAG-508; genus CAG-793. The sequence goes on along the minus strand of JABCPQ020000013.1, from coordinate 62,066 downwards.
GATGGAGTACAGCAAATTACTTAGTTTATAATTGATTGTGATTATTTTGTGAAATGGATTGACAATAAAATATAAAAGATATATAACTATTAGCAGTTAAGTTAATCGACTGCTAATAGTTTTTTACATTGTAATTGAAATAAATTTATTAGAAAGCTTTAACTTTACTAATGTATTTATGAGCAAATTATTTAATCTTTGGATTATTTAATTGTTCTCTTATAGGAGGTATTTTATGTTAAAACCATTAAGTGATAGAGTTATAGTTAAAATGATTGAGCCTGAGGAGAAGACTAAAAGTGGTATAATTCTTTCTACAGGTAGTAAGGAAAAGCCTCAAGTGGCTTTAGTTATTAAAGTTGGACCAGGAAGATTGATGGATGATGGGAAGCTTAGTAAAATGAGTGTTTGTGAAGGTGATAAAGTTATTCTTGATAAATATGCAGGTACTCAAGTTTCTTATGATGGAGAAGATTTTTTGATAGTCGAAAATGATAATATATTGGCTATTGTTGAATAGTATTGTTTATATATTTTGTTAAATAGGAGGTTTATATTATGGCAAAAGATATTAAATTTGGTGAAGATTCAAGAAAAAAATTGATGGTTGGTATTAACAATTTAGCTAATACTGTAAAAGTTACACTTGGACCAAAAGGAAGAAATGTTGTTTTAGATAGAGGATTTGGAGCACCTTTAATTACTAATGATGGTGTTACTATTGCTAAAGAGATTTCTTTTGAAGATAAATTTGAGAATATGGGTGCACAATTAGTTAGAGAAGTTTCTGAAAAGACTAATGATGTTGCTGGTGATGGTACAACAACTGCAACTGTTTTAGCACAAAAGATGATTAAAGAAGGTGTTAAAAATGTTGCTGCTGGTGCTGATCCAATGGCTATTAAAAGGGGTATGGATAAGACAGTTAAATTAGCTGTTGAATTGCTTAAAAAGAATAGTAGTAGTGTTAATGGTAGAGAGGACATTGCTAGAGTTGCAAGTATTTCTGCTGATAATGAAGAAGTTGGTAATTTAATTGCTGATGCAATGGAGAAAGTTTCTACAAATGGTGTTATTACTATTGAAGAGTCTAAGACTTCTAATACTGAGCTTAATGTTGTAGAAGGTATGCAATTTGATAGAGGATATGTTTCTCCATATATGGTTACAGATAGTGAGAAGATGACTGTAGAATATGATAATCCTTATATTTTAATTACAGATAAAAAGATTGAAAATATTCAAGAGATTTTGCCATTATTGGAAGAATTGATGAAGTCTTCTTGTAAATTAGTTATGATTTGTGATGATGTTGCTGCTGAAGCTTTATCTACATTAATTTTAAATAAATTAAGAGGAGTTTTAAATGTTGTAGCTGTTAAAGCTCCTGGATATGGTGATAAGAGAAAAGATTATTTACAAGATATCGCTATTTTGACAGGTGGAAAGGTTATTTCTAGTGATTTAGGAATGGAACTTAAAGATGTTCAAGTTTCTGATTTAGGACATGCTAAACAAGTTAAAGTTGAAAAAGATAAAACGATTATTGTTGATGGAGCTGGTGATAAAGATGAGATTTCTAATAGAGTTGCTCAATTAAAATCTTTAATTGCTAATGAAAAGAGTAGTTATGAAAAAGAAAATCTTGAAGAAAGATTGGCTAAGATGGCTGGTGGTGTTGCAGTAATTGGAGTTGGTGCAGCTACTGAACTTGAAATGAAAGATAAAAAGCTTAGAATTGAAGATGCATTATCTGCTACTAGAGCAGCTGTTGAAGAAGGTATTTTGCCTGGTGGTGGCACAGCTTATTTAAGCATTATTTCAGAATTGGAATCAGAAATTGCTGATTTTGATGTTGATGAAAAAATTGGTGCTAATATTATATTAAAAGCATTGGAAGAACCTGCTAGACAAATTGTTGTTAATGCTGGTTTGGAACCTGCAGTTATAGTTGAAAGAGTTAAATCAGAAAAAGCTGGTGTTGGTTTTGATGCTAAGAAGTGTGAATATGTTGATATGAAAAAAGCTGGTATTGTTGATCCTACTAAAGTTTCAAGAAGTGCACTTCAAAATGCTGCTTCAATTTCAGCAATGATTTTAACTACTGAAGCAGTCGTTTCTGAAATTCCAGAGAAACATAATCATGATGATATTGGTGCTGCTGGTATGGGAATGAATGGTTTGATGTAATTTTATATTAGTTGTTATTTTTAATAAAAAGAGTCTGAATTATTTAATTTGTTTAGGTAATTTAGATTCTTTTTTGTATTATTATATATATTAAAAAAGTGATATAATATATTTAATTTTATTTAAGGAGAGGTTATATGAAGAAGAGAAATATAGTTATTGGTGTAGCATGGCCTTATGCAAATAGTTCATTACATTTAGGACATTTAGCTTCATTACTTGGAGGAGATGTTCTTGCAAGGTATTATAGAGCCAATGGTGATCATGTTATTTATGTTTCTGGAACTGATTGTCATGGTACTCCAATAACACAAAGAGCTAGAAAAGAGAATAGGACTGCTAAAGAGATTGCAGAACAATATAATACAGAATTTGCTAAAACTTTTAGTGATGTTGGATTTACTTATGATTTGTATGGTAAGACAGAAGATGATTTTCATAAAAAGTCTGTTCAGAAGATGCTTGAGAAGATGTATGATAATGGATATGTTTATGAAAAAATGGATAGACAACCTTTTTGCAATAAATGTAATAGATTTTTATCTGATAGAGAGTTGAAGTTGATTTGTCCTATATGTGGTCAAGAGAGTAAAGGTGATCAATGTGATTGTGGATATATTCCTAATGGAGATGATTTAGAAGAAGCTATTTGTATTGAATGTGGAGAAAAAGTTAATTTAAAAGAGAATAAAAATTTGTATTTGGCTTTAACTAAATTGCAACCTGAAATTGAAAGATTTTTTGAAGAAAATTCAGATAATTGGCGATTGAATGCTAAAAAAGAAACTGAGAAATATTTAAAACAAGGATTAATTGATAGAGCAGTTACTAGAGATTTAGATTGGGGTGTTGATGTTACAATTCCTGGATTTGAAAATAAAAAAATGTATGTTTGGATTGAAGCTGTTTTGGGATATATAACAATGACAGAGAAGTATTGTTTGGAAAATGGATTAGATTTTGATTCTTTTTGGAAGAATTCTAATAGTAAAATTTATATGGTTCATGGAAAAGATAATATTATATTTCATAGTATTATTTTACCAGCGTTGCTTGTAGCTTTAAATGATGGATATAAATTACCTAATATGATGATATCTTCTGAATATTTGAATATTAATTCTGAAAAGATTTCTAAATCTAAAGGAAATGGTATTACAATAAATGATATGTTTAAAGATGGTAATAGAGATACTTTGAGGTATTTTTTAATTGCAAATGGTCCTGAAAAAAAGGATAGTAATTTTTCTATTGAAGATTATTATACAGTTCATAATTCTGAAATTACTAATAAGTATGGAAATTTAGTTAATAGAACATTGAAGTTTAAAGGATTGGATGTTATTCCTGATGGAAATATGGATTCTGATTTTTCTAACAAATTAGATCATATATATGATGTAGTTGGAAAATTTATTGAAGATGGGGAATTTAAGAAAGCTACATTAGAGATTATGCATTTAGTTGAAGAATGTAATAAATATTATGATGAAAGGAAACCTTGGGAACAAAAGAATAATGATACAGAAGGATTTAATGATACAATTTATACTTGTAGTAATGTTATTGCTAATTTGGCTAATTTATATGAGCCTTTTATGCCTGATTCATCTTTGAAAATTAGGGAATATTTAGGAATGAAAGATTTTGAATGGAAAAGAATTGATATTAAGCCTGGTGTTAAGCTTAATAATATTGAAGCTTTATTTAATAGGATTAAGTAATTTTGATAATTTAATAGATATTGAATAGATTGTGCTAAAAGTTTTGGTATAATCTATTTTTTATGTTTATATTTGTATATGAAAGATATATTTTTATATTGAAAAGTTATGTTATAATTGATATATTCTAGTTTGGAAAGAGGTTTTTATGGAGTTAATTGGTGATGTTAGTTCAATAATTTATAAAAATGAAGAAAATAATTATACAATTGCTACTGTTGTTGTTGAACAGATTAGTGAAACTCCATTAGAGCTGGGGTATAATATTTTAGGTCTTGAAACAACTGTTGTTGGTTATTTGCCTTTTATTGATAAGGGGGAAAAAGTTAAATTTATTGGGAAATTTGTTGTTCATCCTGATTATGGTGATCAATTTAAAGTAGATAGTTTTGAAAAGATTATGCCTAAAACGCTTGATGCTTTGGAAAAATATTTATCAAATGGTATGATTAAGGGAATTGGACCTAGTATTGCTAAAAAAATTGTTAAGCAGTTTGGTGATGATACAATTAATGTTATTAAAAATGAACCTGAAAAGTTAGTTGTTATTAAAGGAATAACTTCTGAAAGGGCTGAAGAAATTTGTGAAAAATTTACTGAAAATTTTGATTCTTGGCAGATTGTTGGTTTTTTGCAAAAGTTTGGTATTGGTCCACAGAATTCCCAGGCTATTTTTAAAAAATTTGGTAGTAATACAATGAGGGTCATAGAAGATAATCCGTATATTTTATGTGATATGGGATTTAAAGTGAATTTCTCTGAAATTGATAGAGCTGCATTATCAATAGGTTTTGCTAATAATAGTTTGGAAAGAGTGAGTGCTGGTATCTTGTATAGCCTTAAATTAGCAGGTTATAATGGTCATACTTGTACTCTTGAAAAAAGTTTAATTAAATATGTGTGTGATTTACTTAAAGTCGAGATTGAAGATGTTGGTAATGGGCTTAAAGATTTGCTTTCTAGAGAAAAGATTAGTATTGAAAAAAGAGCAGTTGAGAGAGATGGTAAAATTGAAGTTGAAATTTATGTTTATATTAATGAATTTTATAAGATTGAAGAAAAGGTTGCTAACAAATTAAAAACATTACTTAAATCTCAAAACACAAAAAAATTGCATAATGTTGAAAAATTAGTGAAGCAATTGTCTAATGTTGAACTTTCTGATAAACAGCTTGAAGCAATAAAAATGGTTAGTAAGGAAAATGTTGTCATAATTACTGGTGGACCTGGTACTGGTAAAACTACAGTAATTAAAACGATTATTGATATTTATTCTAGTTTAAATAAGAAGATTGTTCTTTGTGCACCTACTGGAAGAGCTGCTAAAAAAATGACTGAAGCAACAGGTATGGAAGCAAGTACACTTCATAGATTACTTGAAATAGGCAAAATTGCTGATAGTGATACTCCTAATACTGGAATTGAAGTTATGCCGATTGATGCAGATATTTTGATTGTTGATGAAGTTTCAATGGTTGATATTATTTTGATGAATTATTTATTAAAGGGTGTTTATAATGGAACAAAATTGATTTTGATTGGGGATTCTGATCAGTTACCTTCTGTTGGACCTGGTAATGTCATTAAAAATTTGATTGATTCAGGAGAAATTCCTACTATTAAACTTAATAAAATTTTTAGGCAGGCTGCAAAAAGTCAAATTATTGTTAATGCTAAAAAAGTTAATGATGGAATTTTATTTTATAATGAACAACCTAATGAAGGTAGTTTAAATGATTTTAAATTTATTAAATCTAATAATGTTAAGGAAGTTATTGATATTATTTTAAAATTGTATGATGAAAGCACACAGATAATTACTCCGACAAAGAAAGGTGAGCTTGGGACAAAGAGTTTAAATAGGATTATTCAATCAAATTTTAATCCTGAATCTCCTTTTAAAAATGAAAAGAAGTTTGGAGAAGTTATTTTTAGAGAAGCAGATAAGGTAATGCAAATTAAAAATAATTATGATATTGAATGGGTTAGAGATGGTGAACATTCTACAGGCATTTTTAATGGTGAAATGGGTGTTATTAGGGTTATAAAAGATGGAATTATTGAGATTAAATTTGATGATGATAAAGTTGCTCAATATACTTTTCAAGATATGGATCAAATAGAACATTGTTTTGCTATTACAGTTCATAAGTCACAAGGAAGTGAGTTCGAAAAGGTGTTAATGCCTGTACTTAATGTACAACCAATGTTGTTAACTAGAAATGTGCTTTATACTGGTATGACAAGAGCGAAGAAGTTGCTTACTATTATAGGAAGCGAATATAATATTTCTTATATGATTAAAAATGTAAATATTAAGCAACGTAACACTGGACTTGAGTATAAGCTCAGAATTGGTGATAGTGTTAAATTATAATTATATATTAATTAATCAGGGGCGTGAAAGTATTTTATTATGAGAAAAATATTTGAAATTGTCCTTGATTTTTTGTTTCCGAAAAAATGTGGTATTTGTAATTGTTTGAATGATAATTGTGTTTGTAGTGATTGTTTGAAAAAAATCAATAAGTTTAAAATTTATAATTTTAAGGATGATGGTGTTTGGGTATATAGATATGAGGGTATTGTTAGAAATTTGATTATTGATTATAAATTTAAGGATAAATCATATTTGTGTGAATTGTTTGCAAATTGCATTTTAAGTGATGTTGCAGTATGTGAATTTATTCAAAGATATGATATAATATTGCCGGTTCCTTTGCATAATAAGAGGTTGAAAGAGAGAGGGTATAATCAAAGTAAGTTAATTTCTGATATTTTATCTAAAAGACTTAGTATTCAAACTTATGATGATGTCTTAATTAAGATTAAAAATACATTGCCACAAGGGAAGAATCTTTTACATAATAGAAGAAAAGCAGTTAAAGGTGTGTTTTTTGTGAATAATGTAGAAATAATTAGAGGAAGAGATATTCTTATTTTTGATGATATTTATACTACTGGAAATACAGCTAATGAGTGCAAAAGAATATTGTTGGAATCTGGAGCAAAATCTGTAGGAATTCTTACAATTGCTAAAGATTATATTTTATGAATAGGAGGTTTAAATGTATGTATAATAAATATTTTGTTAATGTACTAGATATATATCGGTTTTAAATATTTTATTGATTATTCTTTACTATATGGTCTTTTAAACCATAAAAGTGAGATATAACAGTTAATCACATATTTGAATGTGTTGATAAATATAACAATTGAAAGAGGTTTTTATGGAATTAGATAAGAAAAAAGTTTTACTTGGAATGAGTGGTGGTGTTGATAGTTCTGTTTCTGCATTATTGCTTCAAAGACAAGGATATGAAGTTATTGGTGCTACAATGGATTTGTGGGACAGAAAAGATGGGACAAGTGGTAATGATTTAGCTATTAGAGATGCAAAGATTGTTTGTGATAAACTTGGAATAAAACATGTTGTTTTAGATTTTAAAGATGAATTTAAGAAAAGTGTTATGGATTATTTTAATGAATGTTATGCTAATTGTATTACACCTAATCCATGTGTTGAATGTAATAAAAAAATTAAGTTTGGATTATTATATAAAAAAGCATTAGAACTTGGATGTTTTTATGTTTCAACTGGTCATTATGCTAAAACTGCTTATAGTGAGAAATATAATAGATGGGTTATTACAAAAGCTACAAGTAAGAAAAAAGATCAAACATATGTTATGTATAAAGTTGAGCCAGAACTTGTTGAACATATGATGTTTCCACTTGCTAATTATGAGTCAAAGGATGAGATTAGAAGAATTGCAGATGAAGCGGGGCTTATTAATGTTGCTCATAAGTCTGATAGTGAAGATATATGTTTTATTCCTGATAATGATTATAAAAAGTTTTTAAGAGAAACATATGATGTTAATCCAATTGAAGGTGATATTGTTGATAAAAATGGTAAGGTTTTAGGAAGACATAAAGGACTTTATGCATATACTGTTGGGCAAAGAAGGGGGCTTGGAATTGCAAACCCTGTGCCATTATTTGTTATTGGATTTAATAAAGAAAAGAATCAAGTTATTGTTGGTGAAGCAAAAGATTTATTGAAGAATTCGATGATTTGTTATGATATTAATTTATTGTTAATCGATAAATTAGAAGAACCAACAAAAGTAATGATAAAAACTAGATATACTCAACAGGAAGTTCCAGGAACTGTTGAAATGTATGGTGATGATAAGTTTAAAGTTGTTTTTGACGAACCACAGCCACGTATAACGCCAGGACAATCAGCTGTTTTTTATGTTGATGATATTTTATTTGGTGGTGGAAAAATTTTAGGATAGGAGTTAGTTTGATATGTATGAATGTAATCAATTTACAAGAACTGAATTGGTTCTTGGAAAAGATGGAATTGAAAAATTGAAAAATTCTAAAATTGTCCTTTTTGGTCTTGGTGGTGTTGGATCATATATTGCAGAGGCTTTAGCAAGAGTTGGAATTGGGAATTTAATTATTGTTGATGGTGATACTGTTGATATAACAAATATTAATAGACAACTGATTGCAAATATTAATACTATTGGTAAAAATAAAGCAGAACTTGTGAAAGAAAGAATTAGTTTAATTAATCCATTGGCAAATGTTGTTGCTATTTCAAAATTTGCAAAAAGCGAAGATGATATTGATTTTATTGATGGAACTGTTGATTATGTTATTGATGCTATTGATGATTTTGATGCCAAAATTATGATTATAAAAAAAGCTAAAGAACTTGGATTAAATTTAATTTCCTCAATGGGAACTGCTAAGAGATTACATGGGGACATGTTTAAAATTGCTGATATTAGTAAAACTAAAGTTTGTCCATTGGCGAAAAAAATGAGAAGAGAATTGAAAAAGCTTAGGATTAATAAAGTTAAAGTACTATATTCTGATGAGGTTCCTACTGAAATGCACGAAATTGATGGATATGTTGGAAAAAGTTTAGGTAGTGTTTCTTTTGTACCACCTGTTGCTGGCATGCTTATTGCAGGAGAGGTTGTAAGAGATTTGTTGAAATAATAATTTTATAAATATATAATACTTATGATTAGATAATTTTAAGGAGAAAAAATGGGAAAAATAGTATTACTTGATGATTTAACTATAAATCAAATTGCTGCTGGTGAAGTTATTGAGAGGCCAGCTTCTGTTGTAAAAGAGCTTGTTGAAAATTCAATTGATGCAGGTGCTAGAAAGATTACTATTGATATAAAAAATGGTGGTATTTCTTATATAAGAATAACTGATGATGGTTATGGAATTATGCCTGATGATATGGAAATAGCTTTTGAAAGGCATGCTACTAGTAAGATTAGAGAATCAAGGGATTTAGAATATGTTAGGACGATGGGATTTAGAGGTGAGGCTTTGGCTAGTATTGCTGCTATTGCTAAAGTTCAAATGTTGTCTAAAGCGATAGGACAGGATAATGGTTATCAAATAGATGTTGAAGGTGGGGATATTGTTGATAAACATGAAGCGGGATGTGCTCCTGGAACAAGTATTACTGTTAAAGAATTGTTTTATAATACACCTGTTAGATATAAATTTTTGAAAAAGGATTTTACTGAGTCTGGATATATTGAAGATGCAATAAAGAGGCTTGCACTTGTTAATCCTAATATTTCATTTAAATTTATTAATAATGGTAAAATAGAACTTCAGACTTCTGGTAATGGTAGAATGGAAGATGTTGTATATGCTATTTATGGTAAAGAAGTTTTAGAAAATATAATTCCTGTTGATTATCAGTATGAAGATATTTATATAAAAGGTGTTATTGGGAAACCAATGATTGCTAGATCTAATAGAACAAATCAATTATTTTTTGTTAATAAGAGATTTATTAAAGATAAGACTTTATCAAGCGCTGCTGAACAAGGTTTTAAAGGATTGGTGACTATTGGAAAGCATGGATTTTTAATTTTGAATTTAGAAATGGATCCTAAAAAGCTTGATGTTAATGTTCATCCAACAAAAATGGAAGTTAGATTCCAAGAAGAATCTAAAATTTTTAAAGCTGTTTTTCATGCTATTAAGGATACAATGTTAAAAACTGATTTAATTACAAACCACGAAAAAGAGCATTTCTCAGATGATAATGTTGATTTCGAAAAAGATGTAAAGAATGATAATTTAACTAATTCTGCAAGACTTAAATTTTGGGGATTAAATAAGGAAGAAAAGTTTAATGAAAAAGAGAATAGAGATTTTGATTTCTTTAGGAATTTGAAATCTCCAAATATAAAAGATGTAAATGTTGTGGCTGATGCACAGTATGGTGAGAAATCTGAGTTTGAAGCTGATGATAAAATTGGAAAAATTAATGAAGAACTTGATAAAATTCAAAAGAGTAGAAATAATAAAATTGAATATGATTTAAACAGGTATGATCATTTAGGAGATAATGCTAGTGTTGCTGATAAAATGAATTTATTGAATGATACTGTTGGTAATGATTATGGTATTGTGAATAATGAAAGTGATGATACTTTAAATTCTAATGATAAAAATGTGGAAGATAAACTTGAAGGGATTTCAGAAGTTAGTTCTGAGAATAATGATAATGATGCCAAAACTAATGTTGATTTGAAGATCCAAAATGTTAATGATGATTTAAATAATTCTGATCAGCTTGATAATCCTTTAGAAAATAATCCTAAAATTGAAAATCTTAGTGTTGATAATAATAAAATTGAAGAAAATCAAGAAAATTATAAGTATGAAGAAAATAAAATAGTTAATAATAATCAAACTGATTCAAATGATAAAAATATTGAAAATGATGTTATTATTAATGATAAAGATATTTCTTTTGAAGAAAAATATAAGAAATTGTTTGGAAGAGATATTCAAACTGCTAAACAAGAATATCAAAATCAAAAGAAAAATGAAGATGTTAATTTAAAACCAATTGAAGGTGAAAAAGTTTCTTTATTTGAGTCTAAAGATGATGATGTAAAAAAACCACATTATAATTATGTTGGTATTGCTTTTAAGACATATATTATTTTTACTATTAATGATGAGATGTATATGATGGACCAACATGCAGCACATGAAAGAATTATGTTTGAAAAAGTTAAGGCAAATTATTATAATGATGTTGATAAAGATTCTCAATTAATGTTATTACCAGACATTATTACATTATCAAATAAAGAAATGGGAATTTTTAGGGATAATAAAGATTTATTTAATAAAGCTGGATTTACTGTTGATGAATTTGGTGATAATACTGTTAAGTTAACAGGTGTACCGGAGTTTTGTTTAGATTTTGATACAAGAAGTTTATTTTTGGATACACTTGACGAAATGGATACTGTTGCTAGAACTGCAAAACAAGAATTAGAGTATAAATTTTTGGCAACTGTTGCATGCAAAGCAGCTGTTAAAGCACATATGGCATTGAGTAAAGAAGAAGTAGATAGTTTATTTGAGCAATTATATAAATTACCTAATCCATTTAGCTGTCCACATGGAAGACCAACTGTTATAAAAATGACAAAGACAGATATTGAAAAGAAATTTTCAAGAATTCAATAATAAGGAATATATATGAATAAGAAAAAAGTAATTGTAATATGTGGGACAACAGCTTCTGGTAAGACTAGTTTAGGAATCCAAATTGCTAATTTAATAAATGGTGAAATTATATCTGCTGATTCAATGCAGATTTATAAAGATATGGATATAGGAAGTGCAAAGCCAACGAAAGAAGAAAGGATGCAAGCTGTTCATCATTTGATTGATTTTGTTGATCCAGATAAGAGATATAGTGTTGCAGATTTTAAAAAAGATGCAGAAGAGAAAATAAAAGAAATTTTGGAAAAGAATAAGATTCCTATTATTGTTGGTGGGACTGGATTATATGTTAATTCTTTGATTTACAATATTCATTATAATGAAATTAAAACTGATTTAGAATATAGAAAATCTCTTGAAAATATTGATGTTGAAGAGTTATATAAAATGGCAGAAGAGATTGATTCTATTGCTTTGAAAAAGATAGCTTTAACTGATAGAAAACGTATTTCAAGAATTTTAGAAATATATCATTCTACAGGTAAAACTAAAACTGAATTAGAAAAAGAATCTAGACATGAACCAGAATATGATTATAAAGTTTTTGTTTTAAATATGGATAGACAAAAACTTTATGATAGAATTAATTTAAGAGTTGATTTGATGATTGAAAATGGTCTTGTCGATGAAGTTAAGAATATGATTAAAAAATATAGTGAATTTCCGACTGCTATGCAGGGATTGGGATATAAAGAAATAGTTGATTATTTAAATGGTAATTGTTCAATTAATGATGCTATTGAAAAGATAAAACTTGAAACTAGAAGATATGCCAAAAGGCAATTAACATGGTTTAGAAGTTATAATGATGCGACTTGGATTGAATCAGGTAATCCTGAAAATATTGATATTATTTTGAATTCATTAAAATAATGATATTTGGAGGAAGTGTGAAAAAAACAAATACAGAAAAGAAGAAAAAAATTAATAAATTTAAGTTTTTTTGCCTATTAGTTGTTTTTGTGTTTTTGGCTGCTTATGTAATGTTTGAGATTATTGGATTAATGAGGAATCCTAGTAATACTGTAATTGTTAAGGAAGGTACTGTTACTAAAGAAGAAACTGTGACTGGCGTAATTATAAGAGATGAAACTATTGTACAGGGAAAAAATTTAAAAAATGGTATGCAACATATTGTTGATGAAGGTGATAAAGTTGCGGTTGGTGATCCTATTTTTAGATATCTTTCTAATGATGAGAGTCAAACTAAACAAAAAATAACTGAATTAGATAATAAAATAAGTGTTGCAATTTCGGAAAATAATCAAATTTTATATTCTAGTAGTACAAAATTAATTGATTCTCAAATATTGGACAAAATAAAGGAATTGCCAGAAATAAATAGTGTACAAATTTTAAAAGAAAATAAAAGAAATGTAAGTTCTTTAATTTTGAAAAAAGCTAAATTAGCTGGTGATTTAAGTCCAACTGGATCAACTTTGAAACAATTAATAAATGAACGCAGTAAGCTTGAAAAGCAGATTACTGATGGTGCTGAATATATTAAAGCAGAAAAAAGTGGTATTGTATCTTATAGAATTGATGGATTTGAGGATAAATTAAATGATGATGATTTTTCAAAATATACTAAAGATTATATAAAGAAGTTAAATTTTAAAGTAGGAGATATTGTACCTGTAAATAATGAGAAAGGTAAAATTATTAATAATTTTAAATGTTATATTGCGGTTATTAGTAAAAGTCAAGAAGCAAAAAATGCTAAAGAGGGTCAAAAAATTTCCATTGTTTTGCCAAATGCACAAATGGTAAAGGGAAAAATAGTAAGAATTAATAGAGAAGGAAACAATGGTGAAGTTGTTCTTATAATTGAATTTGACGAAGGTATAGAAAGTTTGTCTATTTATAGAAGCATTAGAGTTGATTTAGTTTGGTGGGATAAAGTTGGAAACAAAGTTCCAAATTCGGCAATTTTTACTGTTAATGGTTTAAGTTATGTAATTAGAAGTAATAATGGTTATAATGATTATGTTTTAGTTAAAGTTTTAAAGAAGTCTGATGAGTATTCAATTGTTAGTAATTATAGTTTAGTTGAATTAAAGGAATTAAACTTAAAACAGAATATATCAACTTCATTACTTTTATATGATGAAATTGTTTTGAATCCGAGCCAATCTATGAAAAATGCTATAAATTGATATTGTAAAATATTACAAAAAAACAACAAATTATTTAAAAAAAAATAACATATTGTCAATTTGGTTGACAATATTACGATAAAGTTGGATACTATAAATAATCGTATGACTAATGAAAAAAAGATAGTGGAGGTTACAATGGTTAACGTTTTGAAAAAAGCTTGGGGAATGTTCAATATGAATGGTACTGACAATGAACCAGAATTAGAAGATGAAGAAATTTACGATGATGCTGAATATGAAGATGAAGAAGATGATGAAAATACTAATAAGGGCTTATTTGGTATAAAATCTAATAAAAAAGTTCAACCAATGAATTCAGCAGTTAAAATGGTTATTCTACAACCAACAAAAATTGAGCAAGCAACAGAAGTTTGTGATTTATTAAGAGACAGAAAGTCTGTTATTATGAATTTAGAATTTTTGAATAAAGATGTTGCAAGAAGAATGATTGATATGGTTAGTGGAGCTGCTCATGTTTTAGATGGACATATGGAGAAAATTTCTAATTCTATCTTTTTAGTTGCACCATTTAATTATGATATTAAAATGGATGAGTTTAATGAAACAAGAACTAAGAATTCAGCAGTTCAATTTTTAAAAGCTAATTAATAAGGTGGAGGTATTATTTTGATTACACCATTAGAAATAGAAAATAAGAGATTTAGATAAGCTTTGAATGGATATAATTCTACAGATGTTGATGATTTTTTAGAAGAGTTAACCAGGGATTATGAAAAATTATATAAACAAGTAACTGAGAGTCAAGATAAAATTGAAGAATTGAAAAAGTCATTAGTACATTATCAAGATATTGAAAATACATTACAAAGTACTTTAATGATGGCTCAGAAAGCTTCTGATGAAGTAAAGGATGTTGCTCAGAAACAGGCTGATCAAATTATAAAAGATGCTGAGACTAGAGCAAGAGAATCTACATTAGGTCTTCAAACAGAAATTATAAATAAATCACAAGAATTGGAAGAGTTAAAGAAGCAATTTGATGTTTATAAAGCAAGGATGGAATCTTTGTTGATTTCACAATTGGAATTAATAAAAGAAATTAATAGAGAAGATTAATTTGAGTTGGAGGTACTGATTATATTGTGCCTCTTTATTTTTTTTTACAAGTATGTTAAAATTGTTTTGATTAAAGAGAAGGTGATATTCATGAGAGTCGTAAGTGGTAGTGCTAGAGGAACAAAACTTTCTTCAATAGATAGTCTGAGTACAAGACCTACTCAGGATAGAGTAAAAGAGTCATTATTTAATATCATTTTTGATAAGATATATGAATGTAGTTTTTTAGATTTGTTTGCTGGAAGTGGAGCAATTGGTATTGAAGCATTGAGTAGAGGTGCTAATTTTGCAACTTTTTGTGATATAAATAAAGAAAGTTTAGAGTTTGTTAAAAGTAATTTAATTAAAACAAAATTAATTGATAAAGCAAGAGTTTATAATTTAGATTATAAAAAATATTTGAAAGAAACTAAAGAGAAATTTGATATTATTTTTATTGATCCTCCATATAAAGCAGATATATCTGTTGATGCGCTTAGGATGATTAAGGAAAATGAATTATTAAAGAGAGATGGATTTGTTGTTATTGAAACAGATGAATACTTAAGAGATAAAAGTGAATTAGAGAAGATTACGGATATTGAGGTTTTTGATCATAGAAAATATGGTAGAGCTAATTTAATTTTTATTAAATAAAATTGGAAATTAGTAGATTCGAGAGGAAATAATATGGAAGTTTTTACATTATTGGATAATTTGGAAGATCTGATTGAGAATAGTAAAAAAGTACCACTTTCAAATAAGATTATGGTAGAGCAAAAAGAGGTATTAAATTTAATCAAAGATATTAGAAATAAGTTACCTGAAGAGTTAAAAGTTGCAAAGTTTGTTAGACAAGAAAGAGAACGTATTTTAGCTGAGGCTAAGAAGGAAGCTAATGATATTGTAAAAGAAGCTGAAAATAGGATTATTGCTATGATTGATGAACATGAGATTACAAAAAAAGCTTATGAACAAAAAAATCAGATAATGTCTGCAGCTAATGATAGTTCTAGACAAATTACTTCTGGAGCTAAAGAATATGCTGATAATATTTTGGCAACACTTCAAAAATCTTTGGAAAAAACCTTAAAGGAAATTGAACAAGATAGAAAGCAATTAAAATAAGAGAGTAGAATATTTTCTACTCTTTTGCTATATTATAGATAATTTTAATATAATTTAGGAGAATTTATGAAAGAAAATGATGATAAAATTATTGATAATGATGTATTAAGTAATGATTTAAAAGGTGCATTAAAGCTTGATTCTTTTTATGAAACAAGAAAGCAAACTAAAAATAAGTCTATAATTATTGGTATTATTTCGGGGATTTTGATTTTTTTATTGATTAGTATTGCAGTGTTATTAGTGATTAATTCAATTAATAGCAATAATAAATTAAATAATTTTAAAGAAATGACAGAACCTGTTTTGGTGGAAATGGAGCCTAAAGTTGAAAATTTAATATTAAATACTGTTAATGTAAATTTAGATAGAGCTTATGGTAAGATTGAAATTATTTGGCTTGATAAGGAAAATAGGCAGATTGACAAGCCGTTGAAACCGATTTTAAATGATTTAATTCCTGTTAAATATGATAAAGATAATTATAAATTTGTTCGTACGGTTGATAAAGATGCTGATTGGTATGATTATGATAATAAAATGTGGGCTAATGCCATAAATAAAGATAATAGTTATTTTGTATGGATTCCAAGATTTGCTTATAAAATAATATATTACGAAGATTCTAGTTATAAAAATATTTCTGGTTATAGTGATGCTCGTGGAATTTTAAAAGTTTCTAATAATGATAAAAATACGTTTCTTAAAATTGCTGAGCCTAATAAGGGATTAGTGTCTGTTGGAAATAATTATATTTTACATCCTGCTTTTATGAATGATAAGATTAATGAATATATAAATGGTGGAAATGATCTTGAGACTTCTGGTTTTTGGATTGCAAAATATGAATCTTCTCTTGAAACTTCAGAAATTAGATTAATAGCGCAAACTACTGATGTTTTGGCCAGTGACAAGATTTTACTTAGTAGTAAACCTGCTAAAAGAGCTTGGAGAGATATTTCTGTTAAAAATGCATATATAAATGCGTTTAATTATGATAGAAATAATGATAGTCATTTAGTAAAAATATCTGAATGGGGTGCTGTAGCTTATTTGAGTTTTAGTAAATATGGAACGAATGGAGCTAATTTAAGTATTAATGATAATGAAAATTATATAACTGGTGGTATTGATAATGAAGAAGATGTTTATAAAATAAAATATATTCAGACGTCGAATAGAAATCAAACTGGTGTATATGATTTATCAGGTGGTGTTTCAGAATATTTGGCTGCATATATTCCGAATAATTCTCCTAATATTTATATTAATGGTGGAAATGGTTTAACTGATATTGGTGGAGATAAGTTTAATTCGAGATATAAAAATGTTTATAAATTTGCTGTAACTGATACTGGTAATTCAGATATTGAGACTGTTGATTATAATATTAATAATTATTATGCAAATTCTAAGCAAAGAGGTGATGCTTTGTGGGAAACTTCAAATTTCGGAGCAATTAATAGTGGATGGTTTTATAATTCATCTGTTTTCCCAATTGGATCTCATCCTTTTATGATTAGAGGTGGAAGTGTTAAAGATGGAATTAAATCAGGGCTTTTCAATTTTAATAATAGTGATGGTAAAGCAAGTGATTCGACAGGATTTAGAATAGCATTAAATGTAAATAAATAAAATTGTGTTTAAGATATGTACAGTTAAATTAATATTGATATTTAATTGATTTTAATAATAAAATGTGGTATTATTATGTGCAAATAAAGACTATATGTAAGACAAGATAAATAAGATATGGCTTAAAGAGAGCTAAGTATGGTGTGATTTAGTAAGAAACATCTTATTTATTATCACTTACATGTCGCAAAGCTGAAGTAGTAGTAAGCTTTGACGTATTGCTGCGTTAAAGTATAATGAGATTAATTGTTATGATTAATGAATTTAGGTGGTACCACGAAAATATAAATTTTCGTCCTAATAAGTCTGTTCTTATTGGGGCGATTTTTTCTTTTAATAAGGCAGATGAGGAATAATTTTAAGGAGGAATAGTTATGGATGATAATAAAGTTGACTATAGTGTTACACTTAATTTACCAAAAACAGATTTTAAAATGAGAGGAGATCTTTCTAAAAAAGAACCTGAAATTTTAAAAAATGTATTTGAAAATGGATTGTATGAAAAAGTATTGAAAAAGAATGATGGAAGAGATCATTATATTTTACATGATGGACCTCCATATGCTAATGGTGAAATTCATATGGGACATGCAATGAATAAAGTATTAAAAGATACAATTGTTAGATATAAATCTATGAAGGGCTTTTATGCACCTTTTATTCCAGGATTTGATACACATGGTATGCCTACAGAAAAAAAAGCTATTGAAAAATTAAATTTGGACAGAAATAAAATCCCTGTACCTGAATTTAGGGATATGTGTAAAAAGGTTACATCTGATTATAAAGATTTGCAAACTGCAGGATTTAAGAGACTTGGAGTTCTTGGTGATTGGGAACATCCATATATTACATATGATAGAAATATTGAAGCTTCACAACTTGGTATTTTTGGTAAAATGTATTTTAATGGTTATATTTATAGAGGTTTAAAGCCTGTTTATTGGTGTCCTGATTGTGAGACAGCTTTAGCTGAAGCAGAAATTGAATATAAAGATCATGAATCATTATCTTTATATGTTAAATTTAATGTTGTTGATGCTAAAGGATTATTTGATGAAAAAGATACATCTATAGTTATTTGGACAACAACACCATGGACATTGCCAGGTAATACAGGTATTACAGTTGGTGGAGATTTTGATTATAGTATTGTAGATGTTGGTAATGAAAAATATATTATTGCTTCTGAACTTGTTGATAAAGTTATGAAGATTGCAGGTATTGAAGAGTATAAAGAAGTTCAAAAGTTTAAAGGTAAAGAGATGGAAGGCATTCTTTGCAAACATCCTTTTATTGATAGAAAGTCTAGAGTTGTTATTGGTAGTGAAACTACTGTTAATGTTGATATTGTTGAAGGTACTGGTGCAGTACATACAGCTCCTGCTTATGGTAAAGAGGATTATCTTCAAGGATTGAAAGACAATCTTGATATGGTTGTTTGTGTTGATGCTAAAGGTCATCAAACAGAAGGTGCTGGAGAATTTGCTGGATTATTTTATGCTAAATCTAATAAAGTTATTGCAAAATGGCTTGAAGATAATGGTTATTTGTTAAAGGCACTTCCTTTAAAACATTCATATCCACATTGTTGGAGATGTAAAAATCCAGTTATTTATAGAGCTACTGATCAATGGTTTTGCAGTGTTGATAAGTTTAGACAAAATGTTTTAGATGCAGTTGAAACAGTTAAGTGGCATCCACTTGATTGGGGTAAACAAAGAATGCAAGATATGATTAAGGGTAGAAATGATTGGTGTATTTCAAGACAGAGAACTTGGGGTGTTCCATTACCAGTATTTTATTGTGAAGATTGTAATAAAGAGTATATTACAAAAGAATCAATTGAAAAAATTCAGGATATAGTTAGAAAAGAAGGTACAAATGCTTGGTGGTCTAAATCTGTTGAAGAATTGTTACCTGAAAATGCAGTATGTGAATGTGGATGTAAGAAATTTAAAAAAGAAACTGATATTATGGATGTTTGGTTTGATTCTGGTTCTACTTATGAAACTGTATTAAATCAAAGAGGCCTTGGAGATGTGGCTGATTTATATCTTGAAGGAAATGATCAGTATAGAGGATGGTTCCAATCATCTTTATTAACATCTGTTGCTACAAAAAATCATGCACCTTATAAAGAAGTTTTATGTTGTGGTATGGTTGTTGATGGACAGGGCAGAAAAATGTCAAAGAGTTTAGGTAATGGTGTTGCACCACAAGAAGTTTTTGATAAATATGGTGCTGATATTTTGAGACTTTGGGTTCTTTCATCAAATTATGAAATGGATGTAAGTTATTCAGAAGATATTATTAGAGGTGTTTCTGATGTGTATAGAAAAATTAGAAATACTATTAGATTTTTACTTGGTAATTTGTATGATTATGATGTTGAAAATCCTGTTCCTTATGATAAATTACAAGAGATTGATAAATGGGCTTTGACTAGACTTAATAAATTAGTTAAAGATGCAACACATGATTATGATACATTTGATTTTAATGATTGTTATCATGATGTAAATCAATTCTGTGTTGTTGATATGAGTAATACTTATTTAGATATTATTAAAGATAGATTATATACAGAAAAGGCAGATTCTGAAGCAAGAAGAGCTGCTCAAACAACAATGTATTATATTTTAGATGCTTTAGTTAAAATTTTAACTCCAATGACTTCATATACTGTCGAAGAGATTTGGAAAGAAATGAAACACACAAAAGATGAGCAAGTAGAGAGTCCAATGTTAACTGATTATCCAGAGTTTAATAAGGAATGGGATAATGTTGAAATTATTGAAAAGTGGAAGAAAATTCTTGATATAAAATCAATGGTTTCAAAAGAATTAGAACTTGCTAGAAATGATAAATTAATTGGAAATTCATTGGATGCAAAGGTTATTTTGAATGCTAATGAGGAATTTGAATTTATTAATGATAATAGGGATATTTTCAAAGAAGTATTAATTGTTTCTCAATTAGAAGTTAATAAAGTTAATGGTGAATTTTCAATTGAAGTATTGCATGCAGATGGTGAGAAATGTGAAAGATGTTGGAAATATGATGTTGATTTAAAAGATGGATTATGTCCACATTGTAGAAAAGTATTAGGAAAATAGAAAGAAGAATTATAGTGAAATTAGAAGATTTTGATTATTATTTACCTGAGGAGTTAATTGCGCAGGTTCCTATTAAAGATAGGGATCAATCAAGATTATTAGTGCTTGATAGAATTAATAAAACTATGGAAGATAAAGTTTTTAAAGATATTGTTGATTATCTTGAACCTGGTGATTGTTTAGTTAGAAATAATACTAAAGTGTTACCTGCAAGGCTTTATGGTAAAAAAGATACTGGTGCGAATGTTGAGTTCTTACTTTTAAAAAATGTTGATGGTGATGTTTGGGAAGTAATGGTTAGACCAGGAAATAAATTGAAACAAGGTGCTAAAGTTGTTTTTGGAGATGGAATTCTTAAAGCTGAGATTTTAGAGTCTACTGAGGATGGAACAAGATTTGCTAAATTTGAATATAATGGAATTTTTAATGAAATATTGGATGAAATTGGCTTAATGCCACTTCCTCCATATATTCATGAGAGTTTAAAGGATAATGATAGATATCAAACTGTTTATGCTAAATATCAAGGTAGTGCTGCTGCACCAACTGCTGGACTTCATTTTACAGATGAATTGTTTAATAAATTGAAAGATAAAGGTGTTGAAGTTTCTAATGTGACATTACATGTTGGTATTGGTACATTTAGACCTGTTAAAGAAGAAAAGATTGAAGATCATCACATGCATTTTGAACATTATTTATTGAAACAGGAAGATGCTGATAAAATTAATAAAGCTAAACTTTCAGGACATAGAGTTATTTGTGTTGGAACTACTTCTTGTAGAACTATTGAGACTATTGCAGATCCTAATACAGGTCTTGTTAAAGAAGCAGAAGGTGATACAGGTATTTATATTTATCCAGGATATAAATTTAAATGTATGGATGGACTTATTACTAATTTTCATTTACCAAAGTCAACTTTACTTATGTTAGTTTCTGCTTTTTCTGATAGAGAGTTTATTCTTAAGGCTTATAAGCATGCAGTTGATGAAAAGTATAGATTTTTTAGTTTTGGTGATGCAATGTTTTTAAAATAGAGGAGTACAATATGCATACTAGTGTTAGAGGAATTGTGAATTATAAGGATCAAATTGTATTGATTCATCGTATAAAAACGAAGGATGATGGGACTATTAGGGATTATTATGTGATTCCTGGTGGTAAAATAGAAGAGAATGAATCTCATGAAGAGGCTCTTAGGCGTGAGATTAAAGAAGAATTAGGAATTGAGATTAAAATTGGAAAATTAGTTTTAGAACTTGATGATAGAGATTATAATGATAGTTTTCAATATTTTTATGAATGTGAGTTTGAATCTGGCAAACTTGGAAGTGGTGATGGACCTGAATTTCATGATAAAGAAAATTATAAAGGTGTGTTTGAAGTTGTTTTAGTTGATAAAATGGAAATTTCTACTTTGAATTTGGTTCCAGAAAAAATTAAGGAGATTTTAGTTTCTAATGGATAATGTTAGTTTTGGATATTTTATAGTTAAGCCTGATGGAGCAAAAAATATTGATAATATTTTGAATGATGTCGAAGACAAGTTTAGTGATGATATGATAAGATATTATAAAATAGATGATTTTGAAAATGTTGTAAATAATTTATATTATAAACATTTTGAAGAAAAAGGAGATAAATTTAAACATTCTTTTTCTGATTATTTGAGAGCTTTGAAAGAAATTTATGGAAATAATTCATTACTAATTTTAATTAAGAGTAATAATAAAGATTATGATGCTTTAGGAAAAGATATTTTAAATAAGAAATTAGAATTAAGAAATAAATTTGTTAACAAAGATATTGCTGTTGTTACTAATAATACGGATTTAGAGGCATCAAATAGAATTGTTTTGACTGATTTAGATTTTAATTTTATGAAGCAAAGACTTTTTAAGGAGCCGGGAAATTATAGAATTAGTGATTTTAATGTAATTCATTCACCTGATTCTGATCAAGAAACAATAAAAGATGAGTTAAAGATTTTGTATAAACTTGGTGTTCTTAGAAGTGAAAATATGCTTGATAAAAAGATAATTGATAATCTGAGAAAATATAAAACTTTTGAAGTTTTAAATGTTGATAAAAGAGAGATTGGAATAGAGTATCCATCTATGGGAGAACATATGATGGATTCTGTTCGGAGAGGATATTGATTTATGATTTCTTATGAATTACTTCATAAAGATAAGAAAACAGGTGCTAGAAGGGGGGTTATTCACACTCCTCATGGAGATATACAAACTCCAATTTTTATGCCTGTTGGTACACAAGCTACTGTTAAGTCTATGACTAATGAAGAACTTGTGGAAAATGGTGCTCAAATTATATTAGGTAATACTTATCATTTATATTTAAGACCTGGAGATGAGCTTATTAAAGAAGCTGGTGGTCTTCATAATTTTATGAAGTGGGATAAGCCAATTCTTACAGATAGTGGTGGATTTCAGGTTTTTAGTTTAAATGAGTTAAGGAAAATTACAGAAGAAGGTGTTGAATTTAGGTCTTATTTAGATGGTTCAAAGCATTTCTTTTCACCTGAAAAGGTTATGAGTATTGAAGAAAATATTGGAGCTGATATTATTATGGCTTTTGATGAATGTTGTCCATATCCTTCTACTTATGAATATACTAAAAAGTCAATGGAAAGAACAACTAGATGGGCTAAAAGATGTAAAGATGCTCATAAAACTGATTCAGCTTTATTTGGAATTATTCAAGGTGGTTTTTATGAAGATTTAAGAACAGAATCTGCTAAACAATTGATTGATTTAGATTTTCCAGGTTATGCAATTGGTGGAATTAGTGTTGGTGAGCCTAAAGAAGAGTTTTTAAAGTTACTTAAATATACAGCACCTTTAATGCCTGAAAATAAACCTAGATATTTAATGGGAGTTGGAACACCTGATTATTTACTTGAAGCAGCTCTTGCTGGAATTGATATGTGTGATTGTGTTTTACCAACTAGAATTGCACGTAATGGTACTGCGATGACTTCACATGGTAAAGTTGTTGTTAGAAATGCTACATATGAACATGATTATGGAGCTCTTGATCCAGAATGTGATTGTTATACTTGTAAAAATTATAGTAGAGCATATATACGTCATTTAGTTAAATGTAATGAAATATTAGGAATTCGTTTATTGTCTATTCATAACATTCATTTCTTGACTAATCTTATGGAAAGAGTTAGAATTGAAATTGAAAATGATACTTTATATGACTTTGTACAAGAATTTTATAGAAAGTATGGATATACTAAGGAATAGGGGTTTGTATGGATTTTAACAAAGCAAATGATTTTGAAAAAGAAAAGCAGAGCAACAAGAAAATTTTGGTAATTGCAGTAACTTTAATTGTTATTTTGGCAATTGCAGCAACATCGATTTATTTTTATACTGCTAATGCTAGAAAAAAATTGTTAAAGGTATATATTAATGCAGTAAATTGGTCTAGATATGGAGATACCACAGTTGTTGATAAAAAGAGATTGGCTGGTAATTCTGTTATTAAAGAAGGAAATAAATATTATTTTGCAATAAAAGATTTTGCTGAGGTTGCTGGTTTTAATTTTTATCGTGGTGATAGAACTACTGAAGAAGAGACTAAAGCATATATTGAAAATAATTCTGAAAGAGTAACTTTTGTATCTGGTTCTAAAGAAATTAGAAAGTATTATTTGACATCAAGTTATTCTTCTGGTAAGAATTCTAATTTGACTTCACAAGTATTTAACATTGATGATACTATTTTGTTTAAAAATGGGAAATTATATATTTCTGAAAATGGAATAGGAAGAGCTTTTAATGTATTGTTTAAGTATAATCAGTCATCTAATAATATACAGATATATACTCTTGAATATTTTTATTCATTAATGTCTGGACAAATAAAAGATTTGTTTAAAGTAAATTCAAACACAAACAATGAAAGTAAAGTTGTTATAGATAATAAGAAAGCATTACTTTATAATTATGTTATAAATTATGATGAAGCTACAGGCTTATATGGTATGGCATTGTTGTCTGATCCAACTAAACTTATTATTAGTAAAAAATATAAACAGATTGATTATGTAGAAGGGTCTGATGATTTTATAGTAACTACTGTTGATGGAAAGGTTGGTATTTTAGGGAAAGATTCACTTGCAAAAGTTGATCCTAAATATGATTCTATTGAAAATATTGATTTAAATGCTGGACTTTATTTAGTTAAGTTATATGAAAAATATGGAGTTGTTACTCAAATGGGTAAAATAGTTGTTTCAGTGGATTATGATCAAATAGGCCTTGATTCAAATATTGATGATAAAAATTTAACTAGTAGATATTTATTATATGATAACTGTATTCCTGTTAAATTGTTAGGAAAATGGGGATTCTATGATAAGAATGGAAATAAGATTGTTGATACTGAATATGATAGTATTGGATGTTATAGAGTTCAGAATGCAGATGGTAATGCGCAACCATTAGTTATAATTCCTGATTTAAATGGAATTGTACTTGGTAAGAAGTTTGAATCTGCTAATAAATCATCTTCACAAATATTATATGGTATAGTTGATAAAACTGGACAAATGATTATAAATTTAGGTGCTGAATCTATATATAAAGTGGTATTTAATAATAATACATCATATTATTATTATACATCTGGTCAATCTATAGATATTGTTAAAGCTTGGAGAGAAGAGATGAAGAAGAGAGAATTAGGTGAAGCTGGAACAGCCACTAATAATACTTCTACTCAAGGTCAAGTAACAAATCAGATTAATGATAATGGATCAAATCAAGTTACAACTCAAAATACAAACACTGCAGTACCTCAAAGTAATGATCAAAATAATGCTCAGAATAATAGTGCTAAAGGTATAGAAGATCAAAATAATTCACAAGTACAAAATCAAGATGAAAGTGCTACAGCAGTTGTGCCATCTTCGACGACTAATGGTTAGGAGGTTATATGAGTTTAAAAGAGATATTAACTACATGTGTTGTAGTTTTAATGATTGCTTTTGTTTATTATATGGTTGATGCTCAGAGAAGACAGTCAGAAAAGAAGCTTAAAGAAATGAGAAAGAATCTTAAAGTTGGTGATAAAGTAGTTACTTTTTCTGGAATTTCAGGAGTAATTGATGAGGTGTTAGAGGATAGAATAATATTAAAAGCTTATCCAGATGATATAAAGTTTTCAATTGAAAAATGGGCTATTGCTGGATTGGATGATAGATACATAGGAGAAGAAGGAGAAGTTGGTGATAAAGATGAAGTTACAAAAAAAGATTAATATAGTAATTATATTATTAGCAATTGTTTTAGTTTCAATCATTTCTTTTGTTGGTGTTTATAAGAAATATCAAAATAGAATGGTTAATGTAATTCCTAAATATAATATAGGAACAAATCTTGATGGTCATAGAAAAGCAGTTATTGAGGTTGATACTTCTGATAATAAAAATGCTAAAACTGAAGAAGGAAATAATACTTCGGAAGTTAAAAAAACAGATAAAACTCAAGATGAAAAGAACAAAGAATATGAGAAATCTTTAGAAATTATAAAAAAGAGATTATCATATTTAAAAGTTAAGGATTATACAGTTTCTTTAGATAAAAATACTGGAAGAATTGAAATGATGTTGCCAGAAGAAGATGATACAGATACAATTCTTTCTGGATTAGCTGAGACAGGTAAGTTTGAAGTTGTTGATGATACAAATTCAGAAGTTCTTTTGAGTAATTCAGATGTTGCTAAAGCTGAAATTGTAAAAGAAAATAGGGGTACTGCAACAAATTTGCTTTTGAATATTACTTTTAATTCAAATGGAACAAAGAAGTTTAAAGATATTACTAAAAATTATCAGAATCAAGTTGTTGAAAATGTTAATTTAAATGGCATTACAAATTCTACAGCAAGTAATAATACAAAAGCTAATAAAAAGGTTACTATAAAACTTGATGGTAGTACATTATTACAAACAAGCTTTAATAATATAGTTGATAGTGGAATTTTATCTTTAACTATTGGAAGTTCAGAATCTGAAGTAGCATCTTTTGAAGATCAATATACTGGTGCTAAAAATTTAGCTGCATTAATAAGTGGAGAAGCTTTACCTATAAAGTATAAAGTAAAGACAAATTATTATATAATGTCACCTTTAAATAAATATAATGTTATTTATTTGGTATATGTTGGAGTTGCTATTGCTTTAATTATTTCATTAGCATTGATTATTAAATATAGATTAAATGGAGTTATTGGTACAATTTTATCAATTGGATATATGGCTTGTTTATTGATAATAATTAGATATGCAAATGTTGAATTATCAATTGAAGCTATGTTTGGATTTATTGTAGCATTTATGATTGGAACAATATTTAACATATTTGTTTGTTCTGAATTTAAAGATAAAAATATGACTAATAAGGAATTTGAAACAGCGAGAAATAAGGTGTTTAAGAAGTTTATTTTATCTTTGGTACCAATATTAATATTTGCATTAATTGCTTGTTTATTTTCGTTAAGTTCATTATTTAGTTTTGGAACTATATTATTCTGGTCAATTGTTGTTGCAATTGTATATTATTGTTCTTTGACAGTGATATTAATGGATTCAATGCGTAAGAGAAATTAGTATGGGAGATAAATATGAAGAAGAAAATAATTTATAGTGTGTTAATAATACTTTTTGTAGCAGCTATTATATTTACAGCAGTTAAAGGATTTAAAGTTGATTTATATTATGCTGAAGGCGAAGTTGTTACAGTTAATGCTGGTAGAGATATTAATTTAAAAGAGATTTCTGGAATCGTTAAAGAGGTTTTTAAGGGACAGGATGTGTTAGTTCAAGAAGTGGAATTATTTAAAGATTCTTTCTCTGTAAAAACAACGAATGTAAATGAAGAACAATTAAATAATTTGGTTAATAAGATTAATGAAAAATATGGTTCTAAGTTGACTAGGGCAAATGTAGAAGTTGATCATGAAAAGAATGTACGTTTGATGGATATATTAAAGCCATATATATTACCAGTTGGAATTTCATTATTGTTAATATTGGCATATTATGCAATGAGATTTAAATGGTCTTCAACAATGTATAATTTAATAAAATATTTAATAATTGTTGGAATGCTTACTTATAGTGTGATTGTGTTGTGTAGAATACCTGTTTCCATAATCACAATGCCATGTTTATTAACAATATATGCTTTAGTTATTGTTATTCATGCGGCAAGATCAGAATATTTGAATAGTAAAAAATAATTTTATGATAGCCACTCATCTGACAATGTTGAGTGGTTATTCTCTTAAAAAGAAAGGGTTATATAATGGATAATATTGAGAACTTGAAAGAGCAATTTTTAGAAGAATTAAAGAATGTTACTACTTCAAGAGAATTAGAAGATTTAAGAGTTAAATATATTGGAAAAAAAGGTTTAGTTACTGATTTGTTAAAAGTTATGGGTTCACTTTCTCCTGAAGAAAGACCTGTATATGGTAGCAAAGTTAATAGTATTAAATCTTTAATAGAAGATACAATTAGAACAAATGAAGATGAATTAAAGAAAAAAGAGATTCAAAATAAATTAAGCGCTGAGGAAATAGATGTAACATTACCTTCTACTAAAATTGTAAAGGGGAGTAAGCATCCATTAACTAGAACTATTGAAGAAATTGAAGATTTATTTGTTTCAATGGGGTATGATGTTGTTTCGGGTCCTGAACTTGAAACAGATGAATATTGTTTTGAAAGATTGAATTTACCTAAAGGACATCCTGCTAGAGATGCTCAAGATAGTTTTTATATTACATCTGAATATTTACTTAGAACTCAAACTTCTGCAGTTCAAGCAAGAGCAATGATGGCAAATAAAGAAAAAGGTCCACTTAGAATTATCGTTCCTGGTAAGACTTTTAGAAGAGAAGATGATGCTACTCATTCACATCAATTTAATCAAGTTGAAGGTTTAGTTATTGATAAAGGTATTTCTTTTGCAGATTTAAAAGGCACACTTGAAATTTTTATGAAGCATATGCTTGGAGAAGATACAAAATTAAGATTTAGACCAAGTTATTTTCCATTTACTGAACCTTCTTATGAAGTTGATGTTTCTTGTTTTAAATGTCATGGAAAAGGATGTAATCTTTGTAAACAAACTGGATGGATTGAATTATTAGGCTCTGGAATTGTTCATCCAAATGTTTTGAAAATGAATGGATATGATCCTGAAGTGTATAGTGGTTTTGCTTTTGGAACGGGTATTGATAGATTGGCTATGTTTAAATATGGAATTACTGATATGAGATTTTTATATCAAAATGATGTTAGATTTTTGAGTCAGTTTGATAGAAAGGATTAGTATAAAATGATATTAAGTTTAAATTTTTTAAGAGATTATATTGATATAGATAAAGATATTGATATAAAAGAACTTGCAGAAAAAATGACTTCACTTGGAAATGAATATGATTTTGCTGGAAATTTGCTTGGTGGTGATAAGCTTGTTATTGGTGAGGTTATAGAATGTGAGAATCACCCTGATTCTGATCATTTACATGTTTGCAAAGTTAATATTGGTGATGAAATTTTACAAATAGTTTGTGGTGCTAAAAATGTGCGCAAGGGTTTGAAGGTAATTGTTGCGTTAGTTGGATGTAAATTACCTGAAATAGAAATAAAAAAATCCACAATTAGAGGTGTTGATTCTTGTGGAATGCTATGTTCTATGTTGGAACTTGGTCTTGATTCTAAATTTGCAGATGATGTTGATAAAGTTGGTATTCATGAATTACCTGAAGATGCACCTGTTGGAAACAATCCTTTGGAATATATGGGATTTGATGATAAAATTATAGATTTTGAATTAACATCAAATAGAGGTGATTTATTATCTGTATTAGGAATGGCTTATGAAGTTGCTTCAGTATATGGTAATGAAGTTAAGCTACCTAATATGAATTATGATGAATCTGGTAATGATATTAATGATGATTTTAAAGTAAATATTAATACTGATAATTGTAAATTATTTTTAGCTAAAAGAGTTAATAATGTTAATATTCATGAAAGTAACCAAAAGATAAAGGAAAGATTGATTGCTTCTGGAATTAGACCTATTAATAATGTTGTTGATATTTCTAATTATGTAATGATGGAACTTGGTCAACCTTTACATTTTTATGATGCTGATAAATTAAAGAATGTTCTTGAAGTTAGAATGGCTAAAGATAATGAAAAATTAGTAACATTGGATAATGTTGAAAGAGTTTTATCAAGTGATGATATTGTTATATCTGATGGGGATAGAGCTATTGGACTTGCAGGCGTTATGGGTGGAATTGATACAGAAGTTACTGCTGAGACTAAGAATATTATTATTGAAGCAGCTATTTTTGATAATGTTAAAGTAAGAAAAACGTCTAATAAAATTTTGAGAAGTGAAGCGTCTAATAGATTTGAAAAAGGACTTGATCCAAATAGAACTTATATGGCAATTGATAGAGCTTGTAATTTACTTCAAGAGTTTGCTGATGGTAATGTTAATACTGGAATGGTTGTTTATGACAAAACTGATAAAAGTAATAAAGTCATTGATATTACAGTAGATAATATTAATAATATATTGGGTGCATCTATTAGTGAAACTGAAATTGTTGAAATTTTTAATAAATTAGGTTTTAAAGCTGAGATTTTGGATAATTTATTGAGGGTTAGTGTTCCTACAAGAAGAATTGATATTTCAATTAAAGAAGATTTAATTGAGGAAGTGTGAAGAATTTACGGTGTTGATAATATTGAATCAAGAGTAAAAATGATGCCTATGAAAAAAGGTTCTTATGATAGAACACAGAGACAAATTAGAAATAAATTAGTTGATTTGGGGCTTAATGAAACACTAACATATTGTTTAGTTAGTGACGAAGAAGCTGATATGTTTGATAATGATAAAAATCATGAATCTATTTCAGTGTTAACTCCAATTGTTATTGATAGAAAGAGCTTAAGGAAAAGTATTATTACATCTTTATTTAAGGTTTATAATTATAATAAAGCTTATGATGCTTCTGATATTTCTTTATTTGAAATTGGAAAGAGTTTTTATAAAAAAGGTGAAGATGATTTTGTTGAAGAGACTAAACTTGGTGTTTTAATGTCTGGTAATTATACTTTAGGTTTGAAACAATTAAATGTTGATTTTTATGTTGTAAAAGGTATTGCAGAGGAAATTCTTGATTTCTTGGGCTTTGCTAATAGATATAGTTTTATTGTTAATGATAATATACCTAATGAATTACATCCTGGAAAATCTGCGGCTATTTCTGTTAATAATGATGTAGTTGGATTTGTTGGTCGAATTCATCCAAGTATTTGTGGTGATGAAGTTTATGTTATGGAAATTAATTTAGATAAATTACTTCAAAAGAAAGTTGGAAAAATGCAGTATAAAGAATACTCTAAATTTTTAACAGTTAAAAAGGATATTGCAGTTGTTGTTGATAAAAATATTGAAGCGATAGAACTTCAAAAGGTTATTAAAACAGCTGGTGGAAAATTAGTAAAAGATTCTACTGTTTTTGATGTATATACTGGAAAAGGTATTGATGATAATAAAAAGAGTATTGCTTTTAAATTGGAAATTGGATCTGATAAAGAAACTTTAACTACTGAACAAATAAATGAAGTACTTGATAAAGTAATTGGACAATTAAAAAATAAGTTTGGTGCAGAACTTAGATAAATATAAAGAATCCTGTGTTATTTTATAATATGGGATTTTTTTGATGATAAATAATTTTATTTTGTTGAAATATAAGGGGTTATATATTATAATTTAGTTGTTATAAAAGGAGAATTTTATGCAAATTATTAAAACATATAGTGAAGAAGATACAAAGAGATTTGCTTTTAATCTTGCTAAAATTTTAAAAAATGGTAGTATTATAGTTTTGCAGGGTGAACTTGGTTGTGGTAAAACTAAGTTTACTGAAGGAATTTTGAGATATTTTGGTTTAGATAAAGAGATTTCTAGCCCAACTTTTACAATTGTTAATGAATATCATAGTGAAAAAGCAAATATTTATCATTTTGATTTATATAGATTGAATGATATATATGAGTTTGAAAATATTGGTGGTGAAGATTATTTTGACAAGGGTATTTGTATATTTGAATGGGGAGAAATGATTGAAGATATTTTGCCTAGTGATTATATGAAATTATCTTTTAATAAAATGAATGATAATGATAATGGGAGAATTATTGAAATCAGTGTTTATGGGAATGAGTTTAAAAATGTAAATTTTAATAATTTTGTAAATTAGAAAAGAGGGATTTATGAAAGTACTTTCAATTGATACATCATCTAAAATTGCTTCAGTTGCTATTATTGAAGATGGGCGTGTACTTGATGAAATGCATATTTTAAGTGAAGAAGAACATTCACAGACTTTAATGCCAATGATTGAAAAAATGTTTAAAGACAATGATATGGATTTGGATGAAATTAATTTAATTGGCTGTTCAAGGGGACCTGGATCTTTTACAGGTATTAGGATAGGTATTGCAACTGCAAAAGCTTTTTCAGATGCTAAAAAGATACCACTAGTTGGTGTGGACTCACTTGAAGCATTGGCGTATTCTGTAATAATTGAAAAAGGTAATATTGATTGTGAAATTTTAGCTATGATAAATGCAAAAAATGATAATGTTTATGTTGCAACATATATAGTTAATAATGGTAAATTAAATATGGTTAAAAATGCGGAAATTATGAATATTACTGAAACAGTAAGTTATATTGATTTTAAAAAGCAAGTGTTTATTGTTGGATGTGATGATGAAGATGCAATAAGAAAATTAATTCAAGCTGAAGCTTCTAGTGAGAGAGCAGTTAGTGGTGATGAATGTAGTTTTGAATTCGTTAAAGATACAATACCTACAGCTGCTAGTATTGGTATTGCTGCATATAATAAGTATGAAGATGGATTAGTTGATGATGTTGTTGTGCCATTATATTTAAGAAAGCCACAAGCTGAAAGAAATTTATTTAAAGTTGATGAAAAAACAATAGTGACTGAAATGGCTATTACTGATAAAGAATTTATTATAGATAATTATGATAAGTTTACTAGTTCATGGGATATTAAGTCTTTTAAAAGTGATGTTGATGATTCTAAATATTTTGTATCGAAAATTGATACAGAAGTTTTTGGTTATATTTCATATAGAGTAATCCTTGATGAAGTTGAAATTATGAATATTGTTACAAGGGAAGATGCACGTAATATGGGAATTGCTTCTAGTTTGCTTAGTTATTTAAT
Organism: Clostridiales bacterium; assembly: GCA_013333035.2. Lineage (GTDB taxonomy): Bacteria > Bacillota > Clostridia > TANB77 > CAG-508 > CAG-793. Next base: position 29,129 of record JABCPQ020000013.1, on the reverse strand, counting down.
AAGAAATGTTGATGCTAGTAAATTTAATTTAGAAGTTAATGAAAATAATAGAGTGGCAATTAAAATATACAAAAAATTTGGCTTTATGGAAGTTGGAGAAAGAAAAAACTATTATAATAATGGCAAAGAAAGTGCAATTTTGATGTCTTTATAATACTATTGGGAGGTACAAATGAAAAATAATTTTGAAATACCATATAAAAATTTGAAATATACTTGTGATCCAAGTGTATTTAAATTTACGACAACTGCTGATGTAAAAAGTAATTACAAAGGTCTTGGACAGCAGAGAGGTATTGCATCTTTAGAATTTGGATTAAGTGTTGATACTAAAGGATATAATGTTTATTTAGAAGGTCCAACTGGATCTGGAAAAACAACGTATACTAAAGAGTATCTTGATAAGATTTCTAGAACTAAGAAAGTTCCTCCTGATTGGGTATATGTTTATAATTTTGATGATCCTAATGAACCTGTTGCAATTAGTTTAACAGCTGGTGAGGGAATCAAGTTTAAAGATTCTATGGAAAAATTTATTAAAGATATTAGACATGATATTAAGAATACTTTTAAAAGTGATGATCTTGAAAAAGAAAAAAGCATTATAACAAGAGAATTTGAAGAAAGAAAAGAAAAGCTTTTAAGTGATTTAAATAAGAAATCGGCTAAATATGGTTTTCAAGTTAAGAGTTCTGAAACTGGTATTTATATGATGCCAATAGTTGATGGTAAAGTTATTAAAGAAGATGAGTTTGAAAAGCTAGATGCAAAAGTTAAGAAGGAGTATGAAGATAAATCAGAGATTGTTCAGCAGGAAGTTATTGAAGTTATAAGTAAGATTAAGGCACTTGATGATGAAGCGGAAAATAGAATTAATGATTGGAGAACAAATATTGCTTTATTAACTATTACTGGTCATATTTATTATGTTAAATCTAATTTAAAAAGAAATAAAAAAGTTTCTACTTTCTTGGATGGAGTAAAGAAAGATATTCTTAAAAATATATCTAAATTTATTGATGATGATAAAAATAAAGAAAAGGATGATGGAGTATTTGTTGTAAACCCATGGGATAATTATAGAGTTAATTTGTTTGTAGATAATAGTAAAACAGTTGGAGCTCCTGTTGTAATGGATTCGAATTATACTTTTACAAATTTATTTGGTAAATTAGAATATGAAAATTATAAAGGTATGCTTAAAACTGATTATACAATGCTTAGACCTGGGTTGTTACAAGAAGCGAATGGTGGATATATTATTTTACAAGCAAATGATTTATTATCAAATCCACAAAGTTATGAGTATTTAAAAAAGATTTTAAGAAATAAATTAATTAGAATTGATAATTCAGTTGATCAAAAAACTTCAATGGTATTAATATCATTGAAACCAGAACCAATTCCTCTTGATTTAAAAGTTATTTTGATTGGGCCTGAAAATGTTTATCAAACACTATTGGCAGTTGATGAGGAATTTAGAAAGTTATTTAAGATAAAGGTTGAATTTGAAGATAGTGCAAAAATGGAAGAAAAGAATTTGCTTGATTTAGCTGGTTTTGTTCATAATTTTTGTGAGACTGAAGAATTGTTACCTTTGGATAAATTTGCAATGGCAAAACTTGCAGAATATTCTTCAAGGCTTGCTGAAAATCAGAATAAGTTATCAACAAGATTTGGTGAAATGACTCAAATTATTGTTGAAGCTGCTACATGGGCAAAAATAGCAAAATGCAAAGTAATTAGTGATGAGCATATTCATAAGGCATTGGTTGAGAGGGATAGAAGATTAAAGAAATACGATTCTAAATATTCTGAAATGATTAATGATAAATTTTTATTAATAGATACTGATGGTGCGAAAGTTGGTCAAATTAATGGTTTAACGGTTATGTCACTGGGGGATTATTCTTTTGGAAAACCTGTTAGAATTACAGCTAGCACATATACAGGTGTTGCTGGAATTGTAAATGTAGAAAGAGAAGTTGAATTATCTGGTCCTACACATTCAAAGGGAATGTTGATTCTTACTGGATTTTTGGGAAATAAGTTTGCCAAAGATAAGCCATTGTCATTATCTGCTACAATTTGTTTTGAACAATTATATAATGGAATTGATGGGGATAGTGCTTCTAGTACTGAACTTTATGCTTTACTTTCAAGTTTATCTGAGATACCTATTGCGCAAGGAATTGCAGTTACTGGTTCTATAAATCAGAAAGGTGAAATTCAAGCAATTGGTGGAGTTAATGAAAAAATCGAAGGTTTTTTTGAGATTTGTCGTAGAAGAGGTCTTACAGGAAATCAAGGTGTAATGATTCCAAAACAAAATATTGTAAATTTAAATTTACATGAAGATGTTATAAAAGCTGTTAAAGAAGGAAAATTCCATATTTATGGTATTTCTACTATTGATGAGGGAATTGAAATTTTAACTGGAGTTCCAGCAGGTGATATAGATGTTCCTGGTACTGTATATTATCTAGTTAATCAAACACTAAAGAAATTTATTAAAAATGTAAGGGATAATAAATAATTGAAGGGAATTTTATGAAAGATAAAAAATTTATACGTAATTTTAGTATTATTGCGCATATAGACCATGGAAAATCAACTTTAGCTGATAGAATGATTGAGATGACAGGTGCTCTTTCAAAGCGTGAAATGAAAGAGCAAGTGCTTGATAACATGGATATTGAAAAAGAGAGAGGAATAACAATTAAATCTCAAGCTGTTAGAATGAAGTATATTGCTAAAGATGGGGTAGAATATGAATTTAATTTAATTGACACTCCTGGGCATGTGGATTTTAATTATGAGGTTTCGAGGAGTTTGGCTGCTTGTGATGGAGCAATACTTGTTGTGGATGCTACACAGGGAGTTGAAGCACAAACTTTGGCAAATGTTTATTTAGCACTTGAAAATAATTTGGAAATAATTCCTGTTATTAATAAAGTTGATTTGCCATCTGCTAGACCACAGGAAGTAAAGGATGAGATAGAAAACATTATAGGAATTCCTGCACAGGATGCTCCATGTATTTCTGCAAAAACTGGACTTAATGTTGATGAAGTATTGGAAAGAATAGTTACTGATATTCCTGCTCCAACTGGAGAAAGAAATACTGAACTTAAGGCATTAATTTTTGATTCTATTTATAATGATTATAAAGGCGCATTAGCTTATGTTAGAATTAAAGAAGGTAGTGTTAAAGTTGGTGATGAAATTAAGTTAATGTCAACTAATAAAAGTTTTACTGTTACTGAAGTTGGTTATTTTGAGCCTGGTAAATATCAATCTACTAATGAACTTAGTGTTGGAGAAGTTGGATATATTGCTGCAAGCATTAAGAGCTTATCTGATGTAAGAGTTGGTGATACTATTACACTTAAAGATAATCCTGCAAAAGAAGCGTTGCCAGGTTATAAAAAAGCAGAGCCAATGGTTTATTGTGGCATTTATCCAATGGATGGTGGCGATTATGAAAATCTTAAAGTTGCTCTTGAAAAATTAGTTTTAAATGATGCTGCACTTCAATATGAGCCTGAGACTTCTAGAGCACTTGGTAGTGGTTTTAGATGTGGTTTTTTAGGATTATTACATCTTGAAATTATTGAAGAAAGACTTGATAGAGAGTTTGATTTAAGTTTAATTACTACTGCACCATCTGTTATATATAAAGTTCATAAGACTGATGGAACTGTGGAGGATTTATATAATCCTGCAGATTTACCTGAGTCTACTAAGATTAAATATTTAGAAGAGCCTATGGTTGCTGCTGATATCATTGTTCCAAAAGATTTCATTGGTAATGTAATGAATCTTTGTACGGAAAGAAGAGGTATTAGTAAAGATATGCAATATCTTGATGATACTAGAGTTATGTTAAAATATAATTTACCTTTAAATGAAATTATTTATGATTTTTTTGATACATTGAAGTCTAGAACTAGAGGATATGCTTCTCTTGATTATGCATTTAAAGAATATGTGCAATCTGATTTAGTTAAACTTGATATACATGTTAATAATGAACCAGTTGATGCTTTATCTTTTATAGTGCATAAATCTAATTCATATAAAAGAGGTAGACAACTTTGTGAAAGGTTAAAAAAAGAGATTCCTAGACAATTGTTTACAATTCCAATTCAAGCTGTAATTGGAGGAACAGTAATAGCGAGGGAGACAATATCGGCACTTAGAAAAGATGTTTTAGCTAAATGTTATGGTGGTGATATCACTAGAAAGAAAAAATTGCTTGAAAAACAAAAAAGAGGTAAGAAACGTATGAGACAATTTGGAAATGTTGAAATACCACAGGAAGCTTTCTTAAATGTTTTAAAAGTTGATGATGAGGAAAATTAATGGAAAATTATAATGATCAAATTGAAGGAAGAAATGCAGTTATTGAATTATTAAAATCTGGTAAGGATATTAATAAATTATATATTCAAAAAGGTGAGAAAAGTGGTTCAATAAATGAAATCTATGCTTTAGCTAAGCAAAGAAAAGTAGTTATTGTAGAGCTTGAAAAAGTAAAGTTTGCTAAAATGGCACAAACACCTAGAGCACAAGGAGTAATTGCTGTTGTTCCACCATATGAATATGTTAGTGTGGATGATATTTTAGATTATGCAAAATCTAAAAATGAAAAGCCATTTATTTTAATATTGGATGAAATTGAAGATCCACATAATTTAGGTTCGATTATTAGAACTGCTGAGTGTACAGGTGTTCATGGAATTATAATTCCAAAGAGAAGATCTGCAATGGTTAATAGTACTGTTTTTAAAACATCTGTTGGTGCTGCTGAATATGTCAATGTTGCAGTTGTTACTAATTTAAATGATACTATTAATTATTTAAAAGAGCATGATGTGTGGATTTATGCTACTGATATGTTGGCTAAAAATAATTATAATGAAGAAAAATATGATTCTGGTGTTGGAATTGTTATTGGGAATGAAGGATTTGGAATTAGTAGACTAGTTAAAGAAAACTCTGATATACTTATTAAAATTCCTATGAAAGGAAAAATTAATTCACTTAATGCTTCTGTTTCTGCGGCAATTGTAATGTATGAAGTGATGAATCAAAGAAATAAATAATGGAGGTTGCTCATGGCAATTAAATATCTTTCTGCTGAGAAAAAAGCAAAACAAAAAAGAAATCGTATAATTATAACAGTAGTAACAACCGTATTAGTTATTACTGCAATTGTGTTGTATTTAATATTTAATACAGATTTTTTTAGAACAAAGAGAGGGGCTTTTATTAGACATCTTCAAACTACTTCAAATGCTTTTGATGTTATTAGTGCAGTACAGGATAAGAGTGTGTTTGAAGCCATGAAAAACAAGAAATATTATTTAAAAGGTTCTATGAAGATTAATTCTTCAGCAAATGTTGCTGATAGTAATATATTAGATAAAATTAGATTGAATCTTATTTCAAAAAATGATTATAAAAATGAAAAAAGTAATACAGATATTTCTATTACTAGTGATAATAATGAAATTTCAAAGATTTCATTGATTCAAGATAGTGATTATTATGGTTTTTTTAATTCGGATATTTCAGGAAGCTATATTAGTATAAAAAATGAGAAAGTTGGACAGTTTTTATCTGATATTGATTTTAGCAATGCAGGTGTTTTTGTTAGTGATTTAATAAAAGGTACTAAATTTGATTTGACGTCAAATCTAGCTAGTTCAATTGTTGATTTTGATACAAAAGATGTTTTAGAAGAATCAAAATTGCAAAAGAAATATTTTCAAAAATATTTTAAAATGTTAAAAGATGTTTCTGATATTGCATATACTAAAAAATCTGATGATAAAGTTATGATTGATGGAGTTAATCATAATGTTACAACATATACTCTTTCTTTAAATGAAGTAGAAAGTGCTAATTTGGTTAAGTCAATTGTTGATAAAATAACACAGGATAGTTTAACAATGGATTTTATTACAACTAAATTAAGAATGATGAATTTGAGTGAAGAGTATACTGATATTAATTCTTTAAATAGGAAATTAAAACAATTTGCAACAGAGTATCAGTTAAATCCATCTAGATATGGAAAGCTAAGTATTTCGGTTAGTGAAGAAAAACAAAATAATATACAAACAGTTATTAAGTTTGGAAATAATTCTATTTTAATTAATCATATTAAGAGTAATAATGAAGAAATGGCTATTTTCAAAATTAATAATTCTTCTATTAAGTTGAAGAAGGAAGATGCTAAAATTATAACGGAATTAAAAACAATTACAGACGAAAATATTGAAAGATCTATTTTAATTGTTAAAGAAAAAGTCGGCAGTGTTAATGATAATAATTTACAATATAATTATAATATCAAATATGTGAATGGTATAAAGTCACTTGATTTGACATATAATGAACAATATACTTTTGGGGATAATGTGGGAGAAATTCAAGGATTCAAAGATGCTAATAATGTGGTTATATTAAATGAATTTAATAAGGAACAGGTAAAATCTTTTGTTGATAAATTGAAGCTTAAAATTAATGAAGTTTATATTTCAAAAGGTTCATCAATTGGAATTAGTTTGGATCCAATATTTGCATTTTAATTGAATATTGTGTAATAGAGATATATCTAGTTTAGAATATAGTATTAAATATTCTAAATAAGATATATCTTTTTTTATTTTGAAAATAAATGTAATATATTTTTTTTTTTTTTTAATAATACCGAAATATTGATATTATATAATTTTCTTGAAGGAAATTGAAAGGATGTGTTTTTATGAAAAGTATTAAATTTTTTTTGGTATTGTTGTTTTCATTTTTAATGATGGCTACAATATCTAATGCAACAGATGGAGTTACCGTAAAAATGGAGTTTGTGGGGTTGGATGCTACAATGAATTTCGAATTTTCTGGTTTAACTCTTAATAAGGATAATAAAAAATATGAATGGGGATTTACTGAATTAAAAAATGATGAAATAACTGAATGGTATGATCTTGCAGATTTTACCAATAATAAAGCAAATGTTATAATAGACCCTAAGATTGATAGTATAGCTAATATTGTTAATAAAAGTGATAGGGGTTTTGTTACAATTAGAGAAAAAGGTTCAAATATTGTAATGGAACCTAGAGAAGTGGATTTGAGAATTCCTTTGTTAGAATTAACAGATAAACCGATTATAAATAATGGAGATAAATTTTCCGCAGATAGAGAAAAATGTATAAGTTTAAAATTGAATGATACCTTTAATTTGTCTTATCAATTTGAAAAAGTTACTGATTCTAATGTTATTAATAAATATAGAGAATTAAAGAATATTAGTGCTAACAGAGAAGATATTGTTAATTCGCTTGAAAAAATTATAAAAAAGACTCCAAGTTCAAGTGGATGGATCGATTGGAATTATCAAAATGGAGCGTATTATCATAGAGATGGCAGATATGGATATCCAATTGGAGAAATTAAAGTTAATGATGATGGACTTTATTATATGTGGATAAAAGCTTATAAAAGTGGGTTAAAAACCGTATATGGCGTTTCATTGATAGATAACTTGAATACAAATGTTCCTCTTGAAGGAATTTCATTATCTTCTAATTATGATATTAGAGTTGGTGATGAAAGAAAATTAGATCTTGAATATAAGCCAACACAAGCAAGTAATAGAGAAGTGACATGGGAATCTGAAGATAAATCGATTGCAACTGTTGATTCAGAAGGAAGAGTAAAAGGTATTAAAGCTGGATCAACAAAAATTACTGCAATATCAAAGGATGGAAATAAAAGAGCAACAACTGTTGTTAATGTTACTGAAAAGGATAATATATATGCTGGAAGTAGTGAAAATGGTAAAGCAGTAAACGATTCAGTAAATAATAAGCAAAATGTTAATAATACTAATCAAAGAGGTGCTAATAATAAGGAAACTATTATAAGTGCTAATGATAAAGATAATACAACTGCAAAAGGAAGATTGCCACAAACTGGTGAAAGTTTAATAATAATTTCAAGTCTATTTGTTATTGGTTTGGCAACTATATTTGGAATAAGAATATATAATAAAAATTTCAGAGGAATTTAAAAATAAAACTCCCTATCTAATTATGGGGAGTTTTTTGTTACGAAATTATTAAAATATGTTGACTTTAAGCATAAAACATATTATAATAAAAAAGCATGTAAGTGATGCGATGAAGTAGGATGTGGCTACAGACCAGTAAAATAAGGTGAGGTAGGGAACTCCTATGGAGTATGTCATGGCAAAGACCAGGCGGTAAGTTTTATAAAATTAAGAGTACTTATCCTAAGATTTCATGCAGAGCTTAGGATTTTATGATGTTCTTCCATAGAACACCAGGGTACGTTTATAGCTTCCGACTTATAACAAAAAACAAGGAGGGAAATTTCAATGGCAACAAATGTTGAAAAAGAAGCTAAAACAACAGCTAGAGTTACATCAGGAGCAAAAAGTGACAAAATTAGAATTAGACTTAAAGCTTATGATTCTGTAGTTTTAGAACAGTCTGCTGAAAAGATAGTAGATACTGCTAAAAAAACAGGAGCAAAGGTATCAGGACCAATTCCACTTCCAACAGAAAAGGAAATTGTTACAATTTTACGTTCTCCACATAAATATAAAGACTCTAGAGAACAATTTGAATTAAGAACTCATAAAAGAGTTATAGATATTCTTTATCCAACACAAAAAACAGTTGATAGCTTAATGAAGGTTGAATTACCAGCTGGTGTTGATATCTCAATAAAATTATAATAACCAATGCTAATTGATAAAGTTAGCCAATAGGAGGAAAAATGAAAAAAGCGTTAATAGGAAGAAAAATCGGAATGACACAAATCTTCGATGCAGAAGGAAAAGTTATTCCAGTAACAGCTATCGAAGTAGGACCATGTACAGTAGTACAAATTAAAACAAAAGAACAAGATGGTTATGAAGCTGTTCAATTAGGATTTGCTGATGTAAAAGAAAGCAAATTAAACAAACCAGAATTAGGAAGATTTGCTAAAGCAAAATTAACTCCTAAAAAATATTTAAGAGAGTTTAAATTAGATTCAATTGAAGGATTAAACATTGGAGATGAGTTAAAAGCTGATGTTTTTGAAATTGGAGATAAATTAGATATTCAAGGTACATCTAAAGGAAAAGGTTTCCAAGGTGTTATCAAGAGACATGGACAATCAAGAGGACCAATGGGACATGGTTCTATGTATCATAGAAGACCAGGTTCAATGGGACCAACATCAACACCAGGTAGAGTATTCCCAGGTAAAAAATTACCAGGACATATGGGTGATGTAACAGTTACAATTCAAAATTTAGAAGTTGTTAAAGTTGATTTAGATAAAAACGTTATTTTAGTAAAAGGATCTGTTCCTGGTGCTAAAGGTTCAATCTTAAAAGTTAAATCAACTACAAGAGTATAGAAAGGAGGTTACACATGGCTAAGGTAGAAGTAATTAATGTTGAAGGAAAAAAAGTTAAAGAATTAACTTTAAATGATAGTGTATTTGGAATTGAACCAAATATGAATGTTGTTCATAGCGTAGTATTAAATTATTTAGCTAATCAAAGACAAGGAACACAAAATACAAAAACAAGAGCTGAGGTAGCCGGTGGCGGAAGAAAACCTTGGAGACAAAAAGGTACAGGACGTGCAAGACAAGGTTCTATTAGAGCACCACAATGGATTAAAGGTGGTATCGCATTAGGTCCAAAACCACGTTCATATAAATATAAAATTAACAAAAAAGAGAGAGCATTAGCTGTTAGATCAGTATTAAGTGCTAAATTAGCAGAAAACGAATTAGTTGTTGTTGATCAATTTGGATTAAATGAAATTAAAACAGCAAAATTTGCAAATATTTTAAACAATATCAAAGTTGAAGGAAAATTATTAGTTGTTATTCCTGAAAATGATGTTAATGTTCAAAAATCAGCAAGAAATATCAAAGGTGTTAAAACAACAATAGTTGATACAATGACAGTATATGATATTTTAAATGCTAAAAACTTAGTAATAACAGAAAATGCTATTAAGAAGATAGAGGAGGTATACGCATAATGTTACCAGAAGATATCATAATCAAACCTATTATTACTGAAAAAAGTAATATGGAAATGCAAGCTGGAAAATACACTTTTGAAGTTAATAAGAAAGCAACAAAAGTTGATGTTAAGAGAGCTGTAGAAAAATTATTTAATGTTAAAGTATTGAAAGTTAATACAATCAATGTTTCTGGAAAAGAAAAAAGAGTTGGAAGAAACATTGGAAAAACAGCAGATTGGAAAAAAGCAATTGTTTCAATTGATGTAAATCCAGGAGCTGAACAATCATACTTAACAAAAGGTGGAAAAGTAACAAAAGTTACTAAGAAATATAATGATTCAATCGCAGAAGTTACTGGGGTTTAATTATATGAATTAGCGAGAAATAACTCGGATAATAAAAAATATCTGTAGTAGACAGGAAAATATCTACATATATAAGGAGAATTAAAATGGGAATAAGAAGATTTAGACCAATCACTCCATCACAAAGAAATATGTCTGTATTGGATTTTAAAGAAATTACAAAGAAGACACCTGAGAAATCTTTATTAGCAGTTAAAAATAGTAAAGCTGGTAGAAATGCTCAAGGTAAAATCACAGTTAGACATCAAGGTGGCGGAAATAGAAATAAATATAGAATAATTGATTTCAAAAGAAATAAATTAGACATGGAAGCAACAGTTGTTGGTATCGAATATGATCCAAATAGAAGTGCAAATATTGCTTTAATTAAATATGTTGATGGAACATTGGCATATATTATAGCTCCAAAAGGATTAACAGATGGAGATAAAGTAATTTCATCAGAAAGAGCTGATATTAAACCAGGAAATACAATGAAATTGGAAAATATTCCAGTTGGTACTTTAGTTCATAATGTTGAATTAAATCCAGGTCAAGGTGCAAAACTTGTTAGAGTTGCTGGACAATCAGCACAATTAATGGCTAAAGAAGGAAAATATGCTCATTTAAGATTACCATCAGGTGAAATGAGATTAGTTTTAGCTAATTGTAAAGCTACAATTGGTGTAATTGGAAATGAAGAACATGAAAATGTTAAATTAGGAAAAGCTGGTAAGACTAGATATTTAGGTATTAGACCAACAGTTAGAGGATCTGCAATGAACCCTAATGATCACCCTCATGGTGGTGGTGAAGGTAAATCACCTATCGGACATGCTGGCCCATTAACACCTTGGGGTAAACCAGCACTTGGATATAAGACAAGAGCAAAACATAAAAAATCAAATAGATTAATTACAAAGAGAAGAAAATAATCAGAAAGGAGAGTTTTATGTCAAGATCAAGTAAAAAAATGCCATTCGTTGCTCCAAAACTTTTAAAGAAAATTGAAGCTATGAATGAAAGCAATAATAAAGAAGTATTAAAGACATGGTCTAGAGCGTCAACTATATATCCACAAATGATTGGCCATACAATAGCTGTTCATGATGGAAGAAAACATGTACCAGTTTTCATTAGTGAAGAAATGGTTGGACATAAATTAGGAGAATTTGCTCCAACAAGAACATTTAAAGGACATGCTGGTTCAAAAGGTAAATAATAAAATAAAGGGTTAATATATATACTATATTATTAAGAAGGAGGATATTACCGTGGCAGAAGAAGAAAAGAAAGTAACTGCAAAGAAGACAGCTACAAAAACAACAACTGCTAAAAAGACAACAGCTACTAAAGCTACTAAAACAACTAAAACAACAACTGCTAAAAAAGCAACAACTGCAAAAACAGTTAAAGCTACAGCTACTAAAACTACAGAAAAACCTGCAGTTAAAGCTGAGAAAAAAGTTGAAGTTAAAGCTAATGAAGAATTAGTTGCAAGAGCTACAGTAAAATATGAAAGAATGTCAAGCAGAAAAGTTGCAATTGTTGCTAACTTAATTAGAGGAAAAAATGCTGACGAAGCAATGGCTATTTTGAAATTTACACCAAAAGCTGGTGCAGAAGTTTTAACAAAATTATTAAAATCAGCAATTGCCAATGCTGAAAATACAAAGAATATGACACATAGCAAATTATATGTAGCTGAAATATATTCTAATCAAGGACCTACATTAAAGAGAATTAGACCTGCAGCTAAAGGTTCAGCAGTAAGAATTAGAAAAAGAACAAGTCATACTACAATTGTATTAAAAGAGCGTGTTTAGAATATATAAGGAGGAAAATACAAAATGGGACAAAAAATGGATCCACGTGGATTAAGAGTTGGTGTTATCAATGACTGGAATTCTAGATGGTATGCTGATGCTAAACATTTTGGTGATTATGTAGTAGAAGACAATAAGATTCGTACATTTATCAAAAAGAAGTTATATGTAGCTGGTATTTCAAAAATTGAAATTGAAAGAACACCTAAATTTGTTAAAATTAATGTTTTCACAGCTAAACCAGGTATTGTTATTGGTAAAGGTGGAAATCTTTCAGAACAATTAAAAGCTGAAGTTGAAAAATTAATTAACAAACAAATTAATTTAAATATTATTGAAGTTAAAGATGTTGATGTAAATGCACAATTAGTTGCTGAAAATATAGCAGCACAACTTGAAAGAAGAATTTCATTTAGAAGAGCAATGAAACAATGTATGCAAAGAACAATGAGAGCAGGAGCTTTAGGTATAAAAACTGCTTGTTCTGGAAGACTTGGTGGAGCAGATATGGCTAGAACTGAGTTTTATAAAGAAGGAACAGTTCCACTACAAACTTTAAGAGCAGATATTGATTATGGATTTGCTGAAGCTAATACTACTTATGGTAAAGTTGGTGTTAAAGTTTGGATTTACAAAGGCGAAATTCTTCCATCAAAAACAAAAAAAGTAGAAGGAGGAAATAGCAATGCCATTGATGCCAAAAAAGACTAAGTTTAGAAAAGAACAAAAGGGTAGAGTAAGAGGAAAAGCAACAAGAGGTAATAAAGTTTCTTATGGTGAATTTGGTTTACAAACAACTGAAATCGGTTTAATAAGATCAAACCAAATTGAAGCAGCCCGTGTTGCTATGACACGTTATATAAAAAGAGGTGGACAAGTTTGGATTAAAATATTCCCAGACAAACCAATTACAAGTAAACCTATCGGTACTCGTATGGGTAAAGGTAAAGGAGCTGTTGAATATTGGGTAGCACCTGTTAAACCTGGAAGAGTTATGTTTGAAATAGCTGGTGTTCCAGAAGCTACTGCTAAAGAAGCTTTTAGATTAGCTGCTAGTAAGTTACCAGTTAAAACAAAATTCGTAAAAAGAGAAGTAGGCGGTGATAAAGATGAAGATTAATAAAATTAAAGAAATGTCTTCACCAGATCTAGTAAAGGAATTAGGAGAATTAAAACAAGAATTGTTTAAATTAAGATTTAGTTTAGCAACAAATGGTTTAGATAATCCTAAAAAAATCAGTGAAGTAAAGAAAGATATTGCAAGAATTAATACAATATTAACACAAAGAAAGTTAGAAGAAGCTAATAAATAGAGAAAGGAGATACCATAATGGTTGAAAGAAATCTTCGTAGAACAATGATTGGTAAAGTTGTATCTGACAAAATGGATAAAACAGTAGTCGTTGCAGTTGAAACAAGAAAAATGGACAAAACATATGGTAAGATTAAGAAATCTACATATAAATTAAAAGCACATGATGAAGAAAACAAATGCCAAGTTGGAGATACAGTTAAAGTTATGGAGACAAGACCTTTATCTAAAGATAAAAGATTTAGAGTTGTTGAAATAACAGCAAAGGCTATAATTAAATAATCATAGAAAGGAAGGAATTTACTATGGTACAGCAACAAACTATATTAAAAGTAGCAGATAACACGGGAGCAAAAGAGATTATGTGTATCAGAGCTCTAGGTGGATCATATAGAAAATATGCTGGAGTAGGTGATGTTATTGTCGCTTCTGTAAAAAGTGCAGCACCAGGTGGAGTTGTAAAAAAAGGACAAGTTGTTAAAGCAGTAGTTGTTAGAACAAAAAAACCTATTCAAAGAGTAGATGGAACAGTTGTAAGATTTGATGAAAATGCAGCTGTAATAATAAAAGATGATAAAACACCAACTGGAACTCGTATATTTGGACCAGTTGCAAGAGAATTAAGAGATAAAGAGTACATGAAAATTTTATCTCTAGCACCAGAAGTATTATAATAGGAAGAGGTGAATAGCATGAAATTGAAAAAAGGTGATACAGTTAAAGTATTATCTGGCAATGATAAAGGTAAAACAGGCGAATTTTTATCAGTTGATGTTAAAAATAATAAAGTAATTGTTAAGGGCATTAATATAAAGAAGAGAGCTACAAAACCTAGAAGAGCTGGAGAAGAAGGCGGAATCATTGCATCAGAATATCCAATAGATGCAAGCAATGTTGCATATGTTGATGCAAAAGGAGAAGTTGTAAAAATTGGATATAGTGTAAATAAAGATGGTAAAAAGGTTCGTGTTTCTAGAAAATCTGGAGCAGAATTAAAGAAATAATTCGAGGAAAGGAGTATATTAGAACTTATGGATATCTTAAGTGAACAATATAAAAATGAAGTAGTTCCTGCTTTAATTAAAAAGTTTGGATATAAATCAATTATGGAAGTTCCAAAACTTGAAAAAATCGTTCTTAATGTAGGTTTAGGTGATGTTAAGGAAGATCCAAAGTCAATTGAAAATACAATTAAAGATTTAACTATAATTACAGGTCAAAAGCCAGTAATTACAAAAGCTAAAAAAGCTATTGCAGCTTTCAAATTAAGAGCTGGAGTTAATATTGGTGTTAAGGTTACATTAAGAGGAAGTAAAATGAATGATTTTGCATTCAAATTATTTAATGTAGCATTACCTAGAGTAAGAGATTTTAGAGGTGTTAAAGCTGATTCATTTGATGGAAGAGGAAACTATTCAATGGGTGTTAAAGAACAATTAATATTCCCAGAAATTGAATATGATAAAGTTGATAAAATTAGAGGAATGGACATTATCTTTGTTACAACAGCAAAGACTGATGAAGAGGCAAAAGAGCTATTAACTCTTCTTGGAATGCCTTTTAAAAATAAATAATAGGAGGATATTAGTAGCAAATGGCTAAGAAATCTTTAAAAGTTAAACAACAAAAACCACAAAAATATGCAACTAGAGAATATAACAGATGCAAAATTTGTGGAAGACCACATGCATATATTAGAAAATTTGGAATTTGCCGTGTATGTTTCAGAGAATTAGCACATAAAGGTGAAATCCCAGGTGTTAAAAAGGCAAGTTGGTAATATATAATATATAAATTTGAAAAAAGGAGGGATTAAGTAAATGACAACTACAGACCCAATAGCAGATATGCTAACAAGAATTAGAAATGCAAATAGTGCTAGACATACAACTGTTGAAATCCCAGCATCAAAATTAAAATTAGCAATTGCGCAAATTTTATTGGATGAAGGTTATATAAAAAGTTTTGAAAAAATCGAAGATGGAAAACAAGGTATGATTCAAGTTACATTGAAATATGATGAAAAAGGTAAAAGAGTTATCTCTGGTTTAAAGAGAATTAGTAAACCAGGTCTTAGAATTTATGTTTCATGTGAAGAATTACCTCAAGTTCTTAACGGTTTAGGAATTGCTTTAGTTTCAACATCTAAAGGAATTAAAACAGATAGAGATGCTAGAAGAGAAGGCTTAGGCGGAGAAGTTTTAGCATACGTATGGTAATATACTTAAAATTTAAAGGAGGAAAACCAAATGTCAAGAATAGGTAAACAACCTATTACTGTACCAGCTGATGTAACTGTTACAATTGATGAAGCAAATCATCATATTACAGTTAAAGGTCCAAAAGGACAATTAGAAAGAGATTATAATCCAGAAGTTACAGTAAAGATGGAAGGAAATATAATTAATGTTTCTGTTGATAGTAAGAAACATGATAATTTACATGGTTTAAATAGAACATTAATTGCTAACATGGTTGAAGGTGTTGAGAATGAATTTAAAAAAGTTCTTCAAATCAATGGTGTTGGTTACAGAGCAAACAAACAAGGTAATGATCTTGTAATGAATTTAGGTTATTCACATCAAGTTATTGTTACACCACCAGAAGGAATTGAATTTGATTTACAAGGAACAAATTTAATTACTGTTAGAGGTATAAATAAGGAAGTTGTTGGTCAAGTAGCAGCTGTTATTAGATCAAAGAGACCACCTGAAGTATACAAAGGCAAGGGTATTAAATATATTGATGAACATATTAGACGTAAAGAAGGAAAAACAGGTAAGAAATAATAGTTAGTTGTTTTTCGAGTATCGATTAATTAGAAAGGAGATATGACATGGTTTCAAAGGTTAATAGAAAATTTGAAAGAGCTAGAAGACATAGAAGAGTTCGTAATAAAGTTAATGGAACTGCAGAATGTCCAAGACTTTCAGTTTTTAGAAGTAATACAGGAATCTATGCTCAAATCATTGATGATACAGCAGCTGTAACTTTAGCTCAAGCTTCAACAATGGACAAAGAAGTTAAAACAAAACACTGTAACAAAGAAGCTGCTAAAGAAGTTGGTGCATTAATTGCTAAAAGAGCAAAAAGTAAAAAAATAACAGATGTTGTTTTTGATAGAGGCGGATATATTTATCACGGAGTTGTTAAAGAATTGGCTGATGCTGCAAGAGAAGGCGGACTTAATTTTTAAGAGAAGGAGGAAATCATAGTGCAAGAAAAAAGAGAAAGACGTGAAGAAAATTCTGAATTAAAAGAAAAAGTAGTTGCAATTAACAGAGTAGCAAAAGTTGTTAAAGGTGGAAGAAATTTCAGATTTAGTGCTGTTGTTATTGTTGGTGATGAAGCTGGACATGTTGGTATCGGTAATGGTAAAGCAGTTGAAGTTCCAGATGCAATTAAAAAGGCAATTGAAAATGCTAAAAAGAATTTAATAGAAGTTCCTATTGTTGGTACAACAGTACCTCATGAATATATTGGAACATTCGGAAGTGCTCAAGTTATCTTAAAACCAGCTACAGAAGGTACTGGACTTATTTCTGGAGGTAGTGTAAGACCAGTATTGGAACTTGCAGGATACAGAGATGTTAGAACAAAGATTATTGGTACTAATAATCCAAGAAATGTTGTTTATGCTACATTAAATGGATTAAAGAGTATGGAAACAATTGAATCTGTTGCTAAAAAAAGAGGAATTAGAGTAGAAGACGTAAGATAATATAAAATTGTTTTTTGATATTGTGTTTTTTATATAAAACATATATTCTTATACTAAGATAAAAAATTTAATAAGGAGGTGTATCCATAATGAAACTAGAAGAACTTAAACCAACAATGAAGAAAAGTACTAGAACAAGAGTAGGACGTGGTGTTGGTAGTGGTCTTGGAAAAACTTCAGGAAGAGGACATAAAGGTCAAAAAGCTAGAAGTGGCGGTGGAGTTAGACGTGGATTTGAAGGTGGTCAAACACCATTATATAGAAAATTACCAAAAAGAGGTTTTAACAATTCTATATTCGCAAATCATTACACAGAAGTAACTTTAATAATGCTTAATAAAGCAACAACAGAAGTTGTTGACGCTGAAAGTTTGATAAAAGACGGAATTATTAAGAAAGTTAATGATGGACTTGTTATATTAGGAACAGGTAAATTAGAGAAAAAATTAACTGTAAAAGCTGCTAGATTTACAAAAGGTGCTAAAGAACAAATTGAAGCTCTAGGTGGAAAGACTGAGGTGGTATAATTGTTCAAGTCAATTGTAAATGCTTTTAAAACTCCAGAAATTAGAAAGAAAATATTATATACGGTATTACTTTTAGTTTTATTTAGATTAGGTTGTTTTTTAACAATTCCGATGGTAAATATTATTAAATTACAAACAACTATGGATGCTGGTGCAAACAGTGTAGTAGGTTTGATTAATGTTATTTCTGGTGGTGCTTTTTCTAGATTATCTATATTTGCTATGTCAATCACTCCGTTTATTACATCTTCAATTGTTGTACAATTGTTAGGAATGATTGTGCCTTCACTTGAAAAAATGATGAAAGAAGGCGGAGAAGAAGGCAGAAAGAAAATTGATAGATTAACTAAAGTTATTACTTTAGTGTTAGCAATTATCGAAGCTATAGGTATTTATATATCATATAAAAATTCTGGAATTTTTGCTCAATCAAAAATGACTGGATTTATAGTTGTTATATCACTTGTTGCTGGTTCTCAATTACTTGCATGGCTTGGTGATAAAATAACAACAAAAGGTATTGGAAATGGTATTTCAATGTTGATATTTGCAGGTATTGTTTCATCAATCCCAGCTGCTTTAACACAATTAGGAACATTAGTTGTTGTTGATGGTGCATTTAGTACAATAGGATTAATTAAAGCTATTTTATTAGTTTTAGCTGTATTAGTTTTAGTTGTTGGAGTTGTATTTGTTACATTAGCAGAGAGAAGAATTCCTGTACAATATTCTAAAAAAGTTGTTGGAAGAAGAATGGTAG
The DNA here is from genome assembly GCA_013333035.2 of Clostridiales bacterium. Classification (GTDB taxonomy): domain Bacteria; phylum Bacillota; class Clostridia; order TANB77; family CAG-508; genus CAG-793. Next base: position 10,572 of record JABCPQ020000013.1, on the reverse strand, counting down.
GTGCACAAAATACTCATATACCAATAAAGCCAGCTTTGGCTAATGTTATGCCAATTATTTTTGCATCATCATTTATGACATTCCCTGCAATGGTTATTCAATTATTTGTACATAATATTGAAAATACTACAGGATTTTGGAGAGTAATTTATAATTTATCAATTGCAACTTATTCTTCAACTACAGTTGGATGGCATTATACAATAATAAATGCAATTATTTATTTAGTATTAATAGTAGGATTTACATATTTTTATACGTATGCTACATTTAATCCAGCTGAAATTTCAAGTACTATTAAGCAGAATGGTGGATTTATACCAGGAATTAGAGCTGGAAAACCAACTACAGAATATTTAACAAATGTTCTTACAAAAATTACTTTATTTGGTGCATTGTTTTTAGCAGCTATTGCTATTATACCAATGCTTGCAAGAGGAATTGGATTGAATACTGCGTTTGGTGGAACATCAATATTAATTGTTGTTGGTGTTGCAATCGAATTAGGTGATCAATTGAAATCACAATTAGTTATGAGACATTATAAAGGATTTTTGGAAAAATAAATTTAATATATATTGCCTTGTAGCAATATATATATGGTTTTGTGGAAGCTATATATATATTGCTACTTGGCTTTTTAGTGGAGGCAAAAGAATGATTATTATTATGTTAGGTGCTCCAGGTAGTGGAAAAGGCACAATTGGTAATAAGCTTTGTGAAAAATATAATTTAGAGCATATTGCTACAGGGGATATTTTTAGAGATGAAATTAAAAGAAAAACAGAATTAGGAATTAAAGCTAATGAATATATTTCTCAAGGAAAATTAGTTCCTGATGAAATTACTATTGGAATGGTTGAAAATAAATTAAAAGAATCTAAAAATGTTTGTTTAGATGGTTTTCCAAGAACAATTCATCAAGCTGAAGCGTTAAAAGAGTTTTTGAAAGATAATAATGAATCTGTTAATGCTGTTATTAATTTAAGTGTTCCTGATGAAGATTTAATTAAAAGAACTTCAAGTAGAATAGTATGTCCTAATAAAGAGTGTGGGGCGTCTTATAATACAATTTTCTTACCACCAAAAGTTGCAGGTGTTTGTGATGTTTGTGGAACAAAATTAGTTAAGAGACCTGATGATGAAGTTGAAACTATAAAAAATAGAATTGCAGTTTATTATGAAAATACTCAACCACTTATTTCATATTATGAAAAAGAAGGATTATTAGAAACTATTAATATTAATATTTATTCTGAAACAACAATGGAAGATACAACAGCTAAAGCTGTTGAAAGAATAAATGCGCGTAATAAATAATTTGCGTTAGAATAGGGGGTAAAATGGTAACGATAAAATCAAAATCTGAAATCGTAAAAATGAGAGAAGCTTGTCGTGTTGCAGCTCTTGCTCAACAAGCTGTTGAAAAAGCAATAAGACCAGGTATTTCTACTTGGGAGCTTGATAAAATTGCTGAGGAAACAATGAGAGCGAATGGAGCAATTCCAGCAGAAAAAGGGTATCCAAGTGGAATGAAAGGAGTTCCTGATTTTCCTGGATCAATTTGTGCATCAATAAATGATATGATTATTCATGGTATACCTTCTAAAAGGGATATTTTACATGAAGGTGATATTATAAGTATTGATTTAGTTGCATATAAAGATGGTTTTAATGGTGATTGTTGTAGAACTTATGGTGTAGGGACTATTTCTAAAGAAGCTCAATATTTAATTGATGTTACAAAACAAGCTTTTTTTGAAGGTATTAAATATGCTACTAAGAATAATCGCTTAGGTGATATTTCACATGCAATTGGTCAATATGTTCAAGATAATGGATTGGATGTAATTAGAGAATTTGAAGGACATGGTATTGGAAGAGAGATGCACGAAGACCCAGGTATTCCTAATTATGGAAAAGCTGGAAGAGGTATAAGACTTGAACCTGGTATGACGCTTGCAATTGAACCAATGGTTGTTGCAGGTGATAGGGATATTTGTCAAGGTGATGATGGATGGTCTATATGGACAGTTGATGGTAGTTTATCTGCTCATTATGAAAATACTATTTTAATTACAGAAAAAGGCCCAGAAATATTGACATTACTATAAGAGTATTATATAATTAAGTAGTTATTATGGGACGTAGTCCCTGATTCACAAACCATTAAATTGGAGGAAGATACTTATATGTCTAAAGAGGATGTCATTGAAGTAGAAGGTATTGTTTCAGAATCATTACCTAATACAATGTTTAAAGTAAAACTTGAAAATGGACATGAGGTTCTAGCTCATATTTCTGGAAAATTAAGAATGAATTATATCAAAATTTTACCAGGAGATAAAGTTAAGTTAGAATTATCACCATACGATCTTACTAAAGGTAGGATTAAATGGAGAGCTAAATAAATTAAAGTAAATCAGGAGGTGTATTCTAATGAAAGTAAGACCATCAGTTAAAAAAATGTGTGACAAATGCAAAATCATTAAAAGAAATGGTGTAATTAGAGTTATATGCGAAAATCCAAAGCATAAACAAAGACAAGGATAATAAAAATATTTAATTTGGTATTTGTATTTATTATGGAGCGGCTGAAAGCATAATAGATATTTATATATTTTTCTAATGTTATTTAAAGATTGTATTATGGATGATTTAATTATTAGTACCTTTCATAATAATTATTTATGAAATAATATGATGCATTTCACCTTTAAATAATGATTAGATATTAATTTTAAGAAAGAGGTGCAAGAATGGCTCGTTTAGCAGGAGTTGACCTACCTAAAGAAAAAAGGGTAGAAATAGGACTAACATATATTTATGGTATAGGATTAAAAAGATCTCAAAAGATTCTTAGTGATGCAGGTGTAAGCCCTGATGTAAGAGTTAAAGATTTAACATCTGAACAAGAACAAGCAATTAGAAATGCTATGTCATCATATGTATTAGAAGGTGACCTAAGAAGAGAAGTTGCTTTGAATATTAAGCAATTGGTTGAAATGGGTTGTTATAGAGGATTAAGACATAGAAGAAATTTACCTGTAAGAGGTCAAAGATCTAAAACTAATGCTCGTACAAGAAAAGGACCAAGAAAATTAGTAAGTAAAAAATCTGATAAAAAATAAGATGTTGATTTTACTAGATTATATTTCTAGTAATTGAGGAAGGAGAAAATGTAAGAATGGCTACTAAAAAAACAGGAGCAAAAAAGACTACAACTAGAAGAAAAGTTAATAGACATGTAGAATCTGGAAAAGCTTTTATACATTCAAGTTTTAATAATACAATTATTTCTATTACAGACATGAACGGAAATGTTATTTCATGGGCAAGTGCTGGAGAACTTGGATATAAAGGTTCTAGAAAGAGCACACCATTCGTAGCAGGAGAAGTTGCTGAAACAGCAGCTAAGATTGCTTTAGATCAAGGTTTAAAAACTGTTGAAGTTTTTGTTAAAGGACCTGGTGCAGGACGTGAGTCAGCTATTAGACAATTACAAGTTGCAGGTTTAGATATTACAGCTATATCAGATGTAACACCTATTCCACATAATGGTTGCAGACCACCAAAAAGAAGAAGAGTATAATTTTTTAAAATAAATTAAGAATAATCGTGAAAAGGAGAAAGGGAAAATGGCAAGATTTAATGTTCCAGTTCTAAAAAGATGTAGAGCTTTAGGAATAAGTCCAGCATATATTGGTATCAACAAAACTTCTATAAAGAAACCAAAGAATTCTTTTAAGAAATTAAGTGAATATGGTATCCAATTAAGAGAAAAACAAAGAGCTAAATTCATTTATGATGTAAGTGAATCACAATTTAGAAGCTATTTTGAAAAAGCTATTAATAAAAAAGGTATTACTGGTGAAATATTACTTCAAATTCTAGAAAGTAGATTAGATAATGTGCTTTTCAGAGCAGGATTTGCTGCAACTAGACCACAAGCAAAACAATTAATCTCTCATGGTGCAATTGAAGTAAATGGAAGAAAGACAGATATTTCTTCATATTTAGTTAAAGCAGGAGATGTTGTTGCAGTAAGAGAAATTAAAAATAATAATCCAGTTATTAAAGCAAATATCGAAGATGGTGCTTTAACAGTACCAGCTTGGATTGAATTAAATAAAGAAAAATTAAGTGCTACAATACTTAGAATGCCAGCAAGAGAAGAAATTGATCTTCCAATTGAAGAACACTTCATTGTTGAGCTTTACTCAAAATAATGTCTTTAATTTTTTTGCTATTTGGGTTTGCATAAGTTTAATCCAAAGTATTTTAGGAGGTAGAAATGATAGAATTCGAAAAGCCAAATATTAAATGTTTGGAAATTGATAAAGTAAATCACTATGGTAAATTCGTATGTGAACCATTGGAAAAAGGATATGGAGTTACTATAGGAAATTCTTTAAGAAGAATTTTACTTTCATCATTACCAGGTTGTGCTATTAAAGGTGTAAAAATTGAAGGTGCACAACATGAATTCGCAATTATCCCAAATGTTGTTGAGGATGTTTCAGAATTAATTTTAAATTTAAAAATGGTAAGACTTAAGTTCGATAAAAATGAAGAGAAATCATTGAGAATTGAATTTGATGGTGAAGGAGAAGTTAAGGCTAAAGATATCATTACAGATGGAACAGTAGAAATTTTAAACCCTGATCTTCATATTGCTACAGTATCAAAAGGTGGTAAATTCCATGTTGATATGATTGCTGATATGGGTAGAGGATATAACACAGCAGAAAAAAACAAGACACCAAATCAACCTATTGGAGTTATTTCAATTGATTCAATTTATTCTCCAGTTAAAAAGGTTAATTACTCAGTTGAAAATACTAGAGTTGGACAAATGGTAGATTATGATAAATTAACTATTGAACTTTGGACTGATGGTTGCTTAGAGCCATATGAAGCTTTAAGTTTAGCAGCTAAAGTTATGACTGAACATTTACAATTATTTGTAGAATTATCAGAAACTGCAAAAAACACATCTATTATGATTGAAAAAGAAGAAGATAAAAAAGAAAAGATTTTAGAAAGACCAATTGAAGAGTTAGAATTATCTGTTAGATCTTTTAATTGTTTAAAGAGATCAGGTATTTCAACAGTTGGTGATTTAGCTTGTAAGAGTGAAAATGATATGATGAAAGTTAAAAATCTTGGAAAGAAATCATTGGATGAAGTTATTGCTAAGTTACATGAGTTAGGTTTAAACCTAAGAAATGAAGAAGATATATAAATTATCATAATGAATAATTAGAAAGGTGAGAAAGATGGCAAACAGAAAGTTAGGAATGACAACTGATATTCGTAAGTCAGTTTTAAAGAATCTTACTACTGATTTAATTTGGCATGAAAAGTTGGAAACAACAGAAGCTAGAGCTAAAGAAGTTAAAGCTATTGCAGATAGTATTATAGCATTAGCATGTAAAGAAAAAGACAACTATACAGAAGTTGATGTTAAAGTTGTTAAAGCTAAGTTAGATAGTAAAGGTAATAAAGAAACAGCTGTTACAAAAAGTAAAAACGGAAATGAATTCCTTAAAGTTGTTAAAGAAGAAAAAGTTGAAAAAAGACAAAAAGATAATGCTTCAAGATTAAATGCTAGAAGAAAAATCATGACAAAAGTTAATAAAGTCAAAGATGAAAATGGAAATAGCATTGATTTAGCAGATAAATTATTTAATGTTTTAGGACCAAGATATGAAAAGAGAACAGGTGGTTATACACAAATCATAAAATTAGGTCAAAGACGTGGAGATGGCGCTGAAACAGTTATCTTAAAATTAGTTTAATATATTAACCCTAGATGTTTTGGCATTTAGGGTTTTGTTTTACTTTGTGGGAAAATCTGTGTAATGAAATAGTGGAGGAGATATGATTAGTTTAATAACTGGTGCTTCATCAGGAATTGGTAGGGATATGGCTTTTGAATTTGCTGATAGAGGTTATGATTTGATTTTAGTAGCTAGAAGTTTTAATAAGCTTAAGGAAGTGAAAAATGAAATCATTAAAAAGTATGATAAGTGCAATGTGTTGATTATGAAATGTGATGTTAGTAATGTTGAATCTGTGAAGAATTTATATAATGATGTTCGAAAAGAATTTGGTAATATTGATGTATTAGTTAATAATGCTGGATTTGGAGATTGTGGAAAATTTTATGAAACTGACATAGAAAAAGATATTTCGATGATTAATACAAATATTTTAGGACTTCATATTTTAACTAAATTATTTTTACGAGATATGGTTAAAGTAAATAAGGGGTATATTTTAAATATAGCTTCTATTGCAGGATTTATGCCAGGTCCATTGATGGCAACTTATTATTCAACAAAGGCTTATGTAGTGAGATTGACTAGAGCAATTGCTAAGGAGTTGAAAGTAGTTAATTCAAAAGTTAGAATTGTAGCATTTTGTCCAGGGCCTGTTGATACCGAGTTTAATAAAAACGCGAATGTTACTTTTTCATTAAAAGGACAGAGTAGTAGTGATGTTGCTAAGATTGGGGTTAATGGATTATTTAAATCTAATAAAGTAGTTTATTTTTCAAGTATATTAATAAGAATTATTGCTTGTTTAGCAAAAATTATGCCAGAATCTTTTATGGCTAATCAAGCATATAGGACACAAAAGAGGAAATTAAGATAATGTATGTTAGGATATAAAGTTTGTATATTGTATATGCAGACTTTATTTTTGATTTGTTAAATCCTATTAATATTTCTTTTGCTATATATTGTAGTACGAAAATATCACTTTTATCACGAACAAGTGTACATTATTGCGCTTGATTTTATTTTTTTTTTAATATATAATTGCTTAGTATTATAAGATGCGTATATTTTAGGAGGTTATGAAATTGGCTACTAGAAAGAAAAGTGCAAAAAAGCAAAAACAAAGCGTTAAATTTAATGTTCAATGGCTTATATTGATTTTAGCTAGTTTTTTAATGATTGCTTTTGTTTATTTTAAACAGGGTAAAATTGGAAATGAGATTAGTTTAGCACTTGGTGGAATCTTTGGATTTATAAAGTATTTTTTGCCAGTTGCAATGTTGGTTTTTACAATATTTATGATTGCTGAAAATGAAAAGAAGGTAACATCTAAAGTTTTTGTATTTTTCTTATTTTTCTTAATGATTAATATTGTGTTAGCAACATATCAAATATCTAATGGAAATATTAATCCGACTGATAAAATGTCTGATATTTTATCTAAAGGATATGAATTAGGAACAAGGGATATTGGTGGAGGAGCTTTTGGTACGCTTTTTGCAGTACCAGCTGTAAGGGCAATTGGTGCAATTGGTACATCAATATTGTGTTTTGGAATTATGCTAATTATTATAATAATTGCATTTAAAATTAATGTTGTTGGAGATGTAATTGAGTTTAAAGAAAATCTTTCTGAACATAGAGCTAGAAATAAAGAATTAGCTATGCAAAATGAGAAAAAAACTCAGAAATTGATTAAAGAACAAAAAGTTAAAGAAGATTCTGCTAGACAAATTACTTCCATGTCTAATGAAGAAGTTAATAATCGACCTAAGAAAAGTAAAGGAATATTTAGTGTTTTTACCAAATATTATGATGATAATGATGTTGCAGGTATTAAAAAAGAGTCTGCAATAATGAAAAATATTGCTACTAGTACTGATGTTGATTATGGGGATAGTTTAGTTCAAGATGATGGTGATTTTGAAGATGAAATAAATATAAATTTACCATTATCTAAGAATTCGGACGGCGGCTCTGAACAATTAGAAATTCCTAATATGAAAACAAATACTGGAAGAAAGACAATTAATAAATTTGATAATAATGTTGAAAAAAATAACAAAGTATCTGAAGATGTTTCTCCAGAATCTTTGGGATTGAATGATAGTACTTTAAATGTTGCTGAAGATCATTATGAATTTCCACCTATTAATATATTGGCTGATATTGGTGAAAATGAAGATGGAGATATTAGAAAAAGAATTTTGGCAACTTCTGAAAAATTGAGAAAAACTTTACAGAGTTTTGGGGTTTCTGCAAAAGTTGAAAATGTTTCGGTTGGACCAGTTATTACAAGATTTGAAATAGCTCCTGCAGAAGGTGTTAGAGTAAGTAAGATTTCTAATTTAGCTGATGATATTGCTCTAAGTTTGGAAGCAGAATCTATAAGAATTGAAGCTCCAATTCCTGGAAAACATACTGTAGGTATTGAAATTCCTAGAAAAAATAAATCTATTGTAGGGCTTAAGGATATTATTGAAAGTGATGAATTTGAAGAGGCTAAGTCAAAGCTTGCATTTGCTTTAGGAAAGGATGTTGCTGGTGATGCTGTTGTTACAGATATTGCTAAGATGCCACATGTGCTTATTGCAGGTAGTACTGGTAGTGGTAAATCAGTTTGTATTAATACATTGATTACAAGTATTATTTATAAAGCAAAACCTAGTGAGGTTAAATTATTAATGATTGACCCTAAAGTTGTTGAGCTTTCAGTTTATAATGGGATACCACATTTATTAATTCCAGTTGTGACAGATCCTAAGAAAGCAGCAGGTGCTTTAGCTTGGGCTGTTCAGGAGATGGTTAGTAGATATTCTAAATTTGCTGAGAAGAAAGTTAGAGATATTAAGGGATATAATCAACAGGCAGAAGAAAGAGGAGAACCTACAATGCCTCAAATGGTTATTATTATTGATGAGTTAGCTGATTTGATGATGGTTGCTGCTAAAGAAGTTGAAGATGCAATTTGTAGATTGGCACAAATGGCTAGAGCTGCTGGTATGCATTTGGTTATTGCAACACAGAGACCATCTGTTGATGTTATTACAGGTATTATTAAAGCAAATATTCCTTCAAGAATTGCTTTTGCAGTTTCTTCACAAGTTGATTCAAGAACTATTTTGGATTCAGCAGGCGCTGAGAAATTACTTGGAAAAGGTGATATGCTATTTTTCCCAATTGGTGCATCTAAGCCTACTAGAGTTCAAGGAGCATTTGTTTCAGATTCAGAAGTAGAGAATATTGTTAAATATATTAAGACTGATGAAATTAATGAAAATTCAACTTCTATTTTAGAGAAGATTGATAATATAGATAATCCTGTTAATAATGTTTCTGATGATGAAGATGATGATAATGATCCATTGTTAGAAGAGGCTATTGAGGAAGTTATAAGAAATCAAACAGCTTCTACATCTTTTATCCAAAGAAAATTTAAAGTAGGGTATGCAAGAGCTGGAAGAATTATTGATCAAATGGAGCAGAGAGGAATTGTTTCTGGATTTCAAGGAAGTAAGCCTCGTGATGTACTAATGAGTAAAGAAAGATGGAATGAATTGAAGAATGCGCCTAGTGCAGAAAATTCTGCAAGTGATGAATAATAAATAGTAAGGAGTTAACGTGCATAAAGATATTTTAAGCTCTTCTGAATTTAATGAAGAGATGGGAAATTTAATTGATATTAAAAAATTTAAACCACAAATAGCAAATTTAATTTTAAGTATGGTTTATAAAATTGATGATAGTTATGATAATTATAAAAAGATTAAAAGAGTTGTGCCAACTAAAGGTAATTTTTTAAATAATATTTATGATGATGTAAAAAACTATTGTTCTGTTATTGATATTATTAAGATAAATAATGAAAATCAAATAAAAATGAAGTCTGAGCGTTTGCGTATAAAATCGCCTGATAAATATTTGAATAATCCAGTTATATATACTTTTCCTACTGAAAAAGATTTATTATATGCAATAACGAAGGCTGAAATTGATAATAATGTTAATGCTGAAATGAGTTTGGAAGAGAGAGCAGTACTTACTACTGTTGGTATTGGAAAAGCTATTTCAAGAGCAGAAGTATTAAGGGATTTTAATGGTTGGTCTTGGTCTATTGATAAATCTGAAATAGAAAGTAGTGAGTGTAATATTGTATATATTTTGCTTACTTATATTTTAGGTGATGTTCTTGTTGATAATTTAAGAAGTGCAGAAGATTTAAAAATAAATCTTCCAGAACCTTTATGGAATGAATTGGTTAATGTTAGTATGCAATTTTACAAGTCTTTTGATAAGATGCAAAATGAAAAAATACTGGATATTTTGGCAGTGTATAAAAATGAATATTTGAAGATGAGATATCCTTATGAATATCAACAAGAAATTTTAACTAAAAAGAATAAGGCTTTTGTTGATTTACAACATATTAATGAATTGTTACAACAACCTAATAAATTAAAAAATGAGTTTATGCTTGTTAATAGTAAATTGCCTTCTGATAAAAAGATTTTTGATATTAGGAATTATCAAAAGTTGCTTATTAATAGTAAAGCTAATTTAGAAAAGCAAATAAATGAATATTCTAAAATTCAAGATCCTATGGGGTTTGAGAAAATGAAAGAAGAGTTAATGCTTAAGATAAAGTATTATGAAGTTAGTACTAATATCTCGAAGTTTGAAAAACAGTTTTTGGAAGTCTTTGAAAAACAAGTTATTGATGCTTCTGATAAAAAAGAAATATTGGATTTGATTTATCAAACTAGATATTTGAATAATATTCCTAATT
>JABCPQ020000012.1 GCA_013333035.2 Clostridiales bacterium | reverse complement strand
TTTGATGGTCCTCCGTTTTGTCCCATTGAACCATTTAGTCCTTGCATCTGTTCTTGCCCCATTGGAGGCATTCCATTTAAACTACCAATCTTTCTATTCATTTTCGCACTTATTAAAAATCCTGACGAAACCACTACAGCTCCTATTAATGCTCCTATTGTTATACTTAAAATTTTTTCTTTCATTATTTTCTCCTTATTTTATTTTTTAAAATTTATTCAATTATTTATTTATAGCTATTCCATTAACATATAACTTATATCCATTAAAATTAATATTACTATATGACGAATCTGCGTCTTCTAAAGTATTGACATAAGTATCACCTGTTAATTTTATCTTAGAAGTACTATCCAAACTTAAAGTTATATTTTTAGCAGTATTATTTCCATTTATTTTACCAGTATAATTACTTCCATTCGTTAATTTCATATTTAATGTTGAAATATTATCTACAAAAATATCACCATTTATTATTTGATTATTTGCATTTAAAGTTAAATCTCCACCATTTGATCCAGATCTACCCCATTTTCCAGACTGTATTCTCAAAAATGCTCCAGTAGAATCATTATTAATTATCTTATTATTTGTAAGAGATATAGTTGCTTTAGTATTTGTAACAAATATAGTATCTCCTTTATTTGTTGTTATTGTTGAATCTCTAGCACTAAACGATGCCAGACCTTCATCAGCATCACCTGACATTGATTGATATATAAATATATTTTTATATGTTTCAGAATTACCATTCAATGTTGTATTAGTATCCGTTAAATTAACATTATTCAACGTGATTGAGTTTTTACCCTCAACAACTGCACCCTCTGATTTAGTTGATATCAAAGTAGCATTGTTAACTGTAACATTAGCAGTAGAATAAATTACAGGTGAACCAATTCCATTTGCTGTATATTTTCCACCATTAACAATCATAATTCCACCACCCCTATCACTTCTAATCGGAGCTGATAAATTACCATCAGTCTCAGCAGTTACATTTGTAGCATTTAATTTTCCTCCTCCTGTTACCATTATTGCACCAGAATTATTACTTGTTGTTTTAATATTAGTGTTTGTAAGATTAATTGTACCATTCGCATATGCAAAAACACCATTTGCATGCGAACCATTTGTAGTAACACTTCCACCATCTATATTTAAAGTACCATTCTTAACTAATACTGCGGCATTTGTTCCATAAAAATCCGAATTCTCATCGTTTGAGTTACCTGATTTAGTAATTTTAGCATTTGATATTTTTGATGTACCATTTGTTACTAAAAATGCGTTTTGTGAACCTTCTGTAGAAGAATACGTTTGCAAATTATTTGTTGTATCACTAGAAATTTCTGTTGCACCATTATGTAAAACATTAGCATTATTGCCTACGCCAGGCTGACTCATGTCACCATTTGGCTTATTTAAAAATGTTCCTCCACTCTGACTAAGCATACTATTATTATTTGTCTCTGTACTAATAGTATTCTTTTCATCAATAAATAATCTAACTATTATACATAAGACAATTACTAGAACTACAATAAATATAATTTGCATTATATTCTTTTTAGCCATTAGCATTCCTCCTTAACTATTAAATTCCAAATTAAAATCTTGTTTTAATTTATTATATTCTACATTGGATTTATATTTTTAATATGTGTGAATTGTAAACGTTAATGTACAAATTCTGCAATATTCATAGTATTTTCTGCTCCATTTGTTCACAATTCATCATATTTTTTAATAATTTAAATTACGCATTATTTAAAATTTTCCTTTATAATACAAGCATTTTTATCAATATTCCTTCATTCACATAAAAAATAAAAAAAATCAAGCCACTTATAATGAACTTGATTCTTTATATTCTTTAATTAAAAATAGAATTATCAAAAACAACTCCAGATGAAAAATATCCAATCCTACCTTTAATTTTTAATGTTTTATCCAATTTATTAAATTTCAACTTACCTGTATCAACAGCTTTCCCCTTAATTCCATTTACTTCTCCAAGAGAAACAGTAATATGTGCTACACTTTTATTTTTATAAAATTCATTTAATTCATCCTGTATTTCAACAGCAAAACCACTATTCAAACCATCTGAACCATATCCCACAATAATAACTTCCACTTCTTTGCCTACAATGTTTTCAGGGAACTTATAAAGTCTTCCATAATTAAAAGTAACATGCATATTAATAATATTTTCATTCAATACATTTTTTTGTAATTTAATTAACTCTTTTCTAACAATATCATCAAAAAATATTCCTTGATACCCAAATATCTCTTTTTTATTATCCATAAACCTCTCCAATACCTATAATTATCCACCAGTATAACTGGTGGATTTTCATATGAGCCTATAAGGCTCTATTACTAGCTTGCACTGAAGTGCTTTTAGTTTGCCAGCTTTAAGCCACTTTCGCTTGCGACTTTTTTACTTACTACCCTTTGAAAGGGTCTTTATATTCTTTGATTGTCAACTGATCTGACATCATATCTTTTTTCAATTGATTTTCAACATAATTATATACTGCAGACTTGTTATTTCCTACTGTACTGACATAATAGCCTCTACACAAAAACACTTTGTTTCCATATTTATATTTCAAATTAGCATGTCTCTCAAATATTATTAATGTACTTTTTCCTTTCAAATATCCCATGAATGATGACACACTCAATTTGGGTGGTATACTTACATACATATAAATATTATCTGGACAAGCTTCAGCATTGATTATTTCAACATCTTTTCGATTACTTAATTCTCTCAATATCATTCCAATTTCTATTCTCAAATAACCATAAATTTCTTTCATTCTATATTTTGGTGCAAAAACTATATGATATTTACATTCATACGTTGTGTGTGCTAAACTATCTGTGTATGGACTTTTCATACAAATCACTCTCCTTTTATAATAAATTTTAAGCTGACAAACTTAACTTTATTATAACATGGAGAGTTTTTATTTTGATACCACTCTCATAACTATAAATGTCATTGGACTCACCAGCATAGCTGGTAGTTTAAAGCTTAAGTTAAACAAATAATGGAATAGTAATCTGTCTATTCCATTATTTTTTCAAATCATATAAATATTTTATCTTTTAATGACCAATTACATTTTATAAATCTCTTAAAGCAATTTTCTAAAATAATTTAATAGTATTTAAATTATTTTAATAAACTATTAATCTTATTACATCATAAACTTTTTCAACTACATAATTATGAATAAATTTAAATACTTCTTTTGCAATTTCTCCATCCTATAATTTTTTATAATGACAAATTTCTATTATTATAGTATTTATAAATTATATTACAAATCCAATTCCTTTTTATATTGTAATAATTTGTTTTTTCTAATTTCATTAGATTTTTTAAAATTATTAATTTGTTTATGATATAAGGTATATAAAGATTTTTTTGTTCTTCTGTTAAATCTTCTTTTTTTATTTCTCCTCTTATATATCGTTTCAATAACAAAGTATTTTCATCTTCAATGATTTTAATGTTTTCGATAAATGCAGATTTACTATTTTCATTTTTTTCTATATTATCATTCGAAATTGTTTCTATTTGTACATTATTTTCAATTTTTCTATCTTTATAGAATACTTTTTGTTGTAGTGAAGTTTTTTCAGTCTTAAGGTTAATTTCTATTCCTTTTTCACCTTCAATTTTCGCAAGTTGCTTTACTGCTGCTGATAGATTTCCAAGAAAACCATCACCTACTTGTGTTAATTGTGGTAAGTTTAGTTCACTTAGTTGGTTATTACTTCCAAGAAAATTATGACCTACTTGTGTTAGTTGTGGTAAGTTTAGTTCACTTAATTGGTTATTATATTTAAGAAAACCATCACCTACTCGTGTTAGTCGTGGCAAGTTTAGTTCACTTAGTTGGTTATTTTGTTCAAGAAAACAATTACCTACTTGTGTTAATTGTGGTAAGTTTAGTTCACTTAGTTGTTCATTACATTTAAGAAAATTATTACCTACTTGTGTTAGTTGTGATAAGTTCAGTTTACTTAATTGTTCATTACAAGGAATAAAATAATGGCCTACTTGTGTTAGTTGTGGTAAGTTTAGTTCACTTAGTTGGTTATTTTGTTGAAGAAAACCATCACCTACTTGTGTTAATTGTGGTAAGTTTAGTTCACTTAGTTGGTTATTACCTCCAAGAAAATTATTACCTACTTGTGTTAGTTGTGGTAAGTTCAATTTACTTAATTGGTTATTCAATTGAAGAAAACGATCACCTACTTGTGTTAATTGTGGATTACTATATCCAATAATATTATTATCTTTGTCAATTTCTATTGATATTGGTAACTCTGAATCTTTAGTTTCTATAATTATAACCCTTGTTTGTTTTTCTTTTTCAGAATTCTTTTCCATTTGGATTTTTTCAATATTTTCAAAACATTTACAAAAACCATCTTCTATATATGCATCATATAATCTTAATCTCTTTTTTTCTTTATCTAATATAAAATAATCTATCAAAACTTCTTTTTCTGGTTCTAACTTTATTATTTCTCCACCGATCTATTATTATATTTCCTGGGCAATAGTATCTTCCGTCTATTTCCATATTATATTTATAATATTTTCCATCACTTGCAACTGTATATCCAGGTAATTCAAATTCTTCTATATTGTTTTTATTTAATTCGAGTCCTCTTTCGTGTAATAATCTAGCAAAGCTTTCAGTTAAACCGCTAGCTATTTTATTTAAATTATTTCCATATGTTCCATTCGGGTTATTCACAGTATGGTTATATCTAGTTATTATATGTGGAGTACATATTCCATACTTGTCAAATTGTATTCCTAATACTGATGTTCCGTATTCATCTTCTCTTTGTGGATTTTTAAAATCTTCTCTTTTAATCCTTTCAACATCTTTTTTTACTGCAAAAAAAACTACACTAGATTTTAATCTTCCACGATTATATATCGTACATATTAATTCATTTGGAGCATAATATTTCCTGAATTTTTGTATTTCTTCTTCAGTTTTACATTCTATTAATTCATAACCTACTTCATCTAAAATTTCATATGGATTTTTTTCTTCAATTACTTGTATTTCTTTTTTTTCAACATCTATTTTACTAAAAATAAAATTCTTAAAATCAATTAAAACATTATTTTTTTCTATATCATCACCTATGCTTCTACTATTTTGTGCAAAATATTTATTTAAAATTCCGAATTAATAATCCTTCTTTTTCTAACAAAGAAGAAAAATTATCTCTACATATATGCATAAATTTTTCGCCATATTTTTTCTTAATTTCTTTTAATTCTTTTGATAATTCAGGCATATTATTTTCCTCCTTATATAATATTATCCATATAACCTTTTCAAAATAATCTCTTTATTTTTCATTATTAATTTAATTATATCAATATTATTCATATTTGTAGTATTTCTTCCACATGGGTTTTTTAAATTTCCGAATGTATATAATACACTATATCCTGCATACATTGGGTTTAATAGTTCTGCTGATAGTTCAAGATAATCTCCTATTTTAGGACTTTCATCAATATCATAAAATTCCATACTAAATTCATAATTATTATTTTTGCTATCTTTTAGATAGTATAAATCTTCTTTTTTATTAATTATTTCAAGTTTTACCATTTTAAACTCTCCTTATTTTTATACCTTCTTATACACTTTGTATTTTATCGTAAATAATTTTTCAATACTAAAAATGTTAGAAATTTAATATAAATATAATATTTTAGTCATATACATTTAGAAGATTTCAACAACTCTCATATTAAACAAAAAAAGAAAAGACTGTTTAACAAAATATTTTATATACTCTGTAAGCAGTCTATGAAAAAATCAAATTTATTTCTTCTTAACAATTATTTTTCAATTCTTTTCTTAACTTCATCCATAACTTTCCTAAATTATTTTGACCATTCCTATTAGGTCCCCAACCCCAAAAATCATCTTTAGGAGAATCTTCAACAATCATATAATCTTCAGTTTGTAAAAGTTTCTTTTTAACATAAGGATTTTGTTCGATTTTTAATCTAAGCAATTCCTCCATAATAGAAATCTTAACATCATCCCAATCTTCTCTTCTTTTATCCCTGTTAGCATATGCAATTCTTTGAGCCTCGTCAGCAGAATGTGATTTCTTTATTTTCTCCACTAGCTCCTCATCACTTCCCATAAAACTTGCTGCTTGATAAGCTTCTTCAACTGACGCAAACAAATATCCATTCCACTCTACTTTAAAAGATGAAAAATTATCAAAAGGATAAAATTCTCTAGGATAAAACCCAATAACTTCATCCATCTTTTCTCTTAACCATCTATCACGATATTGCTCCAACTCAATCATCACATACCTCCTACACTTTTTTTATTAAAACATGATAATGATAAGATTCATTTAATCCATTATCTTTTTCATAATAATTAACAACTTGGTAAATGTCAACAATCTTAAATTTATAAAATAACTCTTTTATCAAATCATAATCTGCAAAAAAATGTGGTACTTTATATTCAGGACCTTCCTCCATTCTCAATCTAGTATTATTATCAATAAGTGGCCAATCTTCTTGTTTAAATCCAAAAGTATCCTTTGAACCAAGAGTTAAATAACATTCCCCATCTTTCCTTAAAACTCTATATATTTCCTCAGCAATTTTCTTCATTCCCTCAGTATCAGTGTGTGAAATAACATTTCTACATAATATGCAATCAAACTTATCATCTTCATAAGGTAAATTAAGCATATCACCAATACTATAATCAAACTTTAAATTTTCCCTTTCAGCCCAATCCTTAGTCCTATTAATTGCATCTTCACTAATATCAAAACAATTTACATTAAAATTGCTTTTACCAAATAAGATTGAATGTCTTCCAAGTCCACATCCCAAATCCAGAAAATCTTTTTTGTTCTGTGAAATCCATCTATTTAATAAATAATAAGATTCAATACTTGGATTTTTCCACCTTTCTTCTGACTTACCTTCAACTATTTTCCAGTTCCATCCCTTTGATTCAATCATTTAAATACCTCCTAAAAATAGTTTAATAATTAGTATTATTACATAAATGATATGGCTTTGCAATAGTTTTTACTTTTTTTGAATATAGAAATAAATAATCATTTATATCAATGGCATTAACATTTATTTTATTTTTTATATAATTAATTACGAATAACTGACTAGCTCTAATTTCCACTTCAAATTCACTACCTTTTTCCAACTCTTTACCATTATCAATAATATTTGATAATTCTTTATTATATTCTAAAATACCAATCGCTCTTAATGTCTGAGGTATTTTATAATCAGCACAGCCAAGTAAATTTGAATAGTCAACAGTACATTTTTCAAAATACTCTCTTATATGTAAAATATCAGATGTTAATAATTGAGCTAGCTTATAAAAATAAATCTTTTTACCATTATAAATTCTAACATCATTAAAAGAATCAAAATTTTCTATAATAATATTAAATAATTCCTCGTCTTTATAAATATCCTTTATATAATTATAAAAATCACCATTCATTTTTTCTTTTACAATTTTTACATTTTTAATAAGAGTTTCATATCTTTCTTTTAATAAAGGAATTTCAACATTTCCATTCAATATTTCTTTAAATTCATCCATAGAAAGATATTCAAGTTCATTCAATCCTTTAATACGAAACAATTTCAACATACAATATAATAATGCATCAGATCCATCTTTTTTACTTCCATCATCAGCAATAATTTCCCATTTTGGATTTCCCCAAAAACAATAATCTATAGATTCAAAAATTAGAAGAAAATTAATTAATGTTGAAATATCAAATTCAAGCAAATTATTAGGATTAAACAATAACCAATTTTTTAAATTGTTGCAATCAATATCTTTAATAAAATTATCTAATTTTTCATAATTTATCTTAACATTCTTGCTATTATTAACAACATAATTACAAGAATCAATTATTTTATCTAACATAACACACCTATTTCTTCTTTAAATCTTTTAAATAATAATACATATCACTACACTTCAAATCACCATCAAACAATTCTTCATCATAATTATCTACAAAAAAGTTTTTAACCGTCTTAAAATGCTTATCAAATCCCTGCTTAACATAGAATGGAATATTATTTTCCGTAGTTCCAACTATCATTACACTATATTTCACATTATAAGTATCAGATAAATATTTAATCATTTGTTTTCCAAATCCAAGTCCTCTAAATTTTTCTACAGTAACAATGTTTTTTAATTCACAAATATTATCATCAACTTTTACAATTACAGCTAAACAAGCTACTTCTTCTTTATATCTTAGAACAAATAAGTCTCCAGTATTCAAATACTTCTCAATCAATTCTTTACTAGGGTCCGCTTCCAATAATAAATCCATATATTGCTCTTTATTGTCTTTTTCTTTTTTTACAATAACACTCCTAATTACTGGTTCAAATTCAAAATTATCAGGCAATTTAGGTTTGATTTGATTTTTTGGATCAGATGTATTTTCACTATAAATGCATCCACAATATTTTTGTAAATACATACCTGCGTCTTTCGCTTTCTCATGACCTGCCCAAAATCCTACTCTAAAATCCTCATAATAAAATTCAATACCAAACTCTTCAGCAAGCTCCGACATAATCTTCTTCAAAAACTCATGTTTTTGATAAATACTATATAATAAACTAGTTGTAACATGTGTATACCCATGTTCTTTTGCATATTCAAAAACTTTTCTCATTCTAACAGGATAGCAATATTTAACACATCTAGAAGCTGGATCACCTGCAACATTTCTACAAAATTCTTCAAGACCATAGTCATCATTAACTTCTAAATTCAAATTAATATTTTTAGCATATTCAATCATACAATCACGTCTTGAAACATATTCATTATATGGATGAATATTCGGATTATACCAATATAAATCAGGATTTATCCCTTTTTTATCTAAAGTTTCAATACAATACACACTACAAGGTGCACAGCAAACATGCATCAATAATTTCATAATCCCTCATTTCTAATCTTTATAATAAACATCAAAAACAGAAACTGTTTCATGATATTTTAAATTATTTCTAATATAATCAACAATATCCTCAGGAAGTTGCCAATTTAAAGCATATTGTGGATTTTTAACAAAATAATAAACATTATGAGAATCTTTTATTTCATTAATAATTTTTTCGACACCATGTTCACCAATATTACCAATCAAAAGCATATCATAATTTTTCTTATACCTATTTAAAACAATATCATAAATAGCCGCTTCTGCATCAATAATAATTGATTCTCTACCAGAATTACTATATGACCTAACTTTGTCAGTCACATCAGAAATTCTATTACTTAAATATTTAGGAACATATATCCCTTCATAATGTTTAAATGGCACCAATACATTTTCTTTAACATTAATATTTCTTTCAATTATTAAGTTTTTAAAAGAAATTAAAACAATAACCACTAAAATTCCTATTAATAATAATTTCTTATAAAACATATCAATTTTAATAAAACCATCAATTTTCTTTAATACTAGAATAAATAAATATGCAATAATAATTAATGCACAAACCGATGCTACCATTAAATGAAAATCATCACTAATTGGATATATAATAGCAATCACTGGAATCGAGCAAAATGCTAAAACATAAATATTTATTAATTCATCATTCAATTTTTTATTCTTTATCGATTCCAAAATAAAAGTAATAAATAATGGAATATATACAATAATAAACAACCTAGAAATAATTGAAACAACTTTATCATTACTATCAAAAAGCCTATAATATGGAATACTATTACTAAATTCCTTAACACCTTTTATCGCATAATTAATAAAATCATTAAAAGCTCCATTAACACCTAGATATATTAAAAACATTGTAATAGGAAGCATCATTCCAAATATTCTAACACCAATTAACTTTATAAATTTAGTAAATTTCAAATCAAAACCAGTCTTCTTCATATATATAAAAACTTCAAAAATTACAACAATTATTAATAGCAAACCAATCGTTTGCTTTGTTAAAAAAGCTAATCCAGTTAATAAGCCAACACATAAATTATGATTGAAATTAAAATTCTCATTCTTCTTTAAATCTCTTACTTCTAAAAAAGCAATCATTAAAACAATCAATAAAAATAGATAATTATAATCAAGTAAAAACTTATTTATTAATAAAGTTCCTATAAAAAAAGCACAAATATATGACAATAGCCATTTACTACTAAGCTCTCTAATTATTAAATATATAAATAATACAATTAATGCAAAAACAATTCCCATCACAACTCTATATGTTATAATACCATTAAAAACCACTTTTAAGAAAATAGAATTAACCATTGGTAACAATGGTGTAGTAATCATACTAACTTGCTTATATGGAATTAATCCCATAGCAAAAGCATTTGCTGTATTATAATTCCAAACTTCATCAAGATCAGTTGCAGGAGCTGTTAATCTAGCAACTAAAAATAATACAAGCGATAAAGCAAAAATACTAAATTGAATTAAAATATTTATAATCTTCTTTTTATTCATAATATCCTCATTTATTAGAAAAAATCTTGATATGGATATCCCATATGCTTATAAGCAGCAGGCATTACCATTCTACCCCTAGGAGTTCTAGCAATAAAACCAATTTGAATTAAATATGGTTCATAAACATCTGTAATTGTTGATTCTTCCTCACCAAGTGTTGTAGCAAGAGTTTCAATTCCAACAGGCTTTCCATTATATTTTTCAATCATTGTTTCCAATATTCTTTTATCAATAGCATCAAGACCAATCTCATCAATATCAAGCTTATTCAAAGCAATTCTAGCAATATTTAAATTAACATCACCATCACCCAAAACCAAAGAATAATCTCTAACTCTCTTTAATAATCTATTTGCAATTCTAGGAGTACCTCTAGACCTCCTTGCAATTTCAAGAGCTGCATCATCATCTATTAAAATATTTAAAATTCTAGCAGATCTTTTTACAATCGTAGCAAGCTCTTCATTTTCATAAATCATCAATCTCTCAGTAATACCAAATCTATCCCTAAGAGGTGTTGTCAAAGATCCAGCCCTTGTAGTAGCACCAATTAAAGTAAAATGAGCTAAATCAATCCTGATTGATTTAGCCGTTGGACCTTTTCCTATAATAATATCTAAAACATAATCTTCAAGTGCAGGATATAAAATTTCTTCTATATTTTTATTAATTCTATGAATTTCATCAATAAACAAAACATCCCTATCTTGTAAAGATGTCAAAATTGAAGCCAAATCACCAGGTCTTTCAATAGCAGGCCCTGAAGTAATTTTAATATTTGAATGCATCTCATTTGCAATAATATTGGCAAGAGTCGTTTTACCAAGTCCTGGAGGACCATAAAGTAAAACATGGTCCAATGCTTCGCCTCTCTTCTTAGCAGCTTCAATAAAAACCTTCATATTATCTTTTACTTTTTCTTGACCAATATATTCACTCAAACTTTGTGGCCTTAAATCATTTTCTTGATTTTCTTCAAAATCATTTTCTAAAGATGGATCAATTATATTATTCTTATCCATTAAAAACCTCTATTCCATATCTTTTTTGTTTGATTTCAATAAATCACTATTATATCTAGACAATTCTGCTCTACCAATCCAAAGCATCACTGCAACTACAAACATAAAAGCCAAAGCTTTAATAATTCCATCATACACAAATATAATTGCAAACATACCAAGTGCTGCAGTAATAGCATATAAAATAATAACCGCTTGCTTTTGAGTATACCCTTTAGCAATTAATCTATGATGTAAATGACCTTTATCAGGTTGAAAAACAGCTTTTAAAGATTTACCTTTTTTAATTCTTCTAATAATAGCAAATATTGTATCAAATATCGGTAATCCTAAAACTAAAACAGGAGCTATTAATACAACTAATGTAACAGTCTTAGCTATACCAAAAATTGAAATAACTGCTAAACTAAATCCTAAAAATTGAGAACCAACATCACCCATAAATGTTTTAGCTGGATTAGCATTAAAAGGTAAAAATCCAGTTATTGCACCAGCCAATGCTGTTATTAATATAACAGAAATCATAGATGATCCATTAGTAGCAAATATAATCAATAAAAATATACAAGAAATCAATGTGGTTCCAGATGACAAACCATCCAATCCATCAATCAAATTAACTGCATTTGTAATTCCAACAATCCAACCAATAGTTAAAATATAACTAAAAGCTGGATGAATTATAAATCCATTAATAGCATCTATCCTAACTTCAAAAATATATAAAATAGTTGCAGAAACAATTTGCGCAATCAATTTTTGCCATGGCTTCAAACTTTTAATATCATCAATATAAGCCATAGTTACAAGAATAACTATTCCAACAAAAAAGCCAACTAATTTTTCAAGATATTGATTTGAATCTTTAAATAATAATTTATTTTCAAGCTTCATTGAAATAACTAAAAATATTACTGATACTATAAATCCTGCAATAATAGCTATTCCACCAATTCTAGGTATAGGCTTTTTATTAACCCTCCTATCATTAGGCATATCAATTGCCCCAACTCTTTTAGCAAGTTTAATTGTATATGGTGTTATAACAAATGCTGTAATAAACGCTAATAAAAACGCTATTGCAATATCTCCCCACATAACTTATCCTCCATTATTTTATCTACTTATAATATATACTATATCTAGACTTAAAACTATCTTTTCTAAAATTTTTATCAATTAAAATATTTTCTTTTGTAGGATTATCTAAAATATAAACACTTTTATCATTAATTTCATTAACATTAATTTCACCATTATGATATCTACCTATTGATACATCAAGTAATCCATTCTTTTTAAATGTTTTAGTATATTCACTAGGTGAAATATGCTCAGAAAAAGCTTCATAAATCCAATAATTATAGTCATTTAGCTCAAAATATATATTCCTTGCATTACTATATTCCTTTTTTACATGTTCAACAATTTCTATTACACCATTGTCAAAAAGAGGTATATCTTTTTCAGAAAGCACTTTAAAATAAGCATTTACAAACATTACAAATGATATTAAATATATTACAATGATTCCAACAAACAAACTATAATATCTTGAATCAATTATAAACTTAACAATAACTCCAATATAATACATAATTGGAATATAAACACCATTTAATCTATTTACATTACACTCAACAACTAAACACCATATTATTACTGAAAAAAACCAAACATTCATCAAGAAATCAATAAAACTTTTCTTATAAATAGCATTTTTCAATGAAATAAACATCCCAGGAACAAATATTAACCCAATAAAATATAAGTTACCATACCCAGGTATCGAATTAAAAATCCAAATATCTTGTATAAACACATTTTTTAACGAACCAATATTTTTTACAATATCTAAGTTCATTTCATGTCCCCTTGTATTGGGAAGCTTAGTACAACTAAAGAATGAATTAATTGGTCTAATTAAATCATATTGAACCATCTGCATTAATATCAAAGGAATTGCCATAATAACAAATGGAATTATAAAACAAATAAATTCCTTTAAATCCATCTTCTTACTTTTAACAACATATATACCTAATAATATAAATATTATAATTTCAGTAATATATGAAATCGCATAAGAATATAATGTTATTCCAAATAATAATCCAGCTAAAGCATAAATCCACTTTTTCCTTTTTTCAATAGCCTCCACAAATGCAAACATTGAAAAAACTAACATTGCCGATAATAAATAAGCATCTAAAGCCCATCTAGATTTCATAAAATGCCATGGAGAAATAATTGTTAAAAACATAACAAATAAAGCGAACTTTCGACTTTTAAATTTAGCAATTAATAGATATATAATCCCAACTTCAATTACACTTAAAATTAAAGCAGGCATTCTCAATATAAAAACACTAAATCCAAACATCTTAACTAAAATCGCAGCCAAATAGATATATAACGCACTCTGTCCCTCTCCAAAATTTTGAAAATAAACAGGAAACTTATTCATATTTCTATCAGTACCATAATTTGCAATTGAATAAACATCAACTCCTAGTCCCGCTTCATCTAAATTAACACCATTTGGTACTTTATCAATCTTATATAAATTAAAAATAAATGCAAATATCAATAAAAATACAAAAATCAATTTGTATTTTGATTCAACAAAATTACTTATCCTTTGATAAAAGTTTTTCATTATTCTCTTTTTCTCCATTATATTCATTAACTAAATACAATGGTCTATTTTTTGTTTCATTAAATATTCTACCTAAGTACTCTCCAACAATTCCAAACAACATAATTTGTATTCCTGAAAAGAACAAAATTAATAAAATAGTAGCTTGAAAAGCTTGAATTGGTTGATGTACAATAAATGACTTAGCAATTACATATACAAAATATACAAATAAAACTAAAAACGTTGGTATTGCTATAAAAGTTGAAATTCTAAGTGGTGAAGTTGTAAAAGATGTAATACCATCAATTGCAAGATTGATTAATTTAGAATAATTCCACTTTGTTTTACCAGCAACTCTAGGATCTCTATCATAGAAAATAGCTTTCTTTTTATACCCAATCCAGCTAAACATACTCTTAGAATTTCTTTGAGATTCCTTCATGACTTTAAGAGCATTAACACATCTTCTATCAAGTAATCTAAAATCACCAGTATCCTTTTGAATAGGAACATTTGTTAAATCTTGAAGAATTTTATAGTACATCTTAGAAGTGAATTTCTTCATCCAAGTTTCACCTTTTCTGCTCTTACGTTGAGCATAAACATCATCATAACCTTCTTCCCAATATTTAATCATTTCAGTAATGATTTCAGGTGGATCCTGTAAATCAGCATCCAAAAATACTACTGCATCACCTGTTGCATAATCAATTCCAGCCTTCATTGCTGTCTCCTTGCCAAAATTTCTAGCAAAATCAACATAACAAACTCTTTTATCTTTTTCACGATATTCTTTAATTAATTCAATTGTTCTATCTTTTGAACCATCATTAACAAATAAAAATTCAAAATCATAATCCTTTGTATCATCAGCAAATTTAGTAATACGCTCCATTAATGCTGGTAACGCTTCTTCCTCATTATATGCAGGAATTATTATACTAATTTTCTTCATACTCTTCTCCTTTAAAATTTATTAATTCATCTATAATATATTCAGGTCTACCCAAACTCTCTTCATAAATTCTAGCAATATATTCACCAATCATTCCAAGAGATATAAGAATAATCCCACCTATAAATGTCATTGTACACATAATTGATGTCCACCCAGGTGTCAAACTATTAAGCTTAAATACAAACGAAACAATAGAATATACCAAAATCGCAATCGAAACAATTACAGAAAAAAATCCAATTGCCCCAACAACTTTAAGTGGTTTAGCCGAAAAACTCAAAATACCATCAGTAGCAAGCTTAAACATTTTCTTAAATGGATATTTAGTTTTACCAGCAACTCTGTTTACTCTATTATATTCATAAGCATACTGATTAAAACCAACCCAACTAAACAATCCTCTTAAAAATTTATTGTGTTCAGGAAGTGATGCAATAACATCAATAACTTTTCTATCAACAAGCCTAAAATCACCTGTATCTTTAGGTATTTCAATTTCAGATAATTTATTCAAAGTATTATAAAAAGCTTTAGCAGTTAAAAGTTTAAATAAAGATTCACCACTTCTAGTCTTCCTTTTACCATAAACTACATCATAACCATTTTCCCACTTTTCAATCATACCTTCAAATAACTCAGGAGGATCTTGCAAATCAGCATCCATAATAATAACAGCATCACCAGTTACATTTCTAATTCCAGCTATAACTGCAGCTTGATGCCCAAAATTCCTAGAAAAAGAAATTACTTTAACATTTTTGTCATTATCAGCAATCTTTTTTAATATATCCAAAGTATCGTCTTTTGAACCATCATTAATAAATACAATTTCATAACTATATCTATCAGATAATTTTTTAAGATTACTAACAACTCTCTTATAACAAATATCTGCAACTTCTTCTTCACAATACATTGGTATCACAACAGAAATCTTTTTCATAAATCCTCCTTTCAAAATTTAATATATATATATATACATAGCATCTTTATCAAAAATCACATGTGAATCTTTAAAATAATTATCACTATCATCAGCAAAATATTTAGAATATTCAGACTTATCTATATTAATCATTTCAAATTTTCTACCAATTGCATACTGTATAAAATATTCCCTTGCCCATTCTGGAAAATTAGCTTTTAAATTCATATCACCACTAATTCTAATATCAGGGTATGAATAAGAAGCTCCAGTTCTTTTTGTAACAAATCCAACACTTTTAACTTCTATTTTATTTTCGCTTTCATACTTATTAAGCTTTTCTCTTATAATTCTAGCAAATTGATTATCCATATAATTAACAATATATCTATCTCTTTCAAATGCAGTAAAACTTCTATATTGAAAAATTAACAAAATTGAAATAATTATAACAAAACAACACTGAATATATTTATTAATATTAATACCAGATAAATATATTAAAAGCAACAATACACCAATAATAGTAGCAAAAGGATAAGTATTCCTTGCAGCAAATCCTATTGCATCAGTACTTTGCATTATTTGTGGTGCAACAGCTGCAAGGTATGTAATAACAATTACATACAACATTGATAAAACAATAATTTTCTTTTTATTCATAATAGCTGTAATTAACAACAAACAAATCAATACTACAAATATTCCAATAAACATATATTTAGGAAGCATTCCATATGTTTCAACCATCATAGACTTTGACAATTCCAATATTCTAGAAATCGATTTAACAATATTAATCCCACCAGATACTCTAGCATTATGGAAAAAGATTTTTACAATTCCATAATTAACTAAAGCTGGCACAACATAAACAATACCAAGTAACAAATTATTTAATAAAAACATCTTAATATTTTTAGAATACTTTATAATATATATTGCCGAAATTACAACAAATAATCCAACTGTTCCCTGATATGAAAAATTAGCAAGTAACATCATAAAAATAGATAATAATAAAAATTTCTTATCTTTTTCTAATGCCTTTTTAAAAAAATATACAGCTAATATTTCAAGTAATACCGAAAACATCATAATACCTTTTTCCATAAATAAATATAATTCTATAGAAAAAATATTAATAACAATTAAGGCTGGTATTATTAATTTAATAAACTTATTCTTAATATCATCTTTTATCATACTATATAATAAATACATTGCTGCAATTGTACTAATAATTGCAATAATAAAAGAAACAGTATACATTCTAAAAGGTGTCCCTAAATTCAATAATCTACATGCCCCTAAAAAACAAGCAGAAATCAATCTTCCAGATTTTAAAAACCATAACATATATTGCTTAGTAGGTTGCATAAACACAACATAAGAATCTGTTGCAAACTCTAGTTTAGATAAAATCCCAAAAAACACAATTGTGATTAATCCATAAATATATAAATTTTTATCTTGAAAAATCTGTTTAATCTTATCTTTCATATTAATAATCACCCATCATTCTTTTTAATGCTTTCATAATACCAATTTTTTGAAGAACTTTAACAAAGCCTCTATATACTGAACTTCTCCACATTTTTTCTTTAAATAATTCAAATTTATAATTATATCTCACAATCCCAAAATATCTATTATATTCCTGGCATTCCCATAAATATTTTTCTTCAGCACTTAAAATATATCTCGTAATTAACTCTTTACAAATTGATTTATTATTAGAAAGACCTCTGCCATTTTCAATTATTTCTTTACTAGGATTGTTGTAAATTTCTTCAATAATATCATTCATCCTAACAACCATTTGATTAATAGTAAAACCATCTAAAATTCTTTTTCTACAATTAGCTTTATATTTATCCAAATTATCAAGAATTTTATTAATACCATTAACATATTCCATTATCTCTTCATCAGAATATTTAAATTCTCTAATATCTTCCTCATCCTGGTGTAATGGAACAATAATTCCAACCTCATCATTAATAAGTTCTTTTTGACCACCAACATCACTAGAAATAACAGGAACTCCCATTGATAATGATTCATAAGATGTTAAAGCCAATCCCTCTTTAATCGAACAATTAATTGTCAAATCAGACGCACTATAAACAGGCGCTGTTTCTGCTACATTTCCAATAAACTTAATATTTTCTTTTAATCCCATTGAATTAGCTTTAGATTTCATTTTTTCTAATAAATTTCCATCACCAGCAATTAAAAATTCAAAATCATTTCTATTTTCTTTTAATTTTTTAATAATGTCCAATAACAACAATGGTCTTTTTTGTTCTGAAATTCTACAAATAAATCCAATAACATATTTTTTACTTAATCCAAAATTTGCTCTTTGTTCTTCACAATTATATTTTTCAGGGTCATATTTATTTTCATCAACACCAATATAAACTGTCTCAACACTATTTGGATTTCTCTTAAAATGATCAATAAATATCTTAGTTGTATTGCCATTACATGTTAATGTTTTATCAATAACCGATTCAACAGCACTACTATCCCTAGAATATCCACCATTTCTATTATACCATTCTTCCATATGAACATAATCAATAATAGGAATCTCAGGATAATTAGCTTTTATGTATGGTAATGTAGAATAACCAAACTCACTATTTGTAGAAAATACAAAATTAATATTTCTCTTATTCATCAAATAATTTATAAAAGCAGGCCAGTCCTTCATATCAAGAAAAGCTGGTAATTCATATATAACTGTACCATCATTGAATAGCTGTCTATAATTATTTACCCCAGGTTCAGTAGTAACAATTGTAAAATTAAATCTATCACGATCAAGTTTATTTACTAAATCCAAATTAAATTTATCAGCACCACCAGTAGTCATCCATGGAATAATCATCAAAATATTAATTTTTCCATTATTTTCTTCTTTAAAATCAGATTTAAACTTAAAATCATCTCTAATATAATTCCAATTATAATTATAATCAGGATATTCTTTTGCTTCTACAGTACCTTTAATTGTCTTGCAAGTATCATGAATAATTTCCATGGCACGTTTTTTATTTGTATTAACAGAAGCCGAAAGTTCTGAGTGCTCATTACGTCTATACCAAAAGCCATAATAACTATTATGAACAGGATATTTTTTATCAGCAATAAATTTAAGCCATAAATTCCAATCTTCAAAAATCTTTTTTTCTTTTACTCCATATCCACCAACAGCTAAAAAATCTTCTTTTTTAATAACTGCATTAACAGTTAATTCATTCACTTTTTTTAATTTATTAGAACTAAATCCTTTATTCCAAGTATAATTTTCTTTTCCAAACCCTATTGAATCAGTATATGCCCAAGTCGCATTAGGATTTGTTTCAAGTGTAAAATAAGCTATTTCCAAATAAGTTTTATCAATTAAATCATCAGAATCAAGTGTACAAATATACTTAGCAGATTCACTAGATTTACTAACTGCAAAATCACGCGTATCCCCTGGTCCAGAATTTTCCTTATGATAAACATAAATCCTTTTATCTTTTTTAGCTATTTTTTCAATCCCTTTTAAAGCATCTTCATCATTTGAACCATCATCAACAATAATCAACTCCCAAGCAGGAAAAGTTTGATTTAAAACTGAATTAACTGTTTGTTCAATATGCTCTTTCTCATTATAAAAAGGCATTACTATCGAAATAACAGGTTCATAATCTTTTTCAAATTTAAATGGTCTCAATTCTCTACCAGGTTGTAATTCATAATTAAAGTTATTCATAATTCTCCAATCTAAAATTATAATTCTTCTGCAAAGCGTTTTTGTAATTTATTAAACAATAGATATCCAACAATTAAAATTATAATTGAAATAATTCCTAAAACGCCAAGTGATTTTAAATCAGGCATTGTTTGATTATAAAAAATTGCTCTATATCCCTCAATAATATAAGTCATTGGGTTCCATTTTAAAATCCATCTAAAATTTTCTGGAATAGTATCAATTGAATAAACAATTGGTGTCGCATAAAACAATAATTGTAAAACAACACCTATAAAATGTTGAATATCCCTCATATACACTGTAACTGCTGAGAAAATCAAAGCATTTCCAAGTAATAAAACATATTGTATTAAAAGCACTAATGGAAAAAATAAAATAAATTTACTAATTCCAAAACCTTTAATAAGTATAAATGCCAAAATAATAATACAAGAAACTAAAAAATTAATTGTTTCACTTGTAACCAATGACAAAGGCAATATTGATCTAGGAAAATATACTTTTTTAAGAATATTACCATTTTCAATCATAATAAAAGATGCCCTATTAATAACTGTTGTAAAATATGCCCATGGAATCAAACCACATACCATAAAAACAGTATAATCTTTATAAGATCCACCATTTTTCATAACTAATGGAAATATTAAAGCATAAACTAAAATCTGTAATAATGGATTAATGAAAGACCATAAAACACCTAAAAATGAATGTTTATACTTTCCACCAATATCTTTTTTAACACTAGTTTTAAGTAACTCTCTATAATTATATAAATCTTTAAAAATTTTCATCTAAACACCTCACTAAGTAGTCTCTTTCAAATATTCATCAATAACTTCATTAACATCACCATCAAGTTGAATATGTCCTTTATTAAGCCATACAGCTCTATCACAAAGCTCTCTAGCAGATCCAAGTGAGTGAGTAACAAAAACCATCGTTTTACCCTGAGCTTTTAATTCTTTCATCTTATTCAAACATTTTTCTTGAAAATGTTGGTCACCAACAGATAAAATTTCATCAACAAGTAAAATATCTGCATCAACATTAATAGCAACTGCAAAAGCAAGTCTCATAAACATACCAGAAGAATAAGTTCTAACTGGATTATCTATAAAATCTCTTAATTCTGAAAATTCAATAATTTCTTCCAATCTTGCATCAATTTGTTTTTTAGTTAAACCAAAAATAGAAGCATTAAAATAAATATTCTCTCTACCAGAGAAATCAGGATGAAATCCAGCTCCAAGTTCAAGTAATGAAGTCAACTTACCATTAGTAACAATTTCTCCTTTTGTAGGATAAATAATTTTAGTCATAAGTTTTAATAATGTTGATTTTCCACTACCATTAACCCCAATTAAAGCAACTGCTTCACCATTCTTAATAGTTAAATTAATATCTTTTAGAACTTCACGTGTCTCTCTTTTATTTCTTTTCCAAAATAACATTTTCTCTTTTAATGAATTGGCCTTATCCATAAAAACATAAAATATTTTTGATACATTATTAACTATAATCCTATCAACACGATCATTTTGCTTTTCCATTTTAATTTTTCTCCATATTTCTAATTTTAAATTGTTTCTTTGTCTTTATTTTTCCAGGAATCCATAATAATGCAATTATCAATTTATTTCTAAATCCTAAAACTCTAGAAATAACATGTTTCTTATTTGCTAAAACAGCAAATAAAATATAATGCTTATAAATATACATCTTTTTTTGAAAAGATACTCCTGTCAAATCTAGTTCTAATAATTCTCTAAAATACTCATAATAACCATTTGGCGCTTTTCTAAAATACTCCAAATAATTTTTAGTATATCCATCCTTTTTATAATCACCTATTTCCAAAACATCATTAATACATAAAATATCATAATCTAAATCCATTTTATTATACATTCTAGATTCTGTAATAAATTTTTCATTACATTCTATTTCATGATGATATTTCTTTCTAACAGATGTTTTAAAAACTAAACATTTCTCACCAGTCATATTTTCCCTAAAATACAAACTAAACATATCAGTTCTCATAAAATTCTCTGGAAATTTTCTTCCACTGATATTTCCTCTTTCATTTCTCTTCAAAAAACATAATGCATATAATTCATCATCTTCTAGCAAAACTTTAGAGTATTTTCTAATTATATCCATTGCCTCAACAGTCAAATAATCATCAGAATCACATGTAAAACATATATCACCAGTAACTTCAGACATTAAATTGTTTATTGCTACCATTTTTCCCATATTATGTTGTGTAAAGTACTTTACATCAATTATTCCTTGTTTTAAAAATCCATCAACAACCAATTTAGTCTTATCAGTTGAACCATCATCCATAATTAGCCATTCAAAATCCACACCTGAATTCTTATTAACTACTAAACTATTATACAATTTTTCTATATCTTCGGCTCGATTATATGTTGCTGTTAACACAGAAACTTTCATTTAAAACTCCTCATTAAATAAATTTTTAACATTTCTTACAATATTATCATAATATTCTTCAAAATTTTGAGAACTAATCTTTGTAACATCATTAT
The DNA here is from genome assembly GCA_013333035.2 of Clostridiales bacterium. Lineage (GTDB taxonomy): Bacteria > Bacillota > Clostridia > TANB77 > CAG-508 > CAG-793. The sequence continues at coordinate 16,903 of JABCPQ020000012.1, read as the reverse complement.
CCATGCCAAGTTCTTTAATCATTTTTGAAAGACCTTCAAAAATACCTTTTTCAGTATTCGAAACAATCATTCCATTCTCATAATCACCAAAACTTTCCCTTGCAGCAGTGTCTGTAATAATTATCTTTTTATTTAATATTTTTGCTTCTTCAACAACCATACCATATCCTTCAAAATAGGACAACAAGCAAAATATATCAGCATTTTTAATATATGGATAAGGATTTTCCCTTTCTCCTAAAAGCATAAAATTAAGAGTCTCTCCTAACGAATCAATCTGTTTTTGAAGTTCCAATCTAAGTGGTCCATCACCAACTATATAAACATTTGAATGAACACCACTTTTCTCCAATTCATGATAAATTTTAATAAACCTATCGATTCCTTTTTGAAAAGTCAATCTCGAAACCATCACCAAATTAATAGTTTTATCATCATAAGGCAAATCTTCACTTTCATTACTTTTAAAAATTATTTTATTATAATCCAAATAATTCCTAATAATCACTGCATTTTTTTGTTTTCCATATATATTTTCAAAGTCCTTTTTATTTTCTTCACTAACAAACACCAAATTATTATATTTACTATAAAATTTTCTATCTACAATTTGTTTAATTTTAGCTTTAATACCATTTCCATATATCTTAGAAATATCAACATGAATCCAAGCAATCTTTTTAATCTCTTTTATTTTAGAGAATAATCTAACTATAGGGCCTTCCAAAAAAGATATCGCAACATCATAATCACCTTTTATTTTATAAAAAAATAATAATCTAAGTGACTTCATTAATATTTGAACTTTATTATATTCTTTAAAAGGCTTTTTATATAAATTGATTACATTAATTTTAGGATCAAGTTCTTTTTCAAGAACCCCTCCACCATATATAGAAAATATTGTAATATCATAATCATCTTCAACTAATCTATTACATAAATCAACAAGAACTCTTTCAGCTCCACCAATTGTTAAACTAGTTATTCCAAATAACAACTTTTTCAAATATATATCTCCTTATAACTTTTTAAATAAATTACAATAAAATTTAAATGTTTTATTATTAACAGTCCTCATATAAAAATTTTTTCCATTATTGATTTTCAACAATTTATTTTTTTTCCAATCAGGAAATTTTGTATTCAAATTAGTCCACGTTTCATAACACAATCTATTTCTAGCAACATCATCTTTTATCTTACACATTCTTTTTAATGAACTACATAACAAAATTCTAGCATAAGAATACTCAAGTTCTCTACGATATTTATCATATATTTTATTCTTGCGATAATAATCAAACACATCATCAAATATATTAAAAATTTGTGCTGTCTTATAACTAGGTTCTTTAGACTGAGAATTTTCTCTTTGGACATAATAAACTAATGGTTCTTCAACAAATGCAAAACTATTAATATTAGGAATTAGTTTATAAAAAAATTCAATATCTTCAAAATATAATCCTTTAGGAAATAATTCAGTAATTACACTTCTTTTTATTAATTTATTCCATGCAACAACTCTTCCATATAAAAGCATTTCTTTCTTATTTTTATAACGAATACCTTTATCAATTCTAGTTTTATTTGGATAAACCCAAAAAAAATCACATTCAACATAATCATAATCTTTTTCTAGTGCTTTATTATACATTTTTTCATAAATTGTAGAATCAACATAATCATCAGAGTCAACAAATGCAACATATCTACCTTTTGCATGCTTTAATCCAAAATTTCTAGCATCAGATAATCCACCATTTTCCTTATTATAATATGAAAAATTATCATATTTTTCTGCATATTCCTTCAATATATCTTCAGAATCATCTTTCGATCCATCATTAATAGCAATAATTTCAATATCCTTAAAAGTTTGTTTTACTAACGAATTCAAACACTTTCTTAAATACTTTTGAACATTATATACAGGAACAATTACACTGATTTCTGCCATATACACCTCTCTAATATTTTATAAAAAATATTATTTTCTTTATAAAAGACTTCACATTTCTTACAGCAATATATTTATAAACTCTTCTTTTTCTCAACTCTTTATGAAAAACACTTTTTAAATTATGACATAAATCATTTTCCACAACAACTAATGAATACATTGCATACATATAAGCATTTTCTTTAGTAAATTTATCAATTTTTAATTTATTTATTTTATCAATCAAATTATCAAAATTGAATAAAATATCAATCATTTTCTTTTCCATTTTTTCAATAGACTTATTTCTCATAATACTATCACTAGACATTACATAATTATATTCATATTTTCCTATTGATACTGCTGTCTTTGCTTTAAGAATCATCAAAATCATTTTTGCATAATCTTCATGATACCTTCCTTCAGGAAACTTCTCAAAAATCTTCTTTTTAATTGCATAACACCAAACACAAGATAATAAATTATCTTTTCCAAACAAATAATTAAAAGCTTCAGAACCATTACAAACATCAAACTTAACCAAATCAGGATATGAACAAGCCAAATCAAGATCATTTTTTATATAATTATAATCTTCTTCAGTAATTAACGCATTCCATTTTATTAAATCAATGCCTTTTAATATATATTCTTCAATATCACAAAGTAATGAACTTTGAATATAATCATCAGAATCAACAAATATCAAATATTCCCCACTTGCGCTCTTAACAGCTTTATTTCTGGCTGCAGAAATTCCCTGATTTTTTCCACTATTAATATATATAAAATTATCATAATCACTATATTTTAAAATATGTTCATGTGTAGAATCGCTAGAAGCGTCATTAACTACAATAACTTCATAATCTAAACTACACTTATTAAGTTCAAATATAGAATTTAAGCATTTATCTATTGTCTTTTCAGCATTATAAGCTGGCACAATAAAACTAATCATCTTTTCTCCTAAAATTAACTAAAAACCTTTTTTAGCTCATTTATTATATCTTTATTAAATTTTTCAGGATCAAACTTTTTCTTTATTTCAAAACCTTCATCCAAAAATTTCTTCATACCTTCATAAACACCATCAAGTGAATTTTCTGTAACAATCCCAAATTTATCTTTAATGTCTTTATTAGCATCAGAAACTAAAGTAGTAACAATCGGCTTATTTAAAATCATTGATTCAACAAAAACTACCGGATAACCCTCAAATTGTGATGACATAAGCAAACAATCTGATTCTCTTAAATATGGATATGGATTTTCTTTCACTCCCAAAAATTCAATATTTTTAACACCATTAGCTTGTTTAAAATATTTTTCATCATCAATACCAGCACCAATAAAAACAACTCTAAACTTATACTTATCCCTATTTAATTTTTTAGTAGCAGCAATTATTCTACTAAGTTTTTTTTGTTTTTCATCATGTCTACCAATATTAATAAAAGTAATTTCTTTACTTTCTTTACTTTCTTTAAAATCATCAACTTTTTCATTTGATTTATTAATTATTTTTTTATAATCAATCAAATTATTAATAAACATTGTCTTATTCGCAAACTCATGCATCTTTATATCAAAAACTGCCTTATCATAATTTGATACAAATATTATTTTCTGATATTCAAATACCTGTAAATTATAAAAAAACTCTTTATACTGTTTTACATTATTATTATAAAAGCTCATATAATCATTATGTACAAATAATATTGGTTTTTTGCTTGAAACTCTAGCCACAAAAGAACAAGGAAGACTATAAGTAGCATAACACACAGAATAATCAAATTTATTTTTATACTTGAATTTAAACATCATTTGCCTAATAAAATTTTGTACTTTTCTAACAAAAACATTTGAGCTACTTGATTTTCTATATTCAATAACATTTATATTTTCAGGCAATTCTTTCAGAAAAATCCCTTCTTTTTTTTCAAGTACAAGAGTAATTTCATAATCATTACATATTTCTTTTAACAAATTAATCAATGCAGTTTCAATCCCACCAACATCAAGCGAATACGCTGCAAATAATACCTTCTTCATGATATCTCCTATTTATGAATTATTTCAACATCATAACCAATAAATAATCCAGACTCTATTACACCTGTAATATTTTTAATCTTTTTTTCTAAAGATTCATCTATTTTATCAAATCTAACATCTAAAATTGAATTTCCATTTTCGGTTTCACCTCTAAATGCAATATCAACAGCACCAAGTCTCATCAATTCCTCACTAACATACTCTTCAGACGTAGGAAACACTTCCACTGGGATAGGATGTTTTTCACCAAGAGAATTAACAAATTTAGAATCATCAATTAAAATATATGTTTTTTTAGAATTAAGAATATTAAGCTTTTCTTTAAACATTGCAGCCCCCATACCCTTAATCATATTATTATTAGAATCTACTTCATCTGCCCCATCAAAAGACCAATCAATACTCTTATAATGTAATTCAGCTGTTTCTATTCCATATTCTTTGCATAACTCAAACATATATGAAGATGTCGGAACAGCCGTAATTTTAATTCCTTTCTCCTTAACCATCTTTCCTATCTCAATACCAGTTAAATAAGAAGTAGAACCAGACCCAAAACCAATAGTTTGACCATCTTTAACAAATTCTAAAACTTTTTTCGCTAATTTAATTTTTTCTTCTTTATTATCAATTAAATCAATGTCCATATTGCCTCCATTTATACACCATTATTTTATCCTTAAATGCCAGATTTGTAAAGGCTTTTAGCACTTTAAAATCTTAATAATATTATAAAACCATAAAAATAAGAGGCTTTTAAAAAGCCTCTATATATTTCTATATATTATAAAAATCTTTTACCTTTTTTATGTTTATTATTATTTTCATCATTAAAAGATGTTGTAATATTTTCATCAGATTCAGGCGTTTCTTCAAAATCAGAATTCAATATCTTTGGCTCATATCCACCTAAAATACTTGCCTTTTCAATATCTTCTTTTTTTACAAAATTATCATCTGGAATATAATCATTATCTAATGTACTTTGATTTAAATTATCATTATAATCCATTCCATAATCATCTTCATTACTTTCATTGTAATCTTCTTGATTATAATCATCATCATTATCATCAATAAAACCATATTCCTCATCATCTGATTTTTTTGCTTGTTTCTTACTAACAATTAATAAAATAATTAATGTAATAATTAACAACAATATAATTCCTAAAATAACACCAATGATTAATTTAAAATTCAACTTCTTTTCAGGAGCTTTATTAGATTGCTCAGTAATTGCAACTTCTGGCGCAACAGCAGCAGCTTTGTTAACCTTAATAGTATAAACTGTTTTTTTAGGGTTTTCCGTATCAGCATTCTCATTAGATAATGTGATAGTAATTACATTTTCCCCATCCTGCAAATCTTCATTACCAGAAACAGAAACCTTTATTCCATCAGAGCCATCAGGTAAAGTTGTATCAACTTTAATTGCTTTAACTATATTAGAAACATTTAATGAATATTCCAATGTTTCTGCATTAAATGTTTTATCAAGTGGCAACTCAACATTATTACCATTTTCATCAGTATATGATAATTTTAATGTTGCCAATCTCATATTTTTGTCTTCAGAAATTTCAGGCTTAATCAATTTGATTGTATAAGTTTTTGTTTCTCCATTCTCTGCAGTAACAACTAAATTATAAACATTTGTACCAACTTTAACTTCTTTAGTTCCTGTGCCCTCAACTTTTTCTTTACTATCTTCTTTAGAAGCATTTATAGATATTTTTCCAAGTGTCTTATAATCAAAATCATAAGGAAAAGATAATATATATGATGTTTGGCTTCTATTAAAAGCAGGTGATAAAGTACCCAAACTTGTTGAAATATTTTTCAAATAATTATTTGAAGATTTATTTGCTTTAGTTGTATCGATTGCTTTCTCAACAGCTATTTTATTAGAATTTGCAACATCTTTTTTGCTTATTTCTTCAGAAGATTTCTTAGGTTTTTCTTTTTTAGGCTCCTCTTTTTTAGGTTCAGCTTTAGTAGAAACAACCGCTGTCGTTGACTCTATTCCTGCATCACTATCAACTGAAAATTTAACAATATATGATTTTCCGTAACCTTCAGGAACCTTAAAAGTATAACTACCAATTTCACCAGTAAAAGGGGGTACAACACTCTTTGATATAATTTTACTAGCTGGATTAGCAGTACTCAAACCACCTGAAGAAACTTCAAGATTTTTAAAGTCCAATCCACCATCACTAACCAAATTAACTGTAGCATATTCAGTAGGAGTCACTGATTTAACATATATTTTAACAGTACTTCCTGGCTCTACATTTCTATAATCCGTACTAGATACTTTACCATATATAGCCTTCGAATTAATAAGTATTAGTACTAACGTAATTAGTATACTAATCAAAATTTTATTCTTTTTATTCATATTTACCTCTTATTCTAATATTGAATATTAATTAACTTAACAACATGCTTTAATATCAAAGTAGCATCCTTAGCTGTAACATTTCCATCTTTATTAATATCTGCCGCATTTTTTTGTTCATCATTCAAATCTATTAATTTAACAACATATTTTAATATTTGAGTAGCATCCTTCGCCGTTACTCTGCCATCACCATTAACATCACCTACCTTGATGATTTTATACTCATTATTATCTATCTTAACAGTAGTTCCAGTTCCTAAATCATTATTAGAAATATCTTTAACATTACTATATTTCTTTTTCAAATCATCAGCTTTAGCATCAGGAGAAACTCTAATTATCTTCTTCTCATCATTCTTATTATCTATTAAACTAGAATTTTCATTGTCTGTTTTCTTTTCAGGTTGTGGTGCAGGTTGTACACTTGGTTGTGGTGCAGGGTTATTATTTTGTCCATCATCTGTTTTACCATTTACATTTACCAAATAATCACTAGCAACATATCCTTCTGCTCCTTCAGCAGTAGTTATTTTATACCAAGTATATCCATTTACTTTTTCATTAACTTTCTCAGTAACTGTTACTAAAACACCATCACCTAAATGACGAATATCTTGAGCACTAGTTGAAGGTGAAGCTCTCATAATTAAATAATCTTTAACTTTTACTCTATAGATATTATCAGATTTATTAATATCAGCTAAGAAATTTCTAGCAACAAAACCTTTTTTACCATTTGGTAATTCAACTCTATCCCAAATATAACCACCTATATTATATCTACCTGTATTGTCAACTCTTGTAAGAATCGAATTTTTACTCAATCTCATTATAACAGGTTCAGTTGTACTAGGACCTGCCCTTAAAGCTACATCATCACCATTAATTACCATCACTTCATTAGAATTTTTAACATCATTTACTTGTTCCCAAACATCATAATCAAATTTAACATATCCAAATGTACCATCAACTAAAACAACTCTATGCCAACCATCACTAGTTCTCATAGTAGACAAAACTATAGTACTACTATTAGCTACCTTAGCAATTGATTTAGAAGAAATGCTAGGACTCTCTCTAACATTCCAATTATTATGATTATTTTTTAATTGTATGTTAATTGGACCAATATCAATATTTCCATTTGGTTCTGGTGAAGGATTAGATGGCATATTATTATAAACTGGAATTACTAACACAACATCATTATCAAGTACACCATTAATCTTTGACATTTTACTTTTTAATATACTTGCTTCCGTTCTAGGAGCATCAACATTTTGCATATATTGATGCATATATAAACTACCTTTTGATTCAACATCAAATTTTTGTAAATACAAAGTATCTTGCTTTTCATTTATATAATCAGTTCCTATTTTTTCAATGCCACCTCTAAGACCTTTCTCAAAAGTATCCCAACCTTTATCCTTTGCTCTTTGCAAAGCATTTTTAATAATTTCAGAAACACCATTACCACTTGCATTAATATTAAAAGGATTATAGTATGACTTTCCATCAGAATCCATTTTCCATGTAGAACTACCCTTATACCCTTGTTCTTGAATAATTCTTGCTACAACAAAAAATACATTTATATTATATTCTTTTGAAACTTTATTAATTATTCTAGCATTCTCCATATTATCAAAAAATGTATCTTTTAAAGCTGTTTTTACATTTTCATCAGTAACATCAAAATATGATAATTGCATAAACTGTAAAATTGATGAATTATTTACATCAAGCCAATTTCTAGGATCCATTATATAAGATATCGCCATATCAGATGCAGCTCTCCAAGAACCATTATCATAAGTTTGATTTCCAACAATCCACTCACCATATTTTCCTTGAATCAAAGAACGAGGTGAACTACCAACACCATCTCCTTCTCTTCTAATGACTTCATTCCAATCAAGACCAGTTTCCATTATCTTAATCTTCCAATTTGGCCTCTCTCTTCTGATATTATCAAGCTTAGCTTTTAATCCAGGATATTTTCCTTCATTCAATTGTCCATTATAATCAAATCTATGAGAATCCGCCAACACTGACGAATTTGTAAAAATCATATTCATTCCAACAAATAAAATAATAATTATTAAAATACTTGCTAATAATTTCTTTATCATTTTTCCTCCAACTTCTTTCGTTAATTATCAATAAAATCATAACATTAGTATTTTTACTAGTCAATAAAATTGTAAAATTGTGAAAAAAATGAAATATAACTAATATTACATAAAAAAAGAGATATGGATTCAGCAAGCTAAAATAGCAATGCTTTAAATTCCACATCTCAATATATTACAACTTATCCCAAAAACTTTTCTTCTTAATAGGTGGTTGTTCATTCATTGTTTTAGCTAATGCCTCAAACAATTCCCTTTGTTCTTTAGTCAATTTTTTAGGAGTCTGAACCTGTACATTAAATATCAAATCTCCTGGAACCTTAGAATGAATTCCAACGAAGCCTTTTCCCTTTAATACAAATTGATCACCAGATTGTGTTCCAGAACTTATTTCATATTCCACACTATCACCATCAACAGTAGGAATCCTCAATGTTCCTCCAAGAGTAGCCTGTGTAATCGTAATAGGAAGTGTTAATCTAACATTGTTTCCTTCCCTTTCAAATGGAGTATTATTCTTTATCTTTACATTTAAATAAATATCACCATCTTGGCCACCATTCTTTCCTGGTTCACCTTTTCCTCTTAAGATTAAAGATTGTCCATTATCAACTCCTGCAGGTATTGTGACACTTATATTAACAGTTTTCCTATATTCACCTTTACCACCACATTTTTCACATGGCTCTTTAATAATTTTTCCAGTACCTCTACATTTTTCACAATCATGAACAGTTTGAAAAGCTCCAAAGCCTCCTATTCTCTGTGTAGTAGAAACCTTACCAGTTCCATTACAATTAGGGCAAGTTTCAACACTAGTACCTTTCTTAGCACCTTTTCCATCACAATCTTCACATTTTACATTTTTACTAATCTTAAACTCTTTAGTAACACCTTTAAAAGCCTCTTCAAAAGATATCGTGATATTAGCTTCTAAATCATTTCCTTTTCGTGGTGCATTAGGATTAGAAGATCTAGACGAAGATCTTCCTCCAAATCCACCACCAAAGAATGATGAAAAAATATCACCTAAATCAACATCTCCAAAATCTCCAGAAAAGCCTGAAAATCCAGATGTACTATATCCTCCAAATCCACTTCCACCAAAAGAAGGTCCATCAGCAGAACCAAATTGATCATAATTTTTTCTCTTTTGAGGATTTGATAAGACCTCATATGCCTCACCAACCTCTTTAAATTTGGCTTCTGCTTCAGCTTTATTATCAGGATTAGCATCAGGGTGCCATTGCTTAGCTAGCTTTCTATAAGCTTTTTTTATTTCATCATCAGAAGCGCTTTTGTCAACTCCCAATACTTCATAATAATTCTTTGCCATTTATACCTTCCTTATTATTTTTCTTCGCTTTCTGCTTCAGTAGCTCCTTTATTATCAGAAGACTCTGTGTTTTCTGCATTTGCAGTAGCATCTTCAGGCTTTTTAGCAGTTTGAGCATATAATTTTTCAGAAATTGAGTAGAACACTTGTGTTAATGAATCTGTAGCTTTCTTAATTTCTTCAGCATCCTTTCCTTCCAAAGCTTTATTTACTTTTTCAATTTCTGCTTCTGCTTTAGCTTTTTCTTCACCACTAATTTTATCGCCCAATTCATCAATTGTTTTTTGACAATTATAAACTAAGCTTTCAGCATTATTTCTTGCTTCAATCTCTTCTTTCTTTTTCTTATCTTCTTTAGCATGTGCTTCAGCATCTTTAACAGCTTTATCAATTTCTTCATCAGTCAAGTTTGTAGAAGCTGTAATAGAAACTTTTTGTTCATTATTTGTAGCCATATCTTTAGCAGAAACATGAACAATACCATTTGCATCAATATCAAATGTAACTTCAATTTGTGGAACACCTCTTGGAGCAGGAGCAATACCTGTCAATTGGAATCTTCCTAAAGTTTTATTATCCATTGCCATTTCTCTTTCACCTTGTAAAACATGAACTTCAACAGATGTTTGTCCATCAGCAGCAGTTGAGAATACTTGTGATTTCTTTGTAGGAATTGTTGTATTTCTTTCAATTAATTTTGTAAATACACCACCATATGTTTCAATACCTAATGATAATGGTGTTACATCAAGTAATACTAAATCTTTAACATCTCCAGATAATACACCACCTTGAATTGCTGCACCAATGGCAACACACTCATCAGGGTTAATTCCTTTATCAGGATCTTTTCCTGTAATCTTTTTAACCATCTCTTGAACACATGGAACTCTTGTAGAACCACCAACTAATAAAACTTTAGAAATATCATCAGCTGTTAATTTAGCATCTTTTAAAGCATTTTCAACAGGAATTCTTGTAGAATCAACTAAATCCCTAATTAAATCTTCAAACTTAGCTCTAGTTAAAGTGATATCCATATGTTTTGGACCAGATTGATCAGCTGTAATAAATGGTAAATTAATTTGTGTTTGTTGCATTCCAGAAAGTTCAATTTTAGCTTTTTCTGCAGCTTCTTTCAATCTTTGCATAGCCATCTTATCTGTTGATAAATCAATTCCATCAGATTTCTTAAATTCTGAAACTAGATAATTAATAATTCTTTCATCAAAATCATCACCACCAAGTCTTGTATTACCATTAGTAGATAAAACTTCAAAAACGCCATCACCGATATCAAGTATTGATACATCAAATGTACCACCACCTAAGTCAAATACCATAATTTTTTCATCTTTATCTGTTTTATCCATACCAAAAGCTAATGCTGCAGCTGTAGGCTCATTTATAATTCTTAAAACTTCAAGTCCTGCAATTTTACCTGCATCTTTAGTAGCTTGTCTTTGTGAATCATTAAAATAAGCAGGAACTGTAATAACAGCTTGTGTTACTTTTTGTCCTAAATAACTCTCAGCATCTGCCTTTATTTTTTGTAAAATCATTGCAGAAATCTCTTGTGGAGAAAATTCATCTCCATCAATTTTAATCTTATCTGCTGTACCCATTTTTCTTTTAATAGAAATGATTGTATGATCGGGATTTGTAACTGCCTGTCTTTTAGCAATTTGTCCTACTAATCTTTCACCATCTTTTGAAAATGCAACAACAGATGGTGTAGTTCTATTTCCTTCTGAATTTGGAATTACAACAGCTTCTCCACCTTCCATAACTGCAACACATGAATTTGTTGTTCCTAAATCAATACCAATAATTTTTCCCATAATATATACCTCCAAAATTTATTTTTAATTTATTTTAATTGGCAACTACAACTAAAGAATGTCTAATGACCTTATCTCCAATCGTATAACCTTTTCTATATTCTTCTTTAACAATTTTTTCTCCAAGATCTTTATCAACAACCATTGAAATCGCCTCATGTAAACTTGGATCAAAAGGATATCCGACAGCTTTAATCTCTTTAACATTATTATTTTCAAGAATTTGTTTAAATTGATTTAACACCATCTCAATACCATTTTTATATTTTTCATCATCTGTATGTGCTTGACAAGCTTTTTCAAGATTATCAATTGCAGGAAGAATTTGTCCAACAACTTGAGCTAAAACAGAATCATACATTCCTTCTCGCTCCTTAGCACTCCTCTTCTTAAAATTATCAAATTCTGCAACAAGGCGAATTATCCTATCCTCATTATCAGCGATTTCTTTATCCTTTTCTTTTAACTTTAACTCATAAGCATTATCAGATGTCTTAAACTCTACATTAGTATCATTAGAATCTTGTACATCACTTTTATTAGCTTCTCTTCTTAAATTCTTTAAGAAATCACTATCAGCGGCATGTTTATTACTCATCCTTATTACCTCCTCTCCTTTTATTTATCTTATTATTATGCTCTTCAAGAAATCTAATATTTCCATTCCCAAGCATCAAAGGTATCTTAATATTTTCTATTTTTTCACCTTCATTAAGTTTTTTATTTATATATTTTAAAGCAGAAATCACTTTTGAATAATTCATTCTTGTAGGACCAATAATACCAATTGTACCCATATCTTTTCCATTAACTTCATTTTTAAAAGCTATTATACTCAAATCCTTAAGTCCATTTTCAGAATTTCCTATATAAATTTTAAAATCATCTGTTTCAAACGAACTATCAACATTACCAGAAAGTAAATTAACTATCGTCTCTCCATTATCTAAAATTCCATAAAACTTCTTAGCAAGTTCATTACTTCTAAACTCAGGATTATCTAATAATCTATCCGCACCCTTATAATACAACTCATCAGAACTATTAATAAATTGTGTTAACTTTTTAGCAATTGGCTTAATAACATTTGCTTTAACATTCATTTCATTAATAATGTATTTTTCAAGTGGAACATTTATTAAAGATAACGGCCTACCTTTTAATTTATTATTAAAAAAGACTGTCAATGTATCTACTTGTTCTTGAGAAATATCATCATTAAATTTAATTATAGTTTCTTTAACCATTCCATCCTCTGTTAAAATAACTGCCATAAGCATTCTATTTCCTAAAAGCATAAACTTTATTTCTTGAATAATCTGATCACTCATATTAGGTGCAATTGATATAGCAGTATAATGTGTAACTTCAGATATAGTATTAGTTGCAATTTTAGTTAATTCTTCAATTTCAAAGATATTATCCTTCAATTTTGAATTAATATATTTAATTTCATCAATACTTAAATTTTTATCATCAAGCAAATTATTAATATAAAATTCATAGCCTTTATTAGAAGGAACTCTTCCACTTGATAAATGAGTCTTTTCAAGATAACCCATCTTTTCCAATGCCATCATATCATTTCTAACAGTAGCACTACTAATATCTAAATTATACCTAGTAATAATAGTATTAGAAGAAACTGGCTCTACTCGAACAATATACTCATTAATAATCAATTCTAAGATTTTCTTTTTTCTGTCATCTAATTCATCTTTTGATTTCTTCAATTTCTACTCCTTTTAGCACTCAAGTTTATTAATTGCTAAACTAGATATATAATATCACTATTTTAGCAATTGTCAATATAGAGTGCTAATTTATTTTGTGAATATTGTGTGAACAAGAATTTATAAGTATAAAAAAAGACTTGAAACATATATTCCAAGTCTAAATTAATTAATTTATTATTAAAATAACCAGCTAAAGAATCCAACTCCAAGAGCAAATATTAAAGCAAATAAACCAATAATCAAAATTGAAGATGAAATAGCAATACCTGCAATAGCCAATCCTTTTCCCTTTTCCTTTGTTTTAGAAATTTGTACTAACGCAATTATTGAAATAACTAAAGCAACTAACCAAAGTTTTGGTATAAAAGATAAAACAAATCCAACTATAGACATTACATTATATCCAATTTCAGTATTATTTACTTTATTATAACTATCTCCTTTAACAGTTGTCTCAACAACTTCTACTCTTTCAGCTTTTTCTGTAGGTTCTATTTTTGCACCACAATTTGGGCAAAACTTTGCATTTGAATCAACCTCTGATCCACATTTATCACATTTAATTTTATTCATAATAAAATCCTCCTTTAAGATTTATAAAATAATAACACATTTATTTCTTTTTTTCCAGCAAAACACATTCTTTTTACAATATACACTTTTTTGTTCACATTTGTTTCACAAAACATTAAATAACCAAATCTTGTTTACTAACAAATTTATTATTCATCAGTTTACGAAGAAGAAGATTTTTTTCCTTTTCAAGATTAGGATCATCAGCAAAAATTTCACTAACTGCAACTTGTACTTCTTTCAAACAATCCATATCCTCATAAATATTTGCAATTTTAAATTCAGGTAACCCATGTTGTTTAGTTCCAAACACATCACCACTTCCTCTCAGTTCAAGATCCTTCTCAGCTATTTTAAATCCATCATCACTTTTAACCATAAGTTCTAATCTTTGTCTAACAATATCATTAGATGATTCATATTTTAATATACAATAAGATTCATATTCACCTCTTCCGACACGCCCTCTTAACTGATGTAACTGAGCTAAACCAAACCTTTCAGAATTTTCAATAACCATTAAACTTGCATTAGGAACATCAACACCAACTTCAATAACAGTTGTAGAAACTAGTACATCAATTTCTCCATTTTTAAACCTTTCCATTATATCATCTTTTTCTTTTGACTTCATTTTCCCATGTAAACAAACAACATGATATCCATTAAGTATTTTTTCATAATCTTCAGTAAGTTTTTCAACTGATTTTAAATTCACTGTATTCGTAACTTTCAAATCAATATATTGTTCACCTGTCTTTTCATCTACTTTTATCTCTGGTTTTCCTTCTTCAACAAGTGGACAAACAATATATGCCTGTCTTCCTTTTGAAAGTTGCTCTTTAATAAAGTTATTTACTCTTTCATCATAATTTTTACCAACTGCATATGTCTGTATCTTCTTACGATTAGGAGGCAATTCATCAATAATTGAAATGTCTAAATCACCATATAGAATTAATGCCAAGGTTCTTGGTATCGGAGTAGCTGTCATTACTAAAATATCTGGATTATCTCCTTTAGCAATAATTTTGCTCCTTTGTTTTACTCCAAATCGATGTTGCTCGTCCGTAATAACTAATCCAAGTTTATTAAAAATAACATCTTCTTCAAGTAATGCATGTGTTCCGATAACAATATCCACATCATTATTTTTAATTTTTTCAAGCATCTCTCTTTTAGATTTTGCAGTCATTCCACCAACTAATAATCCACATCTGACTCCAAACTTATCAAACATTTTTTTATAATTATTAAAGTGTTGGACAGCTAAAATCATCGTTGGCGCCAATATCGCTGCTTGATAACCACTTTTTACAGTTTTAAAAGCTGCACACATTGAAACAACTGTCTTACCACTTCCAACATCCCCCTGTAATAATCTATTCATTTGTTTTTCATTTTCCATGTCAAAATTAATTTCATTAATAACTCTCAGTTGTGCAGAGGTTAATTTAAATGGCAAACTATTTATAAAATCACTAATTTTAACATCACTACTATACTTAATACCTTTTTTAGTAGATACATTTTCTTCTCTTAATTTCAATATTCCTAATTGCATTGACAAGAATTCATTAAATACAAGCCTTTTATGAGCTCTCTCAACATCTTTTATTTTCTCAGGAAAATGGATTTTCCTTATTGCACTATCATAAGTCATAAATTTATAATTTTTCACAATATAATCAGGTAAAATTTCAGGAACTTCAGTAATATTTTCTAATGCTTCATTAATCGAATTTCTTAATACACTAGACTTAACATCACTTATCAAAGGATATATTGGTATAATTTTACCTGTATTTTTATTGCAATTCGATAATTCAAATACAGGAGATGATAACTCTAGACCACCATTCTTTCTCGTAAATTTACCATAAAACCTATATACTTCGTCAATTTTTAATTGATTACCTACATAAGGTTGATTAAACCAAGTACAAATAGCCTGTTCACTACCATCACTAATCACAACTTTTGAAACACTCTTAAATTTTCCAAGAAATCTTGTATATACACTATTAACTATACTTGCCTCAACCGTAACTCTTTCGCCTTCAATAACTTCTGAAAGTTTTTTAACAACACTCCTATCATCATAAGCTCTTGGAAAATATTCAATCAAATCCCTAACAGTTTTTATTCCTATTTTATTGAGACTTTCAGCCTTCTTAGGTCCAACACCTTTAACATATTGTATATTCTTATCCAAATAATCTTCCATTTTATCTCCATTCATCAAAATTATATTACATTTTTATTAGAACTTAAATATATTTTTATTATTTCATTTTTTTAACAATATTGTATATTTTTAACTTTTATCATATAATAATAAAGTAAAAAATATATTGTAAATGAAAGGAGATTACTTTAATGGAGAACGAGAATAACAATAGTAATCTTAATAACTCAAATAATATCCCACAACAGTTCAATAACTCAAATGGATATAGTGATGCAAACTTCCAAAATAATGATCCTTATGCATCACAAATAAATAGTAATTTATATAGTTTTAATGATAATACTATTTCTTATAACACTGAACTTCAACAATCAAATATTGATAATAGCCAATACAATTCAATGCCAGGTATGGATAATGATCAATATAATGCTATGCCGGGTATGAATCAAAATGATCAATATAATGCTATGCCAGGTATGAATCAAAATGATCAATATAGTACTATGCCAGGTATGGATCAAAATAATCAATATAGTGCTATGCCAGGTATGGATCAAAATGATCAATATAATGCTATGCCAGGTATGGATAAAAATAATCAATATAAAGATAAGCCAAATATGGATTAAAATGATAAATATAAAACTAAGCCATGTATGGATAAAAATT
>JABCPQ020000011.1 GCA_013333035.2 Clostridiales bacterium | reverse complement strand
ATGTCCATTATGTTTTCCAAAGTATAAGTTATTTACTGATTGTCCTGGTTCTGCATCAAACATTGTAGTACCATTTGCTAAAACTAACTTAAAGTTTCCAATATTTTTTGTTAATTTTAATTGTGCTTCAGGTCTTTGAACAAGTCCTAAATCCAAATCATCAACTGTATTTACTAATTCTGTATCTGCTGCAGTATTCTTTGGAGGTTGACCTATATCATAAGTATCTCCTCTACCACTATTCCATGTATTGAATCTAAACTTCTTATCTGCTTGTCCTTCAACACTAGTTCTATTATATTCTGTTTCCAAATCAATAACACCAGATTGAGCAACCATCTTAGTTTCTTTCATCAATTCTTTTAACATTGTAATCTGTTGCTCTCTTTGTTTTTGAGCATTCCATGTACTTCCATTTTCTGCAATTGTGTTAGTAGAAACCTTTTCAAATGATCTCAATATTTCATTAATCTCATTTCTAAGACCTTTAGATTTTTGAGTTTCACCATTAGAATATGCATTTACATATTTTCTAAATGCCTCAACATCTTTAGCATCTGAGATTCCTTTTTGACTATCACCTTTTGCAATATTGTAATAATACATTACATTTTTATTAGTTCCATTAGAGATTTGTCCATTTTCAGAATAATTCTGATTATCATAATCAACAAATTCTTTAATTCCTAATCTATTAGCTCCTGTTGGATCTTGTGCAATACCTTTTTGATAAACTGTAGATTTATAATCCTGTCCATTGAAAGACTTATTATTTAATCCAAGCACTTTATCATCAGATGTAGTTACAAATCCATCATTTCCATTACTTGTACTTACATATTTGTTATCATTATTTGATACAAGACTATTTACATCAACTGCTCCAATTTTTGAAGCTGCTTCTGTATTTAATAATCTATTAACTTCTGTATTTTCATCATTTACTAAAACTGTTTGTGTTGTATCACCATATATGTATCTAACAAAATAGTCACCAGATACTATAGATGAGAATGCATATGCACCTTTTCCACCATCTTCTGTTAATGTAATTGGATTTACATTCAATAATTTAGATGTATTCTTTGGATCACCAGAAATCATAACTTTTGACTGAACTACTTTTTGTCCATTTTGATCAACTACAACTTTACCACTGTAATATCTTGTAGCATCTTCATAAACACCTGTATCATCAACAACATATCCATTATTTTTTTGAACTATTGGATAATATTTACTAGTCCATACATGTTCACCAGAATAATTTCCTGTCCATTGACCTTTATTATCAACTTGCTTTACTAATTCAACTAATTGAACTGTAACACCATCAATTTTTTGATCTTTGTCATCTTTTAAATTATAAACACCATTACCTATAACTGCTTCATTTGAAGTAGCATTTCTCTGATCTTCAAAAACATAACCTTTAATTACTTTTTGATTATTATCATTTACTGGTACATAAATAATTACATTTGGTGATTTATCAGTATCATTTTCTAATCTGTTTTCAACAGGGTTCTCACTTGTAATAATATTTCCTTCTCTATCAAAATCATTACTTGAAATACTTCCTGGAATAGAATTAATATCTACAATACCTCTAATAGCATCATCAGATTCTGTAGAACTATACATATTAATTTCTGCTAAGTTCTTAACACCAATCTTTAAATTACCACTCTCAATATCTTGATTCAATTTAATTCTACCAGATTCATCATTCTTTAATTTAAATGTTACATAAGCAAATCTAGTTTCTCCTGATTTAACTTCACCCATACCTTTAATAAATAAAGCACTATAAGATGATGTTGCACCACCTGGAACATCTAGTCTAGTTTTTGCATCACTTGCATCTGAACTATCCGAAGTTGTCGCTGTAGTTCCATCTTGAGGATTACGTCCTCTATCATCAGCATCCCTATCTATAAAATATGTTCCTTCTTTAACATAAGGATTATTCATATCATGTTCTAAATATTCTGAATCATAATAATCTGCAATTTCATTAACTGCTACATTAGTTTCTCCATAATTTTTAACTGCAATTCTATATGTTACATATACTTGTAAGTTTTTATTTGCATCACCATTTGTATAAACATTTTGAGCATTATATAAATATTCAGATTTTCTAATTTGTCTACTATAACTTTCTTTACCATTATATAATGGATCATTTATTCTATTATATAACAAATCAGCTGTTGTTTGTAAACCTGTATTTACTGATATATTAGCATAATCAACATCTTGTTTTCCACCATATCTATATGTTTGATCTGTACCATTTACAAGAACTCTTGCAGATGATAAGTCTTTTTGTAAATATAAATCTGTAGAAACTCTATTTTCTATACCATAATCAACATTTCTAGCAAAATCATAATCTTTTCTATATAAAGCTTCATATGTCTTACCTTCTATCGTTTGTCTATCACCATCTTGTGAATGATTATGTCCATTTCCATCTACTTTTCCAATATCTTCAACAATAAATTGATTTGCTTTAGGATATGCTTCAGTATTTCTTGATGTTACCATAGTATCCATCATATAATCCCAAACTTGTTCACCTTCAGCAGTTTGACCAATTCTTGTTAAGAAATCTTTTTTTATTCCTTCATAATTTGAAGTAAATGAACCAACTGGTGTATATGTTTGATACATAGTATTAGCATCAGTCATATTATAATCAGCATGTGTTCCTGCTTGATGCATTTCATATAAAGCATCAGCATATCTCAATGCTCCTGAATTTAATTTAACATCATTATCAATATGTGATGTATAAGGAATATAATTACCATTTGAATCTCTTAACTTAGAATAGTAACCATATGCCTTTCCTTCTCCTCCTTTTCCTTTTGGATAACTCTTTGTTCCTGCAGATATTCTCATAAATCTATCATTTTCATCTTGTCTACCGCTTGTTGTTATATCTTGACTAGGATCATTTTCTTGTCTTTGATATCTTTGCAATTCTTCTGCTGTATTTCTATTAGCTTCATCATCACTAATTGAATTAACACCCATATCTGTTTTCTTAAACTGCATTCCATTAAATGTGAATGTTACATAATATTTATGCATTGGATTCAATAATTGGAATCCATAATTACCATTTGCATCAGTTAATGTTGTTGCAACTAATTTTCCAACAGCATTTGGATCAGTTGTTAAGCTTCCAGTTCCTTCAGTTAAATCAAATAAATTAACTTGAATACCTTGAACATTATGTTTTAAACTTTCATATTCTTTCATTGATGAATCTAATTTAAATTTCCTAGATTCTTTACCTTCCTGAACAACTTGCCATACATTACCACCAAGATTAATAGCAGTATGTTTACCTGTTAATGGAACTTCAACCTTAATAAATGTATAATCAGTATCTCCACCACCATTATCATCTTTATGCCATCTATCTGTTTCAGGATATGGTTTCTCATCTTCCCAATGAGAATCATACCACAAATCAGGATATTTCAAAGGTTTAGGAAGAGTTGCAGGTTGACCAGCAGCTTTATCATCTTTAATAATTAATTGTCCTGCTGCTCTTGACATTTCATCATCAAAATACATACCCAATCTTGCACATTTATCTAAATAATCATAACCAAATTTTTCAGCATCTTGATAAGCTCTTTCTTTTCCTTCTTCATTACTATATTTAGTTCCATTAGAATAATAAAAATTCTTACTACTATCAAATACATAATACCACGCTGGTAGATCATTAAGTCTACTTAATACATATGCCCAATTTAAAACTGAACTACCTTTATTAACATTACTTAATTTCATTCCAACAGTTTTACTCTGACTCTGAACTTGATTAGGTTCTAAAGGAGGAGTTACATCAGTTATATCTAATCTTGGCACATTAGAAATATTATGAATATCATCAAATTTATAAAACTTAATTGGCATGTTTGTCTTAGGATTAATTATTTCAAGTCCAAATTTTGCATTCTCGAATTTATTTTGTATATTAACACCTGCACCTTTATTAATTGTATTAACTGTATTAGCATATATTGCTTTCATAATCTTATATGCATATTCTTGGCTTGAAAAGAACTTCTTCCAATTTAATTCAATCTCTTCACCTGTAGTAGGATCTTTTATCACATTCATATTTGCACCAAAGCCTTTTCCACCAAAGAAATTATATCCTTTTGCATTAGGATCTTGAAGGCTAATTATACCTGCAGCTCTGGCTGAACTAACTATTGAATTTGTAGATTCAGATTCACCTGAAAGAGACATACTATAACCAGATGTTTCTGGAACAAATAATGAAGTAACTCCATTCAATGAATTTACATATATCAACCTTAAAAATGGTTTAACCTCTACTAAATTCTTAACATCGCTTACATTAAATTTAATATAAAAATCTTTTCCAAACTCAGGGAACTGTTCACCTTCAGGATACTGCTCAAAATTTGCATTTAATAATTGGAATTTTCCTAATTTTCCTTCATATTTATTAGTATCGCCTAAATAAGCATTATTTTTTCCGTAATAAGTTTCAATATCTAAGTCATCAGGAGAATCAATTCTTTTATCTGAATTTTCTTTTTTAAAGGCCATATCAACTCCCATTTCACCTATTAAGAAAGTATTCCTTTTAGTCTGATATTTATTTTTTCTTAAAACTTCATTTCTAACCAAATCGGCTAACGTTTTCTTTCCATCTTTAGTAAGCTTATTAGTTATCTCTTCATTATTTTTATCAGAAGTATTAAAAATTCCTAATTTATATGGTCCTATAGTAATCGTTTTTGACTCTTGATCAATAAAAGTCTTTACAGTATTATTATCATTATTTTGATAATTTCCAGCTGCAGTTTTTGAATTACTATCTATGTTTGATTCATGTATATCTATTTTACTTATATGATCTCTATTATTTAAAGATTCATTGCCTACAAGATGATGGAAATTAGCAAAATCTTCTGACCTAGAAACAATTTCCCCTTCAGTAATTATAGGACTTTCACCAGCTCTTGCAGGTAATACTACTTGAGAAGCCAATCCAAATTTCGTCGAATCCCACTCAGAAGCTTGATCAAACATTGACTGTCCCCAACCTTCATAAGCATATTTACGACCTCTTTCTTCTGCCTTATCCATTGAAGATGAAATTGCTGATTTTTGCTTATCAATATTAGTTTTTGTAGTCCATTGATAAGAATTCCAAATTGTTTGCTGAATTTGTGCAAGAGCACTTTCTGAAAGCCCTTCCATCATCATTCTCCATTGATATGTCATTGCATATGCAACATCTTGTGGTATATGATCATAAGGATCTCCATATCTATTAAAAGTCAAGGTTCTTGAAGGCAAAACTACATCTCTATCAGGCTCATCATCCTCCCTATTTGAATTTACATCAGCTTTCGTAAATTTTTTCATAGCAGGCTTTAATATAGCTGGTCCATGTTTAGCGCAATAAGCAATCCATTCGGGCATCATTTCTGGATGACTCTCTTTCCACAACGTATACATTCTCGGATCTTTTCTTGCATAACTAAAACTTTCATCATCCAATAAATATGATCTATATGCTGCTATATCACCAAAAGTATCAGGCTCAACTAACCCCATTGTTATAGAACCCATTGAATTATATGCACTAAAATCAGGCGAATTATGTTCTGCATAATTATACCCCGTAATTCTATCTACTAATTCTTTTGCTTTCTCAATTGATCCTCCATTATTTAAATAATTAACAGCTTCATTATATCTTCCATCTTTATTAATTTCATTTAAATATTCACTATATGCAACTTCTGGAGTCTTGCCTTCATTTACTCTTTTTACCATTCCAGCAGCTACATTTTCATCACCACCATCATTTAAATATTTAATAACATAATCATATTTACCATTTCTATTAATTCTTGATAAATACTCCTTATATCCTAATCCATTTTTATACTTTCCATTATCAATCGCTATAACTAAACTTTTTGCAGCCTCTACATCACCTGATTGCTCAAGTAAATCATTAACAGCATCATATTTACCATCTAAATTGATTTCATCGATATAATTCTCATATGGAACATTACCTGCGTCAACTGCTGCCAACATAGCTTCAAGTTCCTTCGCCTTATTAATATCGCCACCTCTCTCTAAAAGTCTAATTATATAATTATATCTTGAGTCAGAATTTCTAGAAATTAAATCAGTGATATAATTCTCTCTTTCTTCTTCTTTAGTAGGCTTATTAACATTATTATGAGTAACTGGCGTAACTGTTGCTTTAGCATCAATCACTTTCAATTTATACACTTTTTCAATTGGTATAATTGTAAAAATCAAAAACATGATAAATACTATAGAAATAATAATTTTATACTTTGTCTTCATTTTTACCTCCTTCTTTATATTTTTTTATAATTATAAAATTTATAAACGAAACAACCCCTATTTCAATAATAAGCAACATTACTTTAAATATATTAATAATAATATTTGAATTTGCAAAATAAACATCACTATATGAAAAATCATCTTCATCCTCATTTTTATTAAATGATTTACTATTATTATCACTTACCCCATCAACACTAATTGAATTAGCTATTTCTGCTACATTATGTGTTAACTTTAAAGATTTATTAGATATTTTATAAGATAATATCAATTTTATTTCTTTTGATTCTCCAGGATTCAATAATGTATTTGCTAACGTGTTATTATATAGATAATTATCATTACCAATATACCAGCCATTATTTAATCCTAATTCAAATTCAAATCCTTCTGGTAAATAATCAACAATTGATTTTGCATATCCCGGAATTAATACATTATTTTTTACTATAATATTATATTCAACATAAGCTTTAGATTCTTTCACTTCATTTTTTTTCAAATTAACTCTCATATAATTTTCAAAATCTTTTTTACTTAAGATTCTATTACCGATTTTTACCTGATTAATTCCTTGCATTAATTTCAAAGAAAATTTAATATTTGAAACTAATCCTAAATCAATATTATATAAACTAGATTTATCAATTTTCAAAACATCAGTTACAGCATATTTCTTGCCATTTATTTCTTTATCAATGAAATTCGAAGAATTTAATTCAAAATTAGATTTATATTTAGTTAAATTATATTTATTAGAATTATAATCAATCATTACAATATAATTACCAGACTTCAAATTACTAAAAGAATAATTTCCATCCTTATCTGTTTTTGTAACTATTGGATTACCTTTTTCATCTAAAATTAAATCTTTTCCATTTTCATTATATAAATAAACATTTAATCCACTTACATTTACTTCATCATAATCTTTAATTCCATTCAAATTATCATCATTCCAGACAGAACCAGTCAAATTATACTTATATCCTGAATCATTATTAGAAGCTTTATATTTTTCTCCAAGTTTCTTAAAATTCTCACTATAACGATTAGAAGTACCTTTAATAATATTATTTACACTATATATACCATATTTATTAGAATTTACATAAATATCTACGCTATCTTCTACTGGCATTGTAGATTCTACACTACCCAAATAAGTTGGCTTTGTAGCTATTCGTAATCTAATTTTTTCTCCAGGTTTAACATCATCTTCTGCGTAAATTGCAGAATTAGAAGAATTATATTCAACTTCATTATCATTACCTTTTTTTATAAAAACCTTATCTACATTTACACTATTAGGCAACTTATTAACTATTAGAATTTTTTGAACATTATTTGATTTATTTGTAACTTCTGAAATATATTCTAACTTATCTGTATCTAATAAAACATTTCCATTTCCTATATTACTATTTACTAAAACTCCAATATCCAAAACATCTTTTAAAGAATACTGTAAAACTCTAGATTCATCTACTTTTTTCTTAACATCATAATAAGTATCGGCTTTTAATTTAATTACAGATTTAACATTAGCATCTTTATTCAATCTAAAAGTTAATACGATTTTTTGAGAAGACTTTTTACTCTCATCTACTTCTCCAGGAATTCCACCCTTATAAACATCATATCTAGTTTTTAATGTACCGATATTTAATATTAATTCACGTGTTTTTTCATCATATTTAATTTTACTATAATCAGAATTCACAAGAGTTAACTCTTTAGGAACATCTATCTTTACTAACACATTATTTATTTCTTTAAATGAATTATTAGTCACATATATATTAAAACTATAATTTCCATCTAAAGCCATCATTTCGAAAGGTTCTTCAACACTCGGAGTAAATGTAGTGGTTATTCCACCTTCACTTAAATTATTTATAAATTCAAAATTTTCAGAATAATTATTTTTATCATCATTTACTATTGCTTTCACTTTAACTATTTTTTGATCTTCATATGGAGTCCTATCAGTATTATCTATACGATCCTTATAAATTAAATACTCAACATCCTTTGCCTCTCCAGATTTTATCTCATTAATAACTCCATTTTGATTTAAATCTGAACTAACATATCTATTTCTAAGTTTATCATCAAAACTATATGCTAAAGTATAATTATTTGCACTAAAACTATATTTAACATCTTTAGCCACACCTTTACCATCATTTTTTACACTTAATACATATTTAAGCATTCTTCCTGATGGAATATCTTGACCATTTTGATATTCTACATTTGTATTATAATCAAAAATCCTTAATGAACTCTTTAATAAAGGAACATCATATGTCTTTATTCCAACAACTGTAGCATTACTAATTTTTGACACTCTTCCTGTAATCTCTTCTAAATCATAATATACAGAATAAATCGATTTTCCTATAATAGAATAATCTAAATTTTCTGGAACCTTAAAATTATACGTAAAATTAAATTCTTGACCATTATTTAAGATATCTTGTACATCTATTAAATAAGATTTACTTCCATCTATAACATCTGTTGTCCAACCATTATCCATATTATTCAAATCTGCAGTTGCATTTGGATTTACAGAATAATAAATTTTATATGATTTTAGTCCATTAACTTTTATTGCAGAAGCAATATTTGCATCCATTTGAGAATTCAAATCAATATTAGATCCATCAGTCATTTTAGCATTTTTAGATATGATTCTTCCAAGTATCTTAACATTTGAAATATCTTTTGAAGTATTATTTACTATAGTTCCATTAGATATCATTTCTTTTGCATTTGACTTTGCATCAATTGAAACATAATTTTCATTACTGCTCTGAGAAACAGCCATATTATTTTTATCACTTAATGTATTAACTGTAATAATTGAATCTGTAGCTAAAATCTTCACCTTACTTGAAACTCCTAAGGTTTCATTTGAAGCTCCATTTATTACATTTAAATCAATATTCTTTTCAGAAGATATTGATAAATTATTTAACTTAAGATCTGCTACTATTCTTATTAAAGGACCTTCAATAACTGAATTCAAATTATATTTTTTTTGTGATCCTTCTAAATTAATAATTATTTGCTTATCATGAACATCGTAATTTGCTACCTTTAAATCATTTGTATATAAAACATTTACATCAGAAATATTTATACTATTAACATCATCAGGTAAATTAATTACTACTTTAGGATTTTTATATAATCTATCAGTTAATTCATTCGTTTTTAAAGAAACATTAAAAATCATTTTATTTTCTTTAGTCGTTATTAATTCATTTGTATTAACCTTAACTATAGCTTTAGAAGTTGGTTCTATTAATTTAATATTTTTCAAAACATCTACATTTGTTTTTCTTAAATTATCTTTATAAGATTGAACATTTATAATTTCATCAATACCACTTAACTTTAGTATCTTTTTACTTTCATTTCCAACTAATATCTTAGACAACTTTAATTCTAAAATTCCTTCCATAACTGGCTTAGAAATTTCAAAATAAATATTGCTATTATCAATTTCTAATTCTAATTTATCTTTTTTCAATGTACCAATCAATTTCTTAGAATTACTTTCATAAACATTTATCAATCCATCATTACCTAAAATTGATTTAAAATTTTTCTCATCAATACTAACTTTTTTATTTTTAATTAAACCATCATTTTTAGAAGTTTGAGTTATTAACATTTTGTCTACTAATTGTGCATAACCTATATCAAATTTATAAGTTACATTATATTCAGTATCAATATCATTATATAATTGACCTTTACTCAACTCATCATTTGATTCAATCTCTGCATTTACAATATTTCCATATTGTTTATCTAATAAAATTTGATTATTAATTTTCTTTTCTATATCTCTTCCATCAAGTAATGTAATTATAGATTTCATATTTACATT
Organism: Clostridiales bacterium; assembly: GCA_013333035.2. Classification (GTDB taxonomy): domain Bacteria; phylum Bacillota; class Clostridia; order TANB77; family CAG-508; genus CAG-793. The sequence goes on along the minus strand of JABCPQ020000011.1, from coordinate 84,822 downwards.
TATATTTTGAGGTTGATCAGAATAATTATCATATAAAAAAGTAACATTTACTTTTGATAACGAATTCCAATTTACAAAATTATTAGAATCACGTTGATTATTTCTATTGATCTTTACCAATCCATTTTCATAAGAATATGATATATCATCTCCAACAACTATTACCTTAATTGGTAACTTACTATTCAATCTTGGAGCTTCTAATTCGATTCTTTTTGATGAAATTGGATAATCGTTATTTGCAATACCATCTTTAACACTTAATGTTAACATTGTATTATTTTCACCATATCTTAAATATCTTGTTAATGCTGCATCCAATATCGAATCTTGATTAGATGTCCACTTTAACTTTAAATCAATATTTTTATTAAATCTTTTTTGTAAATTATCTCCATATACATAAGTAGAATCAAATTTTATTCTTACATTATTTAATAAAGAACTAACATTAACTTTATCTTTCTTCTTATATTTAAAAGGTATCACCAATTTAATTTCTCTATTATATACAATTTGATTCAACTCAATAATATTTCCCTTAATTGCTTTAACATCATTTGAATCAATGTTTTCTAGTTCTAAATCCTCATTCTCAATTGTTATTGAAGATTCCTTCAAGTAACCAGTATTTTTTACTTTTATATTAAATACTAATTCTCCTTTACTATTAATATCTAAATTTCCATCTTTAGAATTTCCTAAAAACGCATTAAATTCAACATTTTCTGGAACTATATTAATAGTTTGTCTTTCGTATATAGTAGAAAAGCTCATTGCCATTACAGGTGATAACATATTTAATAATAAAATTAACATTGTCATTAAAGATATTAACCCAAATGTTCTTTTCATAAACTTCCTCCATCTTTTCTATAGTTTTTTACTACATATATCCTAAATTTATATTAATATAATATCAAGCTATACATTTTTTCAAAAAAGAATTTGTAACTTACGGATTTATAGTATTTTATAAAACATTTAAGTTTATATTACAAAAAAAACAAACCCCAATGTTAAACCTTTCATTTAACATTAGAGTCTATTTAAAACAAATAATTAATTTAAGTTAATTCTATTTCATTTACTTCATTTACAAATGCAAAAGTATATGCCTGCATATCTATCTCTTTACGAGAACGTTCTTTTATAATCGTTCCTATTCTAATTTGTGGAGAATCAATTATTCTAGCTGCAATAACAGCTTCATTATTTCCTTTAGCTCCAGCATGTGCCATCCCTCTTAATGCACCAAGTACAACAATATTATCTTCAGCAATCACCTCTGCACCATCATTAACATCACCAATAATCACAACACTTCCTTCAAACTCAATCTTTTGACCAGAGCGAAGAGAAGCTTTATAAAATTTAGTTTCAGAAGAAGCAATCTCTTTTCTAAAATCCTTTTTAATTCCATGTAATCCCATTGTTCTAGGTGTATCAAATGAAACTTTTACCTTTATTGCCTTTTCAATTCTATACTGAATTTCATCTATTTCATTACTTTTCAAAACTTTACCAGTAACCAATATAGGTGTTTTTTCTTCCTTATAAAACCTTCTAAGTTCAGGCAACTTAACCTTTAAATTTTCGATAATCTCATCTTTAGAAGCATTATCTCTAATTTTTAATATAATACAATCTCTTTTTAAAAAAATATTAATACAATTTGCCATTATCTTACTTCCTTATCTTATTGACATCATTTGTGAATTAACAGACATATCCTCCTTAATTTCAACAGCATTCATTCCAAAATACTGTGCAAATATATCTCTCGCTATAGGTGCAGTATATGCTCCATGTTCACCACGTTTTACATAAACTGCAACAGCTATTTTAGGATTATCAAATGGACCAAATCCTACAAACCATGCATTAGCATGACCACTATTACCAATAGATGCAGATCCAGTCTTACCTCCAATCGGAATTGAGAAGTCTTTAAAATATTTATATGCTGTACCACTCTCATCACTAGTAACATTTTTCATCCCATTTTTAATAGCTTCCAAATCAGTTTGAGAAATACTTAAATCAGCTCCTGAATTCGCCTCAACTCCTAATTTATCATGAATATAAGAATCTAATTCATTTCTTGATACCGTTGTACCATCAGGATTATTTATTGATTTAACTATCGTAACATCAATATTCTTTCCTCCATTAGCAATCATAGAAGTATATTTAGCCATTTGTAAAGGCGTATAATCATTATAAGACTGTCCAATCGCAGTTTGAATTGTTTTACCACCAGTCCACTGTTTATCAACATCAGGACCTGATAATGTACCAGCTATCTCATCAGGTAACTCTATTCCTGTTTTACTTCCTAATCCTAACTTCTTACCAACTTCATCAATTTTAGCAATACCTGCCCTACGTCCAATTTCATAAAAGAAAAAATTACACGATACTTCAATTGCTTGTGTAAGATTTAACCAACCATGACCACCTGGCTTCCAACAAGTTGGTTGATAATCTCTATAAAAAGTATATCTATAAGTATCATCGATTTTTTCAGTAAGTGAAATTTGATTACTTTCTAAAGCTGCAATAGCTGTAACCATCTTAAATATAGAACCAGGTGCAGACTTATCAGAAATTGCTTTATTAATAAAAGGATGCCTTTTATCATTTACATATTTTTGATAATCTTCACTACTTATACCATTAGTAAATAATGCTGGATTGTAATTAGGATAACTTGCCATTGCCAAAACTTCACCAGTCTGAACATTTAAAACTACTGCAGCTCCTTCAGAAGCATCTTTAGCATCTTTTGAATTTTGAATATTAGAAATTCCTCGTGCAAGAGTATCCTCCGTAATCTTTTGAAGCTGTGAATCAATTGTTAAGACAACATCACTTCCAGATATCGCTTCTTTAACAATAGATTCACCAGTAACAATACCATCAACAGACATATCTATTTGCTTAATGCCATCTTTTCCTCTTAAATATTTCTCAAAAACTTTTTCTATTCCTGTTTTTCCAATTTTGTCATTCATATTATAATCTGAATTTAACTTTAATTCATCAGAATTTATTCTCTGAATATATCCTAAAATATGTGATGCCATTTCACCATAATTATAATTTGTAGTGGGTTCATTTGCAGTACTAACACCAGGGAAATTTGAACTCATAACATTAAATGTATCCCTACTACCTATTGAAATATTATTTGCTAATGTAATAGATCTAGTAGAACTATATCCACTTTTTTCAATAGCATATCTTAATGTAAGAATTTTTCTGGCATTGTCTGCATCAGTTTCAGTTATTTTATACTTATTTAAATAATATTTATAAACGCCTTCAACATCCAAACTTTCTAATAAATTATTAGATTTTTTAAAATTACTAAAATCACTACCATTATATTTAATTGGATTAATTGTTATTGGAAACTGATCTATGTATTTATCTCCATTATTTTCAAGAGTTTGAGCAATCAACAATAATGTTTTATTCAATGTAATATTATCTATTTTCGTTTTATAAAACTCTAAATTATATAACATTTTTGTAGAAACTAATTTGTTTCCACTTGAATCAAGAATATCTCCCCTCGAAGCTTTAACAGTCATATTTCTAGATAATCTAGTATTCGAAATTCTTCTATAATCATTTCCTTTAACAATCTGTAAATTAAACAATCCAGCCAAAAGAACAATACCAGAAACATAAACAATAATATACAATAAATTAAATCTAAGCTTATTATTAAGTTCTTTCATTACACCTCCTAATAATACCTTGTCAAAACTCTTTTTACCTTAAAAACTTCTTCAAAATAATGTCCAATCTTCTTTATTAACGGATAAAAAATCATTACTAACAAAACATTAAAAAGAACTTCAACAACAATCATAATAAGAAAAATAAAAATATTAAAATTTAATCCATTTCTGACTATGATATAAAACATATTTACTAACTCATATCCGAAAGTTACTATAGCAACCATTGCTAATAATGTAAGAAGGTTATTTTTATCAAAATTTTTATCCAATAATTCTCCAACATACCCAACAATTCCTAAAGCTATTCCAGTAAATCCAACTTGTTTTCCTATTATAACATCAATAACTATACCTACAAATAATCCAACAGCAATTCCAATTCTCTGCCCTATAAAAATTCCAACAAACAATGTAAAAACCACAAATAAGTTAGGCATTATTCCTCTAATATTAAACCATGTAAAAAAATTAAACTGCAAGAAATAAATGATCAAAAAAAGTAATAATAATATCAAAAAAGATTTAAATTTTTTCACATATACCTCCATAACTTAATTTACAATAACTAATACATTTACCAATTTATTAAAATTAACTGAAGTTTCAACATTAGCATATCTATCACTTTCATTCTTTGTATTAATTACATCTTTTATCTTTCCAATTAATATTCCTTTAGGATAAATACCACCTATTCCTGAAGTATAAACTTCATCACCCTGCAAAACAGTAGCTTCAGTTGGAATATAACTAGCTTTAATTGTGTCATTTTTATCTAATTGACCTTTAAGCAAAATGCTTGACTCCGCAGTAGAAATATTACCTGAAACTGTACTAGCTGTATCCGTTATCAATTGTACTTTAGAAGTTTTCTTATTTACTTCAATAATATAACCAACTAATCCATCTTCAGAGATGACTGGCATATTAACTCTAATACCATCTACTTCTCCAGAATTTATAATCACTACCTTATCATAATTAGTAATACTTTTTTCAATTATAGCAGCAGGAACAGTTTGATAATCAGAATATTTATTTTTTAGATTCATAAAATCTTTTAATTTTTCATTCTCTGACTTCACGACTTCATATTCTCTAAGTTTTTCCTTTAATGCAGTATTCTCTTTATTTAATTTAGTATTATTTTCTTTTAAAGCTCTAATATCATTTTTTTCACTTTGAGAAGAAAATACATTGTTTTTTACCGCAAAAAATCCATTTTGAATTGATAAAAACCCTCTAGACATCACTTCTCTAAATATATTACTCGCACCACCAATATTTGAAAGTATTACTATTAATATCAACAAAATAATTGAAATAATTGTTCCAACTAAACTCGTTTTATTTTTTTCATTCATAAATTCCTCAACTTTACATTAATGTATCTTTATACATCTCTAAATTATTAATAATTTTTTGCATTCCTAAAATTACAGTATCAAATGGTTCCTCAGAAATATAAGTTTTAACTCCAGTAACTTCAAATACCAAATTATCAATATTTCTAATTAAAGCTCCACCACCAACAATATGAATACCATTCTTTAAAACATCTGATAAAAGCTCAGGTGGTGTATTAGCTAATGCAAAAATTACAGATTCCATAATCAATTCAAGTGGTTTTTCCATTGCACGCTTAATATCCTTAGAAGTGACCGTAATATTTCTAGGAACACCTGTCATAGTATCAATTCCTCTAATTTGAGTAATCAATTCTGCAACTAAAGGTGTAGCACATCCAAGATCTATTTTTAAATCTTCAGCAACAGAAATATTAATTCCAAAATTTAATCTTCGCTTTAAATATTCTATTATTTTCTGATTAAAATAATTTCCTCCAACTTTAATTGCACTACCTGATACAACACTTCCTAGAGAAACAACTGCAAATTGACTTCTTCCTCCACCAATATCTAAGATTGCATTACCTTCAGGCTTAAGAACATCAATTCCTAACCCAATTGCCGAAGCAACAGGTTCATAAATTATCAAAACCTCACTAGCTCCAGCCTGAATTAAAACTTCTTCAATAGCCATACACTCAATTTCTGTAACTTTAACAGGAACACCAACCAAAACTCTAGGTTTTCTAAAGCTAAATTGCTTTCCAGCCTTTTTAATAACATCTTTCAATAAATACAAAGTATACTTATAATCCGCAATAACACCATCTCTAAAAGGCCTAATCATTTTTAAAGTATCCGGTGTTTTATCCAACAAATCTTGTGCCTTTTTGCCAGTTGCCACAACATTCATATTTTTTTGATTTAAAGCCAATATAGATGGTTCCTTTAAAATAATTCCAGAATCCTTAGATATAACTAAAATATTTGATGTACCCAAATCAATTGCTATATCTCTTGAACTAAAATCAAAAAAATTCATTTGCCAACTCCTTTCTAGATAAAATACTCTCATATTTATTATGACCAATTACAATATGATCAATTAATTTTATTCCCATTATTTTCGCAGCTCTAAATAAACTAATCGTTAAATCAATATCAGATTTACTAGGTGTCGGATCACCACTTGGATGATTATGTACTAATATAATTTTTCCAATTTTAGTTTTAATAGGTTCTGCTAATATAAGTTTTAACGAAACATTTAAAAATGAAACATCACCAGTAACAACATCTTTAATTGAAACAACTTCATTTTTAGAATTTAATAAAACAATTTTAATCTTTTCCTGTTTTTCAAACATCATTTTATCCATTAATAAATCTACAACATCAGAAGGTTGCGAAATCCTCTTTTTCATATTATTTATAGGGACAATCATCCTTTTAGCAATTTCACATACAGCTTGCAATTGAATTGCCTTTACTGTTCCAATTCCTTTAATTTGTTTAAAATCAACAATATCTAAATTTCCAAACTGATTCATTGAATCTACTAATTTTAATAACCTATTAGCAATTTGAATAGAATTTTCATCTCTTGTACCATTTTTAATAATAATTGATAATAATTCTGCATTCGAAAGACTCTCTACACCATACATCAATACCTTTTCATAAGGACGTTCTGATTCTGGTAATTCTTTTACACTAAGTGCCATTCTTTCCTTTCTACCCCTACAAAATTAAAATTTCTTATATAAAAAAATTGCAATTACAATTCCAACAATACTAGCAATATTAATTTTTATCATTAAAGCAAATGTTAATTTTAAAACTCCTAAATCCAAAACAACTGGTTGAGTTATTCCAAAATTTTGACCATATGATAACCATCTTAACCAAGTAACAGATGAAGATAATTCTCCTATTAATCCACCTATAACAATTCCACATAAAATAAAAACTAAAAACAACCATGAATTTTTTGTCATTTTTCTACCTCTTTCGTATACTAACTTTCTATAATCTCTAAATTTGCAAATTTAGCCATTAACCTTTTATGTCCGACTTTATTAAAATCAATATCAACTTTAATATCATCATTTTCTGGTTCCAGTGCTACAATCACCCCTTCACCAAATTTCTTATGAAATATTATCTGACCAACTTTATACTTATTTACATCAATATTACTATTTCTCTTAGATTGAATATTATTTAAAAATGCTTCAGGAGTTTTAAAATTAAATCCTAATTTTCTAGAATCAAAATTAGATTTTGAAATCACATGAGGATCCTCCACTTTTTCAACATTTCTCATAGTTAATTCTTTTGGAATTTCTTTTAAAAATCTTGAAGGCTTATTATAACTTGTATATCCAAATAAAGTCCTCTTATTTGCTAATGTTATAAATAAAATCTTCTTAGCTCTAGTAATTCCAACATAAAACAATCTTCTTTCTTCTTCTAAGCCTTCGATTGTTGTAGCTGATTGTTCTCCTGGAAAAATTCCATCTTCAACTCCAACTAAGAAAACTACTGGATATTCTAATCCCTTAGCACTATGTAATGTCATCAATGTAACTTTATCTTCATTATCATCAAGTTTATCAACATCACTTGAAAGAGATAATGTTTGTAAAAAATCATTTAAACCATTCTCAGCATATTCTTCTTCGAACTCACCAACAACAGTTAAAAACTCTTCTAAATTTTGAATCCTAGTTTCAGCCTCAACAGTATTTTCAGCTTGTAATGCTGCAATATATCCCGATTTAAGTAATATTGCTTTAACCAATTCAGTAATAGTTAAATCAGCATCTTTTAAAACTTCAATCATTTCAACAAATTCATAAACATTTCCATGCATTCTAGGAATATATTTATCAGCATTTTTAATTATATTATACATCGACGTTTCATTCTCTACTGCAAGCTCTTCAACTTTATTTAAAGATACTGCTCCAATTCCACGCTTTGGCTCATTTATAATTCTTACCAAAGATAAATTATCATTTTGATTAGCAATTAATCGCAAATAAGCAATAATATCTTTGATTTCTTTTCTCTCATAAAACTTCAATCCACCAACAATTTTATATGGAATTCCTTCTCTCATAAAAATATCTTCAATAGCTCTAGATTGAGCATTCATTCTATATAAAACTGCAAAATCCGAATATTTAAAATTATCATTACCTTTAATTTCTTCAATTTTTTTAGTAACAAATGAAGCTTCATCATACTCATCTTTACCAGTATAAATAAAAGGAACTTCTCCATCATCATTTTCAGTCCACAACTTTTTATCATACTTAGTTGTATTATTTTTAATAACTTCATTTGCAACTTTTAATATATTTCCAGTACATCTATAATTCTGTTCTAACTTTACTATTTTAGTACCTGCAAAATCTTTCTCAAAATTTAAAATATTAGAAATATCTGCTCCTCTAAAACTATAAATACCTTGATCATTATCTCCAACAACCATTATATTCATATTCTTCTTAGCTAAAATTGAAACTAATTTAAACTGTGATTTATTAGTATCTTGATACTCATCAACCAAAATATATTTAAATTTATCAGAATAATATTCTAAAATATCATCATTTTCAATCAATAAATCAATTGTTAAATTAATAATATCATCAAAATCAACAGCATTATTTTCCTTTAATTTTCTTTGATATAAAGAATAAACTTTACCTATCTTCTCTTTTCTATAATCACCTTTATTTCTCAAAAGATAATCATCCGGTTTAACCATCATATTTTTAGCATTACTAATTTCATTAATTATTGACTTTTCAGTAAATATCTTTGAATCAATATCAAGTTCTTTAAGACATTTCTTAACTAAAGTTTTTTGATCAGCAGTGTCAAATATTGCAAATGACGAATCATATCCCAATCTATCAATAAACTTTCTCAAAATTTTAACACAAATAGAATGAAATGTACCAAGCCAAATATCATTAATAGCATCACCTATTAGACTTTGTACTCTCTCTTTCATCTCATTTGCAGCTTTATTAGTAAAAGTTATAGCCAAAATATTCCATGGCTTTACACCACAATTATCAATCAAATGTGCTATTTTATATGTTAAAACCTTTGTCTTCCCACTACCAGCACCAGCAATTACTAAACAAGGACCATCTATCTGATTAACAGCCTCTCTCTGCTTAGGATTTAAGTCATCCAATAAATTAAGCATTTTTTATCCTTCCAAGTTAATTATTAACTATTTTTTAATTTTTCAGTTGTATCCGCAGTAATTAAATTATCTATCATCTCATCCAAATCACCATCTAAAAAGCTTTGGAATTTAAAAACACTAAAACCAATTCTATGATCCGTAATTCTTCCTTGAGGATAATTATAAGTTCTAATTTTCTCACTTCTATCCGCATTTCCAATTTGACTTCTTCTTGCAGAATCAATTTCTTGATCTCTTTCTGCCTTTTCCTTCTCATATAATTTAGATTGTAATAATTTCATTGCATAATCCCTATTCTGAAATTGTGATCTTTCTGTTTGGCATTCTGCCACCATCCCAGTAGGTATATGAATTAATCTAACTGCAGATGATGTTTTATTAACATGTTGTCCACCAGCTCCAGAAGCTCTAAACACTTCCATCTTTACATCAGCAGGATTAATGTTTATTTCAACATCTCCAACTTCAGGTAAGATTGAAACAGATGCAGTAGATGTATGAATTCTACCACTAGCTTCAGTATCAGGCACTCTTTGTACTCTATGTACACCACTTTCGAATTTTAATCTACTATATGCACCTTTTCCAGTAATCATAAATGAAATCTCTTTATATCCACCTAATTCTGTAGAATTCTCATTTAAAACATCTAACTTCCAGCCTTTTCTATCGCAATACATCGAATACATTCTAAACAATGTAGCTGAAAACAACGCTGCTTCATCGCCTCCTGCTCCACCTCTTATTTCACAAATTACATTTTTATCATCATCAGGATCCTTAGGTATTAATAAAATCTTCAATTCAGATTCTAAGACAGGTAATTTTTCTTTTGATTCAAGCATCTCCACTTCAGCCAAATCCTTCATATCAGGATCATTAAGCATTTCCTTAGAATCTTCAAAATTTTTCTTAACAGTTTTATATTCTCTATATTTTAACACAATTGGTTCAATATCCGAGTGCTCTTTCATCATCTTACGCCATTCTTCTTGATTAGAAATCACTTCTGGATCACTAATTTTTCTAGTCAAATCTTCATACTTTACTTCAATTTCTTCTAAATTCTCAAACATAAATTCTCTCCTATTTTTACTTCGAAAATTATACTATAAATAAGCATATTTTTCAAGCTAGAAAACCTCAATCCGTAATACAAAAAAGCATTTATAATCTAATAAAATTGTACTCATAATTTTCAGAATCCAATATGTTTTTTTCTCTCATACTACTAGATAATATAATTATTTGATTATTTAATCCATACAAATAATCTAATATTAATTTAAGCCTTTTATCATCAAAATACACAAAACTTTCATCAAGAATAATTGGAAATTTTTCTTCACTAATCATCAAAGCAATTGATACTCTAAGAGAAAAATATATTTCTTCAATTGTTCCATAACTTAATTTATCAATAGAATAAATTTTTCCTAAATAATCTTCTACTTCAATCTCATCATTAACATAGACTTTTACATATTTACCATTTGTAACAATATTAACAACATCACTCAAATTATAAAAAAATTTAGGAGTAATACTATTCTTAATTTCCAAGTATGATTCTTCTAATATTTTTTTAGCAATATTATATCCATCATTCTTTTTGCTCAAATTAATCAATTCATTTTTATATATTTCTCGCTCTTCAACAAGATTAACATACCTTTCTAATTTTGGTAAAATATTTGAATATTCTAATTCTAATTTTTTTCTCTCTAAAATCAATAAATTTTTTTCATTAATTAATTCATTATAAATTTTATCAAAATTATCATTAAAATATTTTTCCACATAATTTCCATATTGATTGATTAATTCTTTTTTAAATTTTTCAATATTATTTTTTAAAATTATTTTTTCATTTTTTATTTCATCATATATTTTTTGCTTATTATTTAATTTTATTTTTTTAACACTTTTTTCTTTTATACTACTATTTAAAAAATAAGAAAAAATATTAAATAAAAATAATCCACCCAAAATAATATTAATTAAATTATTTTTTATTTTCAAAAAATTAAATATAAATAATATGATAAAAATTATTCCTAAAATAATAAAAATTGTTTTATTATTTTTATTATCATTTTTTTCATTTAATTCATTATCAAAATATTCTTCTTTTAATTTTATTTTTTCATTAATTAAATTAAATTCTTTAAATTTATTTCTCGCTATATTTGCCGACTCGATTTTTTCAGAATTAAATTCAATTTTTTCATCAATATCATTCAACTTTTTATTAATTAAATATTTATCATCATTAATACTTTTTAAATAATTAATTTCACCATTACTTCTCTCAAAATTATCTTTTGCAATATTATATGGTCTATCCGAAGATCTATCTGAGCCAACATTTTCTAATTGTAAATTTCCCAATTTTTTTTGCATTTTTTCATAAGAAATTTCTTCACTACCGGATTCAATTAAATTAGAGATCTTTTGAATTAAGTCTTCCCTGTCATTTTTTAAAATTTTTAATGAATTTTGATTAATAGCAAACGTCTTTTCTATCAATTCCCTATCAAGTTTAATTTGATCTAACAAAAACTGATTTCCTAACTTTTTATCAACAGAAAATAAATTACTTATTTCTGTATTATTTTCATCATATACATATGTCTCTCTCTTGTAAAAATCCCTATATGCCCTATAATTTGCTCCATTATCTAAACTATAGTTTATTTGCCCAGAAAAATCACTATTATTCCAAGGCAAAAATCTATCATAGTCAGAACTATTTTTATAATTCTTATTCTTAGACATTCCATAAAATATATACATTATATAATTTAACAAAGTTGATTTTCCAGCCTCATTATCACCATAAATTAAATTAATTTTTTTAAATTCAAAATATTTATCCTCTAATTTTCCAAATGAATTAATTTTTAAATTATTTATTCTCATTTTAATCTCCCATTATTAAATAATTCTAAACCAATTTGATAAGCCTCATTATATTCATTTTCCGTAATTTCATTTAATTCATATTTATTTTTCAATAATTTAAAATAAATACTTTTCATAGAATTATCATTAATATCTTCAATATTTATTTTAGAATTATCTTTTATTTTTATAATTGACCTATTAATCAATTTCATATTGATATTTACATCAATATGCTTTTCACCTACTAGATTAATCTCATAAAACTTATTTTCTAAAATATTTTCATTGATTTTTTCTATTAAATCTTCTTTTGAAACAATTTCTGAAATATCTAAATCTCTAATAATAAATTCTTTATCATCGGCAGCAAAAATTTCCCTATTTATATGATTTTTATCAAATATCTCTCCATATAAAAATCCATGCTCTCCTAGCTCATCAAATCCAAGAGAAATCAATGAACCAGCATAATACTCATCTCTTTTATGAATATGCCCTAAAAATACATAATCAAACTTATTTAAATTATCAAAACTAATATAATTATATTTTGACTTATTATAAATATCACCATGAGAAATCAATATATTAATTTTAGATTCATCTATGATTATATTTCCTAAAATTTTATCAGAATCATATAATTCATAATCTTCAAATCCAAATCCATAAATACAAAATTCTCCAAAAGTCACTTTCTCTATATTTTTAGAAAAAATTTTAACATTATCAGACCAATTATAATTATTATAAAAAGAATTAATTACTAGCGGATCATGGTTTCCAGGTATAATTAATACTCTCGTATCAATTATCTCTTTAAACAATTTGTTTATATAATCAATTGTTGATTGCTTAACATATTCTTGCTCATATAAATCACCTGTAATAAACAAGAAATCAACATTATTATTTTTGACAAACTCAATCACTTTTTTAAAAGCTTTCCTTTGATCAAGTCTCCTTTCAATTCCCATATCAGACCTCTGAGAAATAGTTGTAAAAGGCATATCAAAATGAACATCAGATACTTGCACAAACTTCATAAATTTTATTCCTCTTTTCTATAAATTCAAAATAACTATATCACACATTTGTTTTGATTTCAACAAAATAAAAAGCAATGAACAAACTATTCACTGCCTTTATCTTATATAATATTCTAAAATTCTGCATTATCATCATCTGCAAACAATTAAGCATATTTTTTTCTTAATTCTTCCCCAATATCTATATCATCAAAATCGACTTCAGAAGTATCTTCTGTACCTACTCCTAATCCAGTATCTTCTAACAAATCAATCTTAGTAAACTTATTATCATTAGTACTTTCCTTATTATCTTCTACCTTCTTTTCAGAATTACTTTCACTTGCATCAACAAACAAATCATTCATCAATTCCTCGATTTTTGTATTATTTATCTCCGTTTGTTTATCAACATATGGATTATTAGGATTAAAAATTCTATAATTACCTCTATCAGGACATTCATATCCATTATGATCGATTGCCGCAGATTTTAATTGTTGCAAATAATTTTTATCCTCATAATAATAGTATTTATCTGCCTTAATAGGTTTTACACCTCTCTCAAGAATAATACACTTATCGCCTTCCATTCTTCTCAATTCATCCGGTGTCATTAATGCTCTACCCATAATTTGATCAGAATCAGAAAATCCTGTAGTTTGGCCAGTATAAGCTTTCCTATTATGTGTAACATTATAATGCGTAATTGTCTTTTCACCAAGTTGCTTTGAAAAATACTCCAGTGTTGAATAAGATGGTGAACCTAAAAACAATAAAGTATCACAGTTACCTATAATAGTTTCATGTGTCTTTTCATATACCGCTTTTAATTGTTCCAAATTCTGAACAACAACACTAAAAGAAATCGCTCTAGATCTTGATGTTGAAATTTTCTTATCAAAATCAGGAATTTGACCAATATTAACAAACTCATCTAACATAAAAAACGCTGGCACAGTCAACTTTCCGCCATGTTTATCAGCATAATCATACAACTGTTGAATTAACTGTGAGAAAAATATCGTAAGTAAAAAATCATAAGCAGAATGTGTATCAGAAGCTACAACATATAAAGCAATTTTCTTAGTTGCAATTTCATCAAAATCTATTGTATCACTTGATGTAACATCTGCAATAACCTTTGAATCAAACTTACCTAATTTAGATTGTAAAGAACTCAAAATTGTACTAAAAGTTTTGTCAGAAGCCATCGCAACATTATTAAAATTCCTTCTAGCAGGACTATTTTCAGGTAATTTATTCATTATTTCATGTAAAGTACTACTATTACCATCACTACTAGCAGCTCTAACCATTTCAGCACAACTAGCTAAATTTTGCTCTTCAGGAGGCCTGCATGATAATAAATAAAAAATTAAAGCCTTTAATAAGCTTTCTGAAGTATTATCCCAATATGGATCATTACTGCTACTTCCTGCGCCATCTTTTTGCCCTTTAATAATTGTATTTGCAATAATATCAACATCAATTTCAGATCTAACATGTGCTAACGGATTATAGCAATCACTACTTTCAGGATTAACCAAATTAAGCAATTTAATTTCATAACCACGCTCTTTCAAATATCCTGCAGTATCATCATAAAGTTCACCTTTAGGGTCTGTAAAAATATAGGAACCTAAACAATTCTTAACATTAGGTTTAACATATGAAGCAGATTTACCAGAACCAGAACCACCGACTACTAGTACATTTATATTACCTCTCTTATTAAGTGGTAAAAAATTCTCCTTTGCTAATATTATTCCCTCTTTTTTACTCAATATACTATATTGTTCACCATTTTTTGCCCAATCTGCAGAACCATGCTCTATATCCTGATATTCATTATCTCTAGATTTCATAACAGCAATTACCATTATAATCAACCAAAATATAGTATGCACTACAGTTAAAAGCATAAACTTACCAGAAACAAAATATTTTCCAAGCTTTGTCACCGAAGAAAAAGATGACATATTTATAAATATTTTCTCTAATATTGTACTTGAATCTCCAATATTTTTTGCTGCATCTTCACCTATCGAAACTGCAATAGGCGAAATAATAAAAATTTCTGATAATAACCACAATATAGCAATCAGTATACCAACTTTTTTAATTTTATCAAAATTAAATTTCATATTATCCTCTTCTTTAGTTTAATTAAACTAATGACTCTATTTCTCTATGCTTTCGTTATCTCTACGATAAACCAAACTATCAATTCTTTTTTGTATATTTTCTAATTCTACTGGATTTCTAGCCAACTTTTTAGATTCTTCCAATTTCATTATTATACCATTAATTGACAATCTGTTTTTTTGATTTTTTTCTATTTCCTTAACAATGTTACTAGGCAATTTATTTTTTTCAAAATCAAAAGCCCTAGCAATAACCATAGTATTTTCCTCTATTTTAATTCCATCAATTACAGTCTTACTCTCTCCAGACATAAAACCATTAGGAAAAGCACGTAATTCTAAATTCTTATCATCAAAACTTGTTGTCATACAACTTATTTTCGCACTATTTTGCATAGCATCCTCCTGCATTATTTAATTTCAAAAGTAAAATAAGCCTTATTAGGTTTTATCTTACATCTTCCTTTATATTCATTAGTATCATCATCATAATAAATTACTGGCTCTAGTTCCTTCGTAGTAACAGGATCTATTATCATTATTGGTCTCTTTAAGTCTGGTGTATACTTAAAATTTTTAACAACCATTTCTTTATCAGAATAAATTGAATCATACTGTACTGGAATAGGATTATGTGAAACTCTAACTTCATTGTCCTTTAACAAACCTCTATTAACAACAACCCTGTTATTAGTAAAGGATAAAATAACTAAATCTTCTCCAGATTTTTCCGGGAAGTCAATAAAAAACGTCTTTTTTGTTCCATTTTTCACTAATTCTTCACTAGATGCCAATCTTTCAACAGTATGCTTAGGATATTCATTTTGCAACTCCTTAGCAGTCTCATTTATTCTATAAATAACTGTCTTTATACCAATTGGATCAATAATACTAAAATATTTTCCAGCTAATTCAGTACTCATACTCTCTCCTTTTCATTTATCCTTAGTTAACAAATTTATTATAGCATCCGTCCTAAAATATGTCAACTAATCATTTTTATATGTATTATTTTCTCTTAAAGCTAAATATAATTTCTTATCATCATCAGACAACTCTTTTGGAAAAACCACATTAACAATAATTACTAAATTTCCTCTATTATTATCATCAATAAAATATCCTTTATTTTTTACAACAATCTTTTTACCACTTGAAGTACACTCTGGAATTTCAATATTCAATACTTCATTAAACAATCGATAATTTATAACCGTCCCAAGTGCTACATCATACGCTTGTAAATTAAATGTGATATAAATATCATTATTTATAAGTTGCATTGTATCAGAATTCTTAATATTAACTATAATAACCAAATCCCCAGCCTTACCACCATTCTTTCCAAGCGCACCCTTACCAACAATTCTAATTTTTTCCCCATTTTTAATCTTAGCAGGAATATCAAAATTAATAATTTCATCACCCAGTTGTATAGACTTTCTTCCACCTAAAAAAGCTTTTTTTATCCCAATATCAATAAATACATTAATATCTTCACCATTTACCATATCTATATTAGACTTTTCTTTTTTAGGTTCATCAACATATTCAATTCCAAAAAACATCTTTAACAAAATTTCTTTAAAAGTCCTTTTCTCCGTTCTCAAATTATCTCTAAAATGTCTATTCCAAGAAAAATCATAATTCCTTCTCATTTTTTCATTTGTCAAAACTTTATATGCCTCATTTATATCTTTAAAAATAGACTCATATTCTTCATTTCCTTTGTTAATATCTGGATGATATTTCTTAGCTTGATCTCTATATGCAACTTTAATTTCTGCAACACTAACTTTATTAGAATCAAATCCTAATATCTTATAATAATCTTTAAATGCCATTTTAACCCCACTAAATTTTAAAATATCATCTTTTGTAACTCAACATATTATCTTTTGTAAATAATTATCCTATAATTTATATAAATTAATTTTTAAAAAATTAGTAGTAATAATTGAATTAGGATGCACCAATCTACTCTTTTCTAATAAATGAATAATATTATTATCGATAATCATAATTACCGTTGCATCCAAATCAGTCTTTGCTAACTCTCTTTCAACTTGAATATCATAATTATTATTTTTTCTACCGTCTTCTATTTTATCTGCAACATAAACAATTTTATCAAGTGTAGTCATATCTTTCGATGTTCTAGTATGTAATTTAATAGCATTCTGAATATCACTACACAATCCATATTTTTCTCTAACGATAAAAGCTCCAAGTGGTCCATGTAGTAATCCTGGATTTGCAAGTTCAATTTCATCCACTTCAATATTATTCTTTTCAATAATATCCATCGCTTCAGCATATGGTATCTCTTTTGCTATATCATGTGTTAAACCAGCTAACGCCGCTAAATTTACATCTATATTATAAATTTTAGCAAGTTCACAAGCCTTATCCATAACTCTTACACAATGCAAAAAACGCTTTTCAGATAAATTCTTCTTCATATCACCTTTTATAATTCGAATTAAACTTTCAGTAGATTCATTAAACATTTACAATACTCCTAAAAACTCTTAATAATATCAACAATATTAGTAAACTTCATTCCATTAGAAGCTTTAACTAAAATTAAATCATTTTCACCAATAATCATCTTAATTTTTTTTATTGCATCATCATTATTATCAAAGGAAAAAATATTTTCTTTACTAATTTTTGCATTATTAGCAATATTTTTAGCTTCATTCCCCACAGTTATCAATACATCAATATCATAAACTTCTCTACCAACATCGCTATGAATTTGTTTTGAAAACTTTCCAAGCTCTAACATATCTCCTAATATTGCTATTTTTCTTCGATTTTTAACATTTCTTAAATACTCAAGAGCAGCCTTCATTGAATCATAATTAGCATTATATGCATCATTTATAATAATCGCTCCACAATAAGAATTAATTTTTTGCATTCTTTTTTCTGTCAATTTTAAATTTAATAAACCATTTTTAATTTCAGTATTAGAAAGATTAAAATATTTTCCTACCGCATAAGCACACAATGCATTTAATACAAAATGTTCACCCGGAATATTTATTCTAAATAAATCACCATCAACATTAAACTCACTATAATCTTCAAAAGAATCAATATCTTTAGCATTATATAAACTCTTTTCATTAATTCCATAAGTAACAACATTATATCTATTTATATTATCCAAAGCCCACTTATGTAATAAATCATTATCATTATTAATGATAACAGTATTTCCTTGCAATCCTTCTAAAATTTCCATTTTAGCTTTTAATATATTTTCTCTAGAACCCAAAATTCCAATATGTGCAGTACCTATATTCGTTACCACCGCCAATGTAGGTTTTGCAATATCAGTTAAAACACTTATTTGACGAAATCCATTCATCCCCATTTCTACAACAATAATATCTTCATCCTTATATTTTAAAATTGTAAAAGGAACGCCAATCTCGTTATTTAAATTTCCCTCTGTTTTCAAAACTCTATATTTAGAAGATAAAACTCCAGCAATTGTATCTTTAGTACTTGTTTTACCAACACTACCAGTTATCGCTACTATAGGAACATCAATCAAACTCCTTCTATATTTCGCAATATTCTGAATTGCCTCAACAGTGTTTTCAACTTTTAAAACATTAATATTATTTTTTATAACAATATTCATCTCATTATCATATAAATCTCTACTACAAATAATTGATTTTGCACCATTTTCAATTGCTGATACAATAAAATTATTACCGTCAAAATTATCACCAACAATTGCAACATAACAATCACCATTTTTCACTTTTCTAGAATCTCTTTCAAAAGTATCTAATTCAGTAGTTTCATCACCGTAAACCAATTCAATGTCAATATTTTTTAATAAATCACAAACCTTCATAAATAATTCCTTAAAAAAATCTTTTTTCGAAGTCATTATATGTCAAAAAGCAACATTTTGCAATAAAAAAAACTATAATAAATTTGATAAAATTTCAAAAATATGATATAAAAAAAACAACAAAAACAAAGGAATACAGAAATGAACATTTTATTATTTTATGCATCATACGGAAGTGGACATCTATCTGCCGCATCTGCTATTGAACAATATATCAAAGAACATTACCCAAATGATAAAACTTTAAAAATAGACTGTGTAGAATACATTAATAGATCTATTAATAAAATTAGTACATCCGCATATAAAAACATAATTTTAAAAACTCCACTATTATGGGGACAAGTATATAAGCTATTAAAAAATGATGCTATCTTAGACATAACACAATTTTCAAATAGATTCATGGCAAAAAAAATATTTAAATTATTTGAAGACTTCGAGCCAGATTTAGTAATATCTTGTCATCCTTTAGGTGGACAAATAACAGCATTCTTGAAATCACACAACAAAACAAATTGTAAATTAGCAACAGTAATGACAGACTTTGCATCACATAAACAATGGTTAATAGGAAAAGATTATACAGATTACTTTTTTGTTTCAAATATAGAAATGAAAACAAGCTTAATAAGCGAAGGAATTTTTCCAAACAAAATTTATGTGTCAGGAATCCCTATTTCACCAAACTTCTATAAAAATTATGATAAAGAATCAATATATAATTCCTTAAAAATTCTAAAGAATAAAAAAAATATTATATTTTTTGGTGGAGGCAGTTTAGGTTTATCATCATCAACAAATGTTCAAAACATATTAACCTCTTTATTACAAGCAACCAATGAATCATATCAAATCATCATAATCTCAGGAAAAAATCAAAAACTATATAATGAATTTCAAAAAACAATAACAAATACTAATCACACCTCTAATACAAAATTAATAGATTTTACAACACAAATTCCAGAATTATTACCAATAACTTCTTTTGTAATAACAAAACCAGGTGGCTTAACAATAACCGAATGTATTACTTCAAATGTACCAGTAATTCTTATAAATCCAATACCTGGGCAAGAAAAAGAAAATGCACAATACATTGTAGATAAAAAAATGGGAATATGGATAAAAACAAATAAACCTACTCCAGAATATTTTCAAGACATTTTAAATGATGACAAATTAATTAAAGAAATTAAAAATAACCAAAAAATATATTCACATTTAAATAGCACGCAAAATATATGTAATATACTTATAAACAACAAAAAGAGTGAAGATTAATTCACTCTTTTTGCTTTTTATAATTCAACTCTTCCTTCAAAAGCCCTGCCTAATGTAAATTCATCAGTGTATTCTAAGTCACCACCAACTGGAATACCATGAGCTAATCTAGTAACCTTAACTCCCATTGGCTTTATTAATTTAGAAATATACATTGCTGTAGCTTCTCCCTCAACTTTAGGGTTTGTAGCCAAAATCACTTCTTTTACATCACCTTGAAGCAATCTACTAAGCAATTCTTTAATCTTTATATCTTCAGGCCCAATCCCTTCCATTGGCGAAATAGACCCATGTAATACATGATATAATCCATTATATTCATTAATCTTTTCAATTGCAATAATGTCTTTAACATCTTCTACAACACATATCTTTGTCTTATCCCTCATATTATTTGAACAAATTTCACATGGATCATTATCAGAAATATTATAACAAATAGAACAAAACTTTAAATTCCTTTTCGCATTCAAAATAGCTTGTGAAAACTCTTCTGCCTCTCTGTTACTAACATTTAACATATAAAAAGCAAGTCTCACCGCCGTCTTGTGCCCAATACTAGGTAATTTTTCAAAACTATCAATAAGCTTTTGAATTGATGGTGAATAAACTGCCATTATTACCTCCCAAATTATAATCCTAAGCCAGGAATATTATACTTTCCAAATTCAGCATTGCTAGCAGAATCAATTTTTGACATTACATCATTAATACAGGTCATAATTAAATCTTCCAACATTTCAACATCATCTGGATCCACTACATCTTTTTCTAATTTTATTTCTGTAATTTGCTTTTTTCCGTTGGCTTTAACACTAATCGCTCCACCACCAGCTGTACTTTCAAAAACTTTAGAAGCTAAATCTTCTTGAGTCTTTTCCATTTCTTCTTGCATCTTTTTAGCTTGTTTCATTAACTGATTCATGTTAATTCCACCAAATCCACCCATTCCACTTTGAAATCCTCTTCCCATTATTTTAAATCTCCTTTATTCAATAACATTAATATTAAATCCTAAGTTTAATGAATTTCCATCATCTTTCTTAAAATTATCAACTACATTTATAATCATCTCTTTATTAAATTCTAAAGAAACAAATTCTCTAAGTTTAGAAATATATTCAGGCTTAGTAATAATTCCTTTTTGAAAATCATTACTCAATATTAATTCAACAATTAAATCATCTTTCAAATTAACTTTAACACCCGTTAGCGCAGAATATAAAACATATAAATTTTCCTCTTTTAACTTATTCAATACATTTTTCCAAAAATCATAATTAATGCTTCTATCAATTGTCTTAATTCCTACATCCTTTTCTTTAAAAGATTTATTCACTTTTTTTTCAATATCTGTGGATATTTTAATTGCATTAGGCCTTTTTTCTTCAACTACTTCTTCACAGCAAAGCATAATCAACTCAGTCTGAAAAACAATATTCTTTTGCAAAGAATTCTTTATCTTATTTTCAATCATTGATATTTTTTCAATCAAAAATATCAATTCTTCCTTTGTTTTATTTTCTATAATCTTATCAATTTCTTTTAAATCATTTTCAGTATAAGAATTTGATAATTTAACGCCAACCTTATATACTAAAATATCTCTTAAAAATCTAATAATTTCAAACAAAAAATTATCTATATCAACTCCAGAATCTAAAAGGTCATTACTTAATAACACCACTTTATCAATATTTTTAGAAAAAACAGCTTCAACGACATCAAATATCTTCTTTGTCTCAGGTATTCCAACTAACTCTTTAACTTTTTCAATAGTAACCTTCTTCTGAGAATCTTGTAAGCACCTCTCAAGAATTGATAAAGCATCTCTCATTGCACCTTCCGACAATTCAGCAATTAATTCCATAGCAGAATTATCAAATTCATAATGACATTTATCACAAATAGACTTCAAATTATCAACAATTTTTTCTTTTTCAATTGCTTTAAAATCAAACCTTTGGCATCTCGATAAAATAGTAACAGGTAATTTATGAGGTTCTGTTGTAGCCAATATAAATTTAACATGTTTAGGTGGCTCTTCTAAAGTTTTCAATAAAGCATTAAAAGCTCCTGTAGAAAGCATATGAACTTCATCAATTATATATACTCTATACTTTGCCACAGTTGGCAAAAAATTAACCTCATCTCTAATCGCTCTAACATCGTCAACACCATTATTTGACGCCGCATCCATTTCAACAATATCGGTCAAAGTTTCATTTAAAGCAGCTTTGCACACACTACATTCATTACATGGTTCCCCATTTATCGGATTTAAACAATTAATAGCTCTTGCCAAAATTTTAGCAGACGTAGTTTTTCCACAACCTCTACAACCCGTAAATAAATATGCATGTCCAACTCTACCTGACATAATTTGATTTTGTAATGTCCTAACAATATGTTCTTGACCATAAATTTCCGAAAACTTTTGAGGTCGAAATCTTCTATATAAAGCTGTATATTCCAAATTTAACCTCCTATAAAATAAAGGTATATCACTCCCCATTTTAGGATATTTCCACATACAGTTTCTACTTATTGCTGCTTCCTTCCGGACCTGACAAGTTTCATAGGCTTACATCGAAAATACCCTAAAATAGGGAACAATTATACCTTCAAATTATAATATATTTATTATATTTTATCAAGATTTTACTCTCTTAAATATTATCTTATCAAAATCTTCTGCATAAAATTTTGAAATTCCTTCATCCTCTATTTTTCCAATTGGTAACTCATAGCTCAAAGTTGTCTTATAAGTGGCAGAAGATGTTTCTATTATTAAATCAAATTTAATTTTATATTTCAAGCTTTCAGAAGAAATATTAACATTTTTCAACAACAACCCATTATAATTAATACTTCCCTTACTATCTGCAGAATAATTAGCAATATTCATCTTTACAGTTCTAAAAACTATTGTCCCACCTTGATTACCAATTTTTAAAGTTTTAGGATCATCCACTGCTCCAGCCAGATATGTTAAATTCTTATCAAATAAATACATATCATCATATACAAATAAAGAATCTGCATTGCTACTATTAGGCATATAAAATTTAACTTGATTATTATCAGAGTTCTCCACAGTCATATTTTCAATTCTAACTGATTTCAAAAACTCTGTTTTATCAACTTTAGTATTTTTACTAATCTTAATATATATATCTGAATACTGATTAATATCAATATTCCATTTCATATCATTATCACTCTTGTTTTTGCCATCTGCACTACTAACAATTAAAATTTTATCAATTATAAATGGCATTTTCATTTCACCATCATAATGATAAACAATCATAAGTGCTACGACAATAATAAAAGACGTAATAATAAATCCCATAGTTATGAACCATTTAATTTTCTCTTTATTATCAATCATAATAAACACCTCTTTGGCGAAGAGAGTGGGATTCGAACCCACGTACCACTACGTAATAAACTGTTTTCGAGACAGCTCCGTTCAACCACTCCGGCATCTCTCCATATTTATTTTTTACTATTTCGAAGTTCTTTAAAAAATTCTTTAATAATACTCTTACACTCTTTTTCACAAATACCTTTTTCAACATCTACAATATGATTAAATTTATAATCTGTTAACAAATTTAAAACAGAACCACATGCCCCTGTTTTTTCATCCATTGTCCCAATATACAACTTAGCAATCCTAGCTTGGATTAAAGCACCTGCACACATTGGACAAGGTTCTAAAGTGACATACATTTCACAATCATTCAACCTCCATGTATTAAGCTTTTTAGCAGCCTTTTTTATAACATTAATTTCAGCATGCGCTGTAGAATCTAATTTAATTTCTTTTAAATTATGAGCTCTTGCAACAATTATACCATCTTTAACTATAACTGCTCCAACAGGTATTTCTAACTTTTTATACGCCTTTTTAGCCTCTTTCAAAGCTTCATTCATATAGTATTCTTTACTCTTCATAGCACAATAATATTACCATATTTAAAATTTATTTGCAAATGAAAAGAGGCTATAACGCCTCTCTACATCCTAAATAAGGACCGGATTGTTGCCTCTTAAATCATCAATGATATCTGGCAACAATTCAAAATTATAAGTTGACTTTGCAATAACTTCAATAAGTTTTTTAACAAAGTCTGCATTTTCACTAATATTATCTTTTTGGAATACTAGCTTTTCATTATTATTTGATTTTTCAATTATTCTTATACCAAATCCTTGATCATGAATCAAAAAATATTCAAATTCTGTAATCTCATTAACAAGATAATTATTTAAAATGCTACTCATTACTTTTTCAGAATTCAATCCTCATCCCTCCTTTTATTTTATTATCCATATATGGGACACAACCTTATATTACTACTTTATTTATATTATGTCAATACTTTTTCTAAAATTTTCTAAAATTTTTAGAAAATTTTAGCATTATATAATTTTATATCTTATTTTTGATTAATAATATATCAATTTATATAAAAAATTATTAAAATATAAAAGTAAAATTATTTATTTTTTATGTTAAATAAATGTTAAATAAAAAAGGCCTTAAAAAGGCCTTTTGTGGTGTCCACGAGAGGAATTGAACCTCCAATCTTTCGCTTAGGAGGCGAGTGCATTATCCAATTATGCTACGTGAACATATAAGTTCTAAGAAAACTTAGAACTATTTATTACTTAATTATCAACTTCCTTCCAGCCATTTAATTTTGCTCTTTTAATAGCTCCAATCAAATTAGCTCTTGTATGTTTATTTCTTATCTCCCAAGATTTTAGCAAATCAAATGCAAATTGTCTAGATGTATTTCCATCTTGTGGACAAACCTTAGACATTGGTTTTAAACCATTTGATTTACAAAATGATTTCGTCCCCTTTTCCGAAACATAAATTAAAGGTCTAATCAAAGTAATTCCTGATTTATCCATATATGTAACAGGCGCAATTGTAGAAAAATTACCAGCAAAAATCATATTCATTAATAATGTTTCTATAACATCATCTTCATTATGTCCAAGAGCAATTTTATTACAACCATTTTCTTTTGCAACAGTATTAAGCATACCTCTTCTTAAATTAGCGCACAACGAGCAAGGATTCGTTTCCTTTCTTTCATCAAAAACAATTTCTTTAATATTACTTTTATAAATAACTAAAGGAACTCCTACATTATCACATAAATTATGTAACAATTCTTCATCAAATTCAGGAAAACCTGGATTTATAGTAATCGCAATAAGTTCAAACTTATTTTTATAAAAATATTGCAATTCTCTCATTTTATAAAGTAATGCAATAGAATCCTTGCCTCCAGAAAGTGCCACAGCTATTTTATCACCATCATCAATCATATTATAATCATCAACTGCTCTTCTAACACATCCAGATATTTTTTGCATAAAACCTCCTAATCAACAAATCTTTTCATAGCTTCACTCAACACTGCAAGTTGATTTTCAGCATCTTGCATAGTTGAACCCTTTACACCCATATAAAATTTAATTTTTGGCTCAGTTCCAGAAGGTCTAACACAACACCAACTATTATTAGATAATTCATAATATAAAACATTTGATGTTGGTAAATCAGTTTTAAAAATTTCTCCATTAGACTTTTTTACAATATGCTCTTGATAATCCCTTACCTCTAAAACATCTAATCCAGCTAATTCTTTTGGTGGATTAGCACGCATCTTAGACATTTTATTTTTAATTTCTGCAGCCCCATCTGCTCCTTTAAGAACAATTGAAATTTGGCCTTCCTTATAATATCCATATTTTTCATAAATTTTAATCATTTGATCCCATAAAGATAAACCTTTACTTTTATAATAAGCAGTTGCTTCACACAACGCCATCACAGCAGAAATACCATCTTTATCCCTAGCATGAGGAGCAATCAAACACCCATAACTTTCTTCAAAACCAAAAAGATACTTATATGAATCTTTTTCTTCAAACTCTCTAATCTTTTCACCAATCCATTTAAAACCCGTCAAAGTTTCAAAAACTTTAGCCCCATAATATTGAGCAATAGCCTTAGTTAACTCTGAAGAAACAATAGTAGTCACAATAGCACCATTATTAGGAAGAATTCCTTTATCTCTTTTCTGTGACAACTCATATTCGCAAATCAATAAAGCTGACATGTTTCCTGTATATGAAACATATTCACCATTACTTATCTTAGAAAAAACTCCTAGTCTATCAGAATCAGGATCTGTTGCTAGTACAACATCTGCATCAACTTTTTTAGCTAATTTTAATGCAAGTTCAAAAGCTTTAGGATCCTCAGGATTTGGATAACTAACCGTTGGAAAATTTCCATCAGGTTTCTCCTGTTCTGGAACAACATAAACATTTTTAAAACCAAGCTCTTTCAAAATTCTTTGAACTGGTATATTTCCAGCCCCATGTAAAGGTGTATAAACAATCTTAACATTATTAGCTTCTTTTTTTATAATTTCAGGATTCAAACAAGATGATTTAAGTGCATTAATAAAAGCATCATCAACTTTACTTTCAATATAATTCAACAATCCTTGACTAATAGCTTCATCTTTATCCATTGTTTTTATTAAAGAAAAATCTTCAATAGATAAGACTTCATCAATAATTCCCTTATCTACAGGAGGAATTATTTGTGCACCATCACTCCAATATACTTTATATCCATTATATTCAGGTGGATTATGACTTGCTGTAATCATAATGCCTGCAGTAGCTTTTAAATATCTAACAGCAAAAGACAATTCTGGAACAGGTCTTAAATTATCAAAAAGGTTTACCCTAATTCCATTTGCATTTAATACCAAAGCTGTAATTTCACTAAACTCCTTTGACATATGTCTAGAATCAAAGCTAATTACAACACTAGGATTACTAATTTTCATCTTATTTATAAAATTAGCCAAGCCTTGAGTTGCTCTACCAACTGTATATTTATTCATTCTATTAGTACCAGCACCAATTACACCTCTTAATCCTGCTGTACCAAATTCTAATTCTTTATAAAATCTATCTTTTATTTCATTTTCATTATTACGAATAGACTCTAACTCATTTTTTGTTTCTTTATCAAAGCAGTCATCAGTCAACCACTCATTATATTTTTTTAAATAATTATTCATAAAAACCTCCACATTGCATTTTATAAAATTAAGGAGAAATTAATTCTTTCTCCTTATTCACTATTTATTATGAAATTCAATATATAATTTACGAGCAGTCTCAGGACTATCTTCACCCTCTGCATTTTTAACAGGTGCAAATTCATTTTCCCTCTTAACTCTCAAAACAACTAAATCATCTAACTTCTCAAATGCATCAAATATAAATGATTCAAATTTATAAGCATTTGGCTTTTCAGAAACAATCAAGTTACCATCACAATCAATATACTTTGCCTTTTTAAATGCAACATGATATGGTAAATCAATTGATGCAATTTTATTAATAGCATTTAAGCTAAATAAATTACATAAAATATGAGATTCTGCATATTTTAATTCACCATTTTCCAATCTTTCTTCAGCTAATTCATCAGAAATTTCAGAATATTCAATAACACTAGGTCTACCGTTTCTCTTACAAAAGATTCCAACTTTCTCATGTGGATTTGCCTTTATAATACTCTTACCAGCTGCATCAACATTATCTTTAATTGAAAGACCTATTAATACTGGATCAACTGGCTTAACCAAAACATTATCTACACCACCTATAAATACCCATTCAATACCTCTAGATTGCATATCATATAGTGCTCCACTCTTCAATATTGATTTAAAAATACCACCATGTCCATCTGCAGCTTCTTTAATATTCCCTTTTTCATCAATTAGACATTTTCCATTAGTATCAACCATTGGTAACTTACTCTGCGTAAAGAAAAATATATCACCTTTATTATATCCAAAATAATTATGCTTTTCAAAGAACTCTACAGTTTCCGAATTATTCTCATCACTAGTCATAATATACCATGGCACACTAACACCATATCTCTCATTTTCAGATTTCAAAGTATCACACAAAATTTCAAAAATAGATTTGTGACTTTCTAATCCTAAATCAAACGTACCTTTTGGACCAGTATGTCCAAGTCTCGTTCCTTGACCACCAGCCATTGTAACAACAGCTAATTTTCCACTTTTTATAATATCTTTTCCCAACTTTTCATATTCAGCATATTCTTTTTCATCGATTTTTTCTTTATCTATAAATTTAATAGGCTCAATTACAAAATCTTTATTTGTTATATTCTTTTTACTATCTAAATAAATTTCATTAATTGCATCAAAATCGATTGTCAAAATTGAATTCAAAAAATTTTCCTTCTTTTTATCATCCGTTATTCTTTCATAATATTTTAATAAATGTTCTTGGCCTGCTTTTTTCAATTTCTTCTCAACCTGCTCAAACTTTTCTTCCATTATAATTGTTCTCCTTATATATAATTATTGCTAAAATCAACTTCAGTCATAAAAAACAATCATGCCAATTTTATTGATATAAAAAATAATATTATAATATTGCTTTTTTGTCAATTCTAAACGAGTCAAACAACAATATTGCAAAAAACAATAAATTATGGTAGTTTATTAATAGCTTTTATACTATATAAAGAAGGGAGAATCATGGAAAAATTAATAATTGAAGGTAACAAAACTTTAATAGGTGAAGTAACAATTAGTGGAGCTAAAAACTCTGCTTTAGCTTTAATACCAGCAGCACTTTTAGTAAATGGCATAACAACAATTGATAATGTTCCAAATATAAGTGACATTAAAAATATATGTGAAATATTAAACGAAATCGGAGCAACCGTAACTTTTAAAAATAATCATACAATTACAATAGATGCACGCAATATCTCTACCACATCAACACCTTTAGATATGACAAGTAAATTTAGAGCATCTTATTATTTATTAGGTAGCCTTCTTGGCAGATGTCATAATGGAACTGTAGGATTACCAGGTGGATGCAAATTAGGTGTACGTCCAATAGATCAACACATCAAAGGTTTTGAATCACTAGGAGCAACAGTTGATATAACTCAAGGTAAAATTATAGCTACAGCCGACAAACTAATAGGAGCAAATATATATTTTGATATCATTTCAGTAGGCGCAACAATCAATTTAATCCTTGCTGCTACACTTGCTGAAGGAACAACAATTTTAGATAACTGTGCTAAAGAACCTCACATTGTAGATGTAGCTAACTTTTTAAATTCTATGGGTGCAGATATTAGAGGTGCAGGTACAGATACAATAAAAATAAATGGTGTAAAAGAATTAAAAGGCAACCACCAATATTCAGTAGTACCAGATCAAATTGAAGCAGGTACTTTCATGTTAGCAGCAATTGCTTCAAAAGGAGATATATTAATAAAAAATTGTGTTCCAGAACACTTAGATCCTTTAACAGCAAAAATTGAAGAAATGGGTGGAATAGTAGAATATTTAAATGATACAATCCATGTAAAATACAATGGAAAAATTGAACCAGTAAACATTAAAACACTCCCATACCCTGGATTCCCAACTGATTTACAAGCACAAACTGGAGTTGTACTTGCTCTTGCCGAAGGAACCAGTATTCTGACAGAAAGCATTTGGGATTCAAGATTCCAATACACAGATGAATTAATAAAAATGGGAGCACACATAACAGCCTCAGGTAAAACAGCTGTATTTGAAGGAGTCCCAAAACTAACTGCTGCTAATTTATATGCATCAGACTTAAGAGCCGGAGCAGCTTTAGTAATTGCAGGTTTAATTGCCGAAGGAACAAGTGAAGTACATAACATTCACTACATAGATAGAGGCTATGAAAACATTGAAGATAAATTCAATCAACTTGGTGCAAACATAAAAAGAGTTCACGATGACGAAGAAATTAGATAGGAAAAACAATGTTTAACTTTTATAACTTATTCAGTAGTAGTTCAGGAAATTGTTCATATATTGAAACCGAATCCACAAAATTGTTAATAGATTGTGGATTAAGCGCAAAAAAAATTGAAGAATCATTAAAACAACTAAATTCAAGTTTATCAAAAATTAATGGAATTTTAATAACACATGAACATAGCGATCATACAAAAGCCCTAAAAACTATTTGTAAAAACTATGATATTCCAGTTTACGCTAATAAAAAAACACATGATGCAATTTCGAAAACTGCTGAAATTTCAAACAAAAAATACTTTTTAAATGATGAGGCTTTTGATTTAGGAGAACTAAAGATAAAGCCCTTCTCTATTCCACACGATGCTGCAGACCCTGTAGCATACAATATTGCAAATGCAGAGAAAAAAATTTCAATTGCTACAGATATTGGTCATATTGATAAAAATTTAATAAATAATTTAATAGGAAGCAATTTTATATTATTAGAATCAAATTATGATTTTGAATTATTAAAAAACTCATCATATCCATACAATTTAAAACAAAGAATTGCAGGTCCTTTCGGACATTTATCAAATGATGATGCAGCTGAATTAGTAAACTATTTAAACACACAAAATTTAAACAATGTAATGTTTGGACATTTAAGTAAAGAAAACAACACTCCTGAACAAGCATACCAAACAACCATGAATAAACTTATAAAAAAAGATTTAAAAAACTTTACTCTACAAATCGCAAACCGCGATGAAATAAGTAAAAAAATTATATTATAAAATTAATTGAGGTCAAAATGCTACATATAAATTTAATTTGTATTGGAAAATTAAAAGAAACATATTTAAAAGAAGCAATACAAGAATATTCCAAGAGATTATCAAAATATTATTCATTTCAAATAATAGAATTACCAGATGAAAAATTACCAGACACATTAAATTCTTCAATAATATCACAAATACAAGATATAGAATCCGAAAAAATAATTTCGCACATACCTAAAAATTCATATGTTATATCACTAGATTTAACTGGAAAACAATACACTTCAGAAGAGTTTTCAGAAAAAATAGAAAATATAAAAATTTCAAATAGTAATCTTACATTTATAATTGGTGGATCACTTGGATTAAATACAAAATTAAAAAATTTAAGTAATGAAAAAATATGCTTCTCAAAAATGACATTTCCACATCAATTAATTAGAGTATTTTTAATTGAACAAATATTTAGAGCTGCTAAAATTTCAAACAACGAAAAATACCATCATTAAAATAAAATGTAGAGTAATTTATTATTTTTAGTAGGGGCGCTTTTAGAAATATAAATTTGTTTTTTAGAAAATAATAAAATAAAATCTCATAGATTAAAATTAGTCGATAAAAACATAAACTGAACTATTTCCTCTACAGCTAAAATATATTCCACATATTGCCAAAAGTCAATTATTATAACATACAAAAATACTACAAAAAAATTCATTTAGCACATGCTAAATGAATTTTTGATATATTTCATTCTTTGATACATTTAAATCTTTCGCAATTTTCTTAATAATTTCTTTCTTATCAAATCCCTGATCTTCATAATATTTATAATGTTCTTCCAAAGTCATATCTTTGAAAAATTCTTTTTTATCAACAATCTTACCATCTATCATAATAATAAATTCACCCCTAGGATTACCGCCTATCAAATCAATAACTTCATCAATATTACCCCTATAAAATGTTTCATGTAATTTAGTAAGTTCCTTAGCAACAACAACAAATCTATCTCCCAAAACATTTTTCAAATCAACCAGTGTTTCCAAAATTCTATGAGGTGCCTCATACAAAATCACAGTTTTCTCTTCTCTTTCAATTTCATCCAATTTAGCTTTACGATTTTTATTATTAATAGGTAAAAATCCAAAAAAAGAAAATTCTTTAGTATTAAGTCCTGAAGCAATCAAAGCATTAACTAAAGCACAAGCTCCAGGAATAGGAATAATTTCAATATTCCTATCAATTGCCTCTTTAACAGCTACTTCACCAGGATCAGAAATTCCAGGAGTACCAGCATCTGTAACAATAGCAACATCTTTACCATCTTCCAAAAATTCCATAATCTTTTCAACTTTAAAATCTTCATTATGCCTATGATAGCTAAACATTGATTTTTTAATATCCAAATAATTTAACAACTTTAATGTCTGTCTAGTATCTTCTGCAGCAATTACATCAACTGCCTTTAAAATTTCAACTGCCCTATAAGTAATATCACCTAAATTTCCTATCGGCGTAGCAACTAAATACAATTTACCTTTTTCCATTAACATCTCCATTATAAATTTCATTAATTTCAGAAGTATAACTTCCATCATTATTGTAAATAATCAAAGGTTTTTCGATTTTAAGAAAACTCTTAGCTAATTTAATCCCTTTAATAAGAACCATTGTAGAATGCTCATCAACTTTTGAATGAACAAATCTAATTACTTTTGGTTCAATCTTATATTTATTCATAATACTAAAAACTTCAGATAATCTTTCTGGTCTATAAACCATATAAAATTCTCCGAAATCCTTCAAAATTCTAGAAGAAATTCGAATCCAATCATCTAAATTAGCACTTGATTCAAATCTTGAAATTTGCTTTTTCACATTTACAGAATTAATACCAGTATCCAATTTTTTATAAGGAGGATTAGTAACAATAGCATCAGCTCTGAAATCTCTATCAATCTCTAAAATATCACTGTTAATAATCTTAATATCATTTTCAAGCCCATTCATTTTAATACTTCTAAATGCCATATCAAAAACATCTCTTTGTTTTTCAAAAGCAATTATTTTAGAAAAATCAACCTTTTTGCTAAGTAAAATACTAATAATACCAGTTCCAGTTCCCAAATCACATATTGTACTACCCGGTCTAATTTTTTTTGCAAAATCACTTAATAAAACACTATCAATCCCGAAAGCAAAATCCATCAGAATCTTGTATAATCTTTAAACCTTTATATTGTAAATCATCTATTCTTTCCATAAAAAAATTATAACACCACAATAACTTTATATCAATAAACCCTAAGAAAATCAGTTTGACTTTTTACCACTTAAAATATAAAATAACCCCATAAGGAGGAAAAATGAAAAATCATTTACACGTTGGTATTGACGTAGGTTCAACAACAATCAAAATAGTAATAATGGACGATGATTTAAACGTTTTACACGAAGACTATCAAAGACATTACTCAGATACAAAAAACACATTATGCAAAGTTTTAACAGAATTTGCAGAAAAATATAAAAATAACACATATACAATCTCATTAACCGGTTCAGGTGCAATGAGTGCAGCAAAATTTATGGAAATTCCATTTATTCAAGAAGTAGTAGCATGTAAACGCGCAGTTGAAAAATATATTCCTCAAACAGATGTAGTAATTGAACTTGGCGGTGAAGATGCAAAAATAATATACTTTGATCAATCAATAGAACAAAGAATGAATGGTACATGCGCCGGTGGTACAGGCGCATTTATTGACCAAATGGCATCATTATTAAACACAGACGCATCAGGACTAAACGATTTAGCCAAAAATTATAAAATAATATATCCAATAGCATCAAGATGTGGAGTATTTGCCAAAACAGATGTCCAACCATTAATTAACGAAGGAGCAAATACATCAGATATTGCTGCCTCAATATTTCAAGCAGTTGTAAACCAAACTATTTCAGGATTAGCTTGTGGACATCCAATAAAAGGTCATGTAGCATTCTTAGGAGGACCTTTAACATACCTATCAGAATTAAGAAATAGATTTATACAAACTCTAAACTTAACAAAAGATGAAATAATAGTACCAGAAAATGCACATTTATTAGTAGCAAAAGGCGCTATTTTAGACTCAATAAATACAAAAGAAATAACTCATGAAGAATTATTAAATAAAATTGCAACTTTAAAAACTTCAAAAGAATCAAATGGAAAATCACTAGACGCCCTATTTGAAAATGACGAAGATTATAAAGAATTTATAAAGCGACATGATAAAAACAAAGTCCCTAGACAAAGTCTATCAGAATTCAAAGGAGAATGCTTTATTGGAATAGATGCAGGCTCAACAACAACAAAACTAGTATTAATAAACAGAGATAATGAATTATTATACTCTTTATATGAAAGCAACGAAGGCAATCCACTTAAAAGTGTTGAAAATATGCTAAAAAAATTATATAAAGAAATTCCAAAAACAGCACACATAAAGTTTAGTGGAGTAACTGGTTATGGAGAAAAATTAATTCAATCAGCATTAAATGTAGAATTAGGCGAAATCGAAACTATTGCACATTATACAGCCGCAAAAGCATTTTTACCAAACGTATCTAGCATCATAGATATTGGTGGACAAGACATGAAATATATTAGTATTAAAGATAATACAATAAATAATATAATGTTAAATGAAGCATGTTCATCAGGATGCGGTTCATTTATTGAAACATACGCCAAAAGCCTTAATTTATCAATACAAGAATTCGTTGATAGTGCTATAAAATCAAAACATCCTGTAGACCTTGGATCACGTTGTACCGTTTTTATGAACTCAAAAATAAAACAAGCTCAAAAAGAAGGTTCAGCAGTAGGAGATATATCAGCAGGACTTTCTTACTCTGTAATAAAAAACGCAATTCAAAAAGTAATGAAAATCAGAGACACCAAAACATTAGGAGAAAACATTGTTGTACAAGGTGGAACATTCTACAACAACGCAGTATTAAGAGCTTTCGAAAAAATCACAAAAATAAATGTAATCAGACCAGACATTGCTGGATTAATGGGAGCTTATGGCGTCGCAATCCTTGCAAAAGAAAAATATGAAGAAAAACTAGACATGAATTATGAAACAACATTATCAACACTAGAACAAATTGATTCATTAACAATAAAAACAAACCACACCAGATGCCAGGCATGTGAAAACCACTGTTTACTTACAATAAATTTATTTAACAATGGAACAAGACATATTTCAGGTAATCGCTGTGAAAAAGGTGCAGGAATAGTCTCTTCAAACAAAGAATTACCAAATTTATATAAATACAAATTTAAAAGATTATTTGAATACTATGAACCATTAAAAGAAGAAAAAGCCCCACGTGGTACAATCGGAATACCTAGAGTATTAAATATGTATGAAGATTATTCATTCTGGTTTACATTTTTAACAAACTTAGGATTCAGAGTAATAATTTCAGAAAAAAGTAATAGAAAAACATACGAAAAAGGAATGGAATCAATACCATCTGAATCAGTATGTTACCCAGCAAAATTATCACATGGTCACATAGAATCATTAATAGAACAAGGAATAAAAACCATATTCTATCCATGTGTACCTTACTCAAGAAAAGAATTCAAAACAGCAGACAATAAATACAACTGTCCAATTGTTATATCTTATTCAGAGGTACTAAAAAACAATGTAGAATCATTAAAACAAATAAAATACTTGAATCCATTCCTACCATTTAATGCAAAAAGTTTAGCAGAAACAATCTTCAAACTACCTGAATTTGCTGAATATAAATTTACTAAAAAAAGAATTATTAAATGCAGCAAAGCTAGCAGAAGAAGAATATCAACACTACAAAGACGATGTCGAAGCCGAAGGAAACAGAGCATTAAAATATATGAAAGAACACAATTCAAAAGGAATTGTTCTAGCAGGACGACCATACCATGTAGATCCTGAAATAAATCACGGAATTGACACATTAATAACCGGATTAGGATTAGCAGTATTATCAGAAGACAGTATCTGTAAACAAACTAATATAACCAAACGTTTACGTGTAGTAAATCAGTGGACATATCATTCTAGACTATACGCAGCAGCAGATTTCGTAGGAAAGCACAATGAACTAGAATTAATTCAATTAACTTCTTTCGGATGTGGAGTTGACGCTGTAACAACAGATGAGGTAAATGAAATATTAGCAAGCTACGAAAGACTTTACACATTAATAAAAATTGATGAAGTAAACAACTTAGGAGCAATAAGAATTCGTATTCGTTCATTACTAGCAAGTATGCTAAAACGTGAAAAAACAGAATTACACCGCAAAGAAGGCTTTGGTGATTACGAACAAAAAAGTAAAGTATTCACCAAAGACATGAAAAAATCAGGATATACAATACTATGCCCTCAAATGGCACCAGTACATTTCAATTTATTAGAAAGTGCAATGCAATCAATGGGATACAATTTCCACCTTTTAAAAGATTGCACTCAAAACACTGTCGAAACTGGTTTAAAATATGTGAATAATGACGCATGTTATCCTTCAATATTAACAACAGGACAAATGATAGAATCTTTAGAATCAGGAAAATATGATCCTGAAAAAACAGCCCTAATAATGTCACAAACAGGTGGCGGATGCAGAGCGACAAATTATATAGGATTTATCAAAAAAGCCCTTAAGGATGCAGGATATCCAGACATTCCAGTTATCTCTTTCAACGTAGTAGGAATGGAAAAAATGCCAGGATTTAAAATTACCTTAGAATTGGCACAAAAATTACTAAAATGCATAATTTATGGAGATTTACTACAAAAATTATATGCTAAAAATAGAGCATATGAAATAAATAAAGGCGAGTCAAAAATATTATTTGATAAATGGATGGAAAAATGTAAAGAAATAATCAACAATAACAAAAATAAAGATTTCAAAAAAAGTTTCCAAGAAATTGTAGATGACTTTGAAAAAATTAAAGTTGATATGTCTATAGAAAAACCAAAAGTAGGAATAGTAGGCGAAGTCCTAATAAAATATCACCCTTTCGGAAATAACTTCGTAATACAAAAATTAGAAGACGAGGGCGCTGAAGTAATAGAGCCAGATTTCATGGGATTCATTAAATTTATCTGTACACACAAAATAACAAATAGCAAATTAATGAACACGGAAAAAATAAAGGCAACTATCTTTAAAACAGTAATAAAAATAATTGATAACATGGAAAAGGCTGAAATATCTGCACTAAAATCATCTAAAAAAGGTTATCTACTACCATGCGATATATTTGAATTTGAAGAACACATAAAAGGAATTCTATCAATAGGAAATCAAACAGGAGAAGGTTGGTTCTTAACAGCAGAAATGGTTGAATATATACAAAATGGAATAAATAATATAGTATGTGTACAACCATTTGCATGTTTACCAAACCATGTCGTTGGAAAAGGTGTAATAAAAACCATAAGGGAAAAATATCCAAACGCTAACATTTCACCAATAGACTATGACCCAGGAGCAAGTGAAGCAAATCAAACAAACCGAATTAAACTAATGATGGCTATAGCAAAGGACAATTTAAAAAAATAAGATTGGAGGTCCAATGAAAGCATTAATACCACAAGAAACGTATCGCCAAATATCTGATATTAGTCTAGATTATTTAATAAATGATAAAAATATTAAAGGCACAATATTCGACTTTGATGGAACACTTTTAATAAAAAGACAGATTTCAGAAGGTACAATTAATTTTATAAAAAATGCAAAAAGCAAAAAAATAAAAATAGCAATTTTAAGCAATAATATCTATGTAAATCCAATATTAGTAGAACAACTAGAAATAAAGACAACAAAAAAATTCGCATTCAAACCCTTAAAAAAGCCATTTTTAGATTTAGCTAATGCAATGAACTTACCTCCAGAAAATATCGCTGTAATCGGTAATAATCGTATTGCAGACATATATGGTGCAAATAAAGCAAAAATGTACTCAATATATATACAAGATTTACAAAATTTTTTCTTTAAAAAACGAATAAAAAATAATTTAAAAAATCTTGGAATAAAAAAAATAAAATAAAAAACAGAAGGATTAATTCCTTCTGTTTTTTTATTAAATAAAATAAATAATAAATTAATATTAAATAATAATATTTTAATTTATAAAAAATAATCTTAATTTCAAATTAAATATCAAAAAATAAAAATAAATAATTCATAAAATAATCTCAAACTTTTCTTCACCCAAATACAACAATAATTAAAAACCCTAAAAATTAAAACACAATATTTAAGATTCAATAACTACAAGAACCAAATAAAATTATCTTTTAAAACTTGTCTTTTAAGCAAACTCAATTTTGCAAAATGACAATTTTTTTATTTAAAATAAAAAAATAAAAAATGAAAAATGTTAATTAAAATAAATAAATAAAACCAATTAATAAAAAACAACTTAAAAGAAATAATAATTATTATTACAAAATTAATTTAAAACATATTACTTTTAAAATATAAAATAAAAACAATATTATTAATAATAAATAATTAATAATTAATTAAAAGCAAAAAAATAATAAATAAAATTTAATCAGAAAAAAACTTAAAACAAATAATGATTATTATAATTAAAAAATTAATTTAAGACATATTATTTTTAAAATATAAAATAAAAATTTACTAATATTAATTAATATTTAATTTAATAAAAACAATATCTTTAATAATAAATAATTAATTAATTATTTATTCGCCAAAACAAAATTGTCTAAAAAACAATAGTATAAAATAAACTCAACAAAAACAGCATATAAAAAATAAATTTTACAATATGACAAAATAACACAATTAATAAATAATTAAATAATTAATTAATTAAATAATTAATTAAAAATAAATAATAAAATTAATAAATAAATAAAATAAATGCATTAATAATTAAATTAATTATTAATAATAAATTATTTACAAAAAAAATTGAATAACTTTTTGTAAAAAAGTTATTCAATTTTAAACAAAATGAAAAATATACAATTAACATTATCCTCATAATATGAACATAATCAACATCAAAAATAAAAAGCATAAATAAAATAGATTCCTATTTCATTTATGCTAAAAATAATATCTTAAAATAATATGCAAAAAAAATAATGCCTTTAAGCATTACTTGGCGGAGATGAGAGGATTCGAACCTCCGCAGCCCATTACGAACTCTAAGTGTTTAGCAAACACTCCCCTTCAACCACTTGGGTACATCTCCAAATAATATAAAAAAATGGCGGAGAGGGTGGGATTCGAACCCACGGTAAGCTCACACCTACGCCAATTTTCAAGACTGGTGCCATAAACCAACTCGACCACCTCTCCGTATGTACAAAATTAACTTGTAACACATATATTTATAACATATAAAATTTAACTTGTCAATTATAATTTTCAAAATTATTATAAAAATTAATACAAAATAAAACGCCTAAAATCGTTTTTAAGGCGTTTTTATTTATAATTAATATCATTTGATTGATGCTTGTCTAATAGCCTCTTCTTCCTCAAATGAAAGCTGATATTTAGACACTCCATTAACAACCGGTTTAGCGTAAACATTTGAATTATCTTCAGCATAAATACTATTAATAACTACTCCAGTATTTTTTCTATCCAATAAAGCTAAAGCAAAACTTAATTTACTTCTATTATTTTCAAACATATCATATCTAACAATTCCGATTTTCTTAATACATCTGCCAAGTTCAGCATTTAAAGCTGTACAATATTCTAGAATTTGATCATCTCTTTTCTCAATATTTTCAACCTGCTTAATGTACTCATCCAAAGCTTCAGCAATATTAGACCCATTCCCCAATTTTTTTACATATTTTTCATATCTATTTTTAGTTTTAATTGTCCAAAATATACTAACTGCAGAAATCCCTAAGGAAATAATACTAATCACCATAAATAAAATTTCTACATAATTAACTGTTTTCAATTTAAGCACTCCATTCATTTTTAACCATTATTTTTAACCATCTCTAGTAATCTTTCAAGCTCTTCATTTGATGAATATGAAATAATAATTTTACCACTACGTGGACCAGCCTTTAATTTGACTTTAGAGCCAAAAAACTTCTCAAAATCATTCTCTATATTTCTATAAATTGCTTCGTTCTTTTGTGCCTTTTTAACTGTTTTTGAACTATTCTTTAAAGCTCTTTCAATATCAGCAACAGTTCCACCAGTCTCAATTATTTTTGTAGCCATTTCAAATTGTTTATCCAAATCAGAAATAGCCATCAATGCCTTACAATGTCCCTCTGTAAGCTTCCCTTCAAGAGCCAACTCTATAACTCTTTTGTCCAAATTTAAAATTCTCAACGTATTAGTAACATATGTTCTGCTAATGCCCAATTTATCAGCCAAATCCTGTTGTCTCAAATTATAATTATCAATTAATTCCTTATAACCCATAGCCTTTTCAATAGGATTTAAATTTTCCCTCTGGATATTTTCAATTAATGAAATCTCTTTATTTCTTTGCTCATCTTCATCTCTAACCAAACAAGGAATCTCTTCCAATCCAGCTATTTTAGAAGCTCTCCATCTTCTTTCACCAGCAATGATTCTATAAAAATTTCCCTTATCTTCAACAATAATTGGCTGTAAAATACCATAATTTTTAATAGATTCTGCAAGTTCATTCAAACTTTCCGAGTCAAATTTCTTTCTTGCCTGTGTTACATTAGGCTCAATATCAGTAATTTTAATAAATTTAACTGTTTCACCATCTTTTTCATTAATTTTTTGTTCTTCTTCGTTAAAACCTTCAAGTGCTATAGGTGCTGCAAATAAAGCATCTAAGCCCTTCCCTAAACCTGAATTCTTAGCCATTTTTTCTCCTTTATGTTAACCTATTTGTTTCTATTAATAAATTCTTTAACCAATTTTTCATAACTTCTTGACCCCTTAGAAATTGGATCATATAAAATTATTGGCTTGCCATAACTTGGTGCCTCACTTAAACGAACATTTCTAGGAATCAAT
Organism: Clostridiales bacterium; assembly: GCA_013333035.2. Taxonomy (GTDB): domain Bacteria; phylum Bacillota; class Clostridia; order TANB77; family CAG-508; genus CAG-793. The sequence continues at coordinate 43,474 of JABCPQ020000011.1, read as the reverse complement.
GTCTCAAACACCTTATTTCCAAAATACTTTGCAACTTGCTCCACAACTTGATTAGAAAGCTTTGTTCTTGGATCATACATTGTTAAAACAGCACCTTCAATAGATAATTTTCTATTATAATATCTTCTAACAATATCAACTGTTTTAAGTAATTCACCAACTCCTTCAAGTGCAAAATATTCACATTGAACCGGAATCAAAACACTATCAGATGCTGTCAACGCATTAATTGTAATTAATCCCAAAGAAGGAGGACAATCAATAAAAATAAAATCATAGTTATCCTTACATCTAGCAATTTTTTCTGCTAAAGCAAATTCTCTTCTCTCCATTTGTGCTAACTGAATTTCAGCACCAGCTAAATTCATATTTGTAGGACAAATTTCAAGTTTTGGCAACTCAGTTTTTTGGATTGTATTACATATTTCAACCTCATTAACTAAAACATCATAAGTTGAAAATTGACTCATCTTCCCAACTCCAAGTCCACTTGTCGCATTCCCTTGTGGATCACAATCAATAACTAAAACTTTTTTATTTTTTTTTGCTAAAATAGCAGCAATATTAATAGTTGTAGTAGTTTTACCAACACCACCTTTTTGATTTGCTACAGAAATAACTTTGCCCAAAATCTTATCCTCCTCTCAACTGCAATAATAATATAAAAAAAGACGTAATTTGTCAATTAAAAAATTACGCCTTTTTTAACATTTATAATGGACTTTTCTTTGGAATTCCAGCCTTTCTCGGATATTTTAATTCTGTATTTTTTATTTTCTTTATAATAATTACTGTTCTTTCATTATCAGTATCTCCAAGTTTAAAACTTTTTATTTTTTCAATTTCTCCTCCCAATAATTTTATAGCTTTTTTAGCATTTTCAACCTCTTCATCAATATTAGGACCCTTCATTGCAATAACTTTGCCACCAACTTTAACTAACGGTAACAAATATTCCACTAATATCCTCAACTCTGCAACAGCTCTAGATACAGCAAAATCATATTTTTCACGATATTTATTATCAATTCCTACATCTTCAGCTCTTCCATGTATTGTTTCAACATTTTTTAGACCCAATTTATTCTTCACTTCATTTAAAAAATTAATTCTTTTATTAAGTGAATCAACTAATGTAAGATTTAGAGTATCATTTACTATTTTCAAAGGTAATCCTGGAAATCCAGCCCCGGTTCCTACGTCAATTATTTTAGAATTATTACCCACAAAGTCACTAATACTGCACGAATCGAAGAAATGTTTCACAAGAATCCCTTCTTCATCCGTTATAGCAGTTAAATTCATTCTCTCATTCCATTCTCTTAATAATTCCATATAAATTACAAATTTCTTTGCACTAACATCATCAATATTCATATAATCTTTTATAATTTTATAATTCATAACTAATCCCTTTTCAATTTATTAGTTTCAAGCCAAATTAATAATACAGTAATATCTGCTGGCGAAACTCCAGAAATTCTTGAAGCTTGTCCAACAGACGAAGGTTTAACCTTATCAAGTTTCTGTCTAGCTTCCAATCTTAACCCAGAAATTTCAGAATAATTAATATCTTCACTAAGCTTTTTATTTTCAAGCTTTTTAAATTTATCAACTTGAACACTCTCCAAATTAATATATCCCTCATATTTCAATAAAATTTCAACCTCTTTTTTTACTCTTTCATCAAGTTCTACTCTATCACTATCTATAAAAGCTAAATTATCATAAGTTACTTGAGGTCTTTTTAATAAATCAGCCATTTTAACACCAGTTGTAATTCTACTTGTTCCAATTGACTCAAGATAATTGTTATTTACATCACTTGGTTTAACAACTATATTTCTTAATCTTTCAACTTCATCCTCAATCGCCTTTTTCTTAATCAAAAATTTATTATATCTATCTTCTGAAATTAATCCAACATCATAGCCAATCTCTGTCAAACGCAAATCAGCATTATCTTGCCTCAAAAGTAGTCTATATTCTGCCCTAGAAGTCATCATTCTATAAGGCTCAGTAACACCTTTAGTAACTATATCATCAATCAAAACGCCAATATAAGCTTGAGATCTATCCAATATAACAGGTTCTTTGCCTTTTAATTTTAAAGCTACATTAATTCCAGCTATTAAGCCCTGAGCAGCAGCTTCTTCATATCCTGAAGTACCATTAATCTGCCCAGCAAAAAACATTCCAGAAATTCTTTTATGTTCTAAACTAATCTTTAATTCTTGAGGATCAATACAATCATACTCAATAGCATAAGCAGGTCTAGTAAACTCACAATTTTCCAAACCTGGAATAGTATGATACATCTCTAACTGAACATCCTCAGGTAAAGAAGAACTCATTCCCTGAATATACATTTCATCAGTATCCCTACCAATAGGTTCCACAAACAACTGATGCCTCTCCTTATCAGCAAATCTAACAACTTTATCCTCAATAGAAGGACAATATCTAGGCCCTGTACCATGAATTTTACCAGAATACAAAGGACTTCTCATTAGATTTTTCCTAATTACTTCATGAGTTCTTTCATTTGTATATGTCAAATAACAAGGCATCTGAGTATCATCTCTAGTAAAATTATTTTCTAAAGAAAAAGGCTCAATAATTTCATCTCCATTTTGAATCTCCATTTTTGAAAAATCAATACTTCTCCTATTAATTCTAGCAGGTGTACCAGTTTTAAACCTTCTAATTTCAATATTTAATTTTTTTAGAACCTCTGACAAATCATTAGCAGCAGAAACACCATCAGGACCAGAAGAATAATGAACTTCTCCTATATGTATCATACCTTTTAAATAAGTACCAGTAGCTAAAATAATAGCATCCACATCATAAATCGCTCCAACATTAGTAACAACCGATTTTACTTTATTATCTTCTACAATAATATCAACTATTTCTGCTTGCTTTATAAATAAATTTTCTTGTTCTTCTAAAGTCTGTTTCATAGTACTTTGATATTTTTTCCTATCTGCTTGAGCTCTTAATGAATGAACAGCAGGACCTTTCGATGTATTCAACATTTTTAACTGAAGATATGTCTTATCAATATTTTTTCCCATCTCTCCACCTAAACAATCTATTTCTCTAACAATATGTCCTTTAGAACTACCTCCAATATGAGGATTACAAGGCATATTAGCAATACATTCCAAACTTATAGAAAACACCAAAGTTCTCATTCCCATTCTTGCAGCTGCAAGACCTGCTTCGCAACCTGCATGTCCAGCTCCTATAACAGCTACATCATATTTTCCTGCAAAATAATTCACACTAACCTCCTTATATATTTCAACATTTTAATTCACATTATCCACATTTTTTAAATGATTTTTGTGAAACATGAACACTTATCCACATAAAAAACTCAATAAAATAAAGTTATCCACACTTTTCACATCATATATTTTGCAAAGTGTTCGTTTTTAAAATTTTATTTTCCTAAGCAAAATTTTTTAAATATCTCATCAATAACATCGTCTGTAACATTATTGCCTGTAATTTCTGCCAAATAATTCATTGCATTAGTAATATAAATTGAAATAATATCAATATACATATCATTTTCAGTAGCATTAATAGCTTCATTAATTTCCATCTTTGCTTTTTGAATCAAATTTTTATGTCTCTCATTACTAATTAATACATCATTTGATAAACTTTCAGTATTAAAACTATATAATTCAATAATTTTATCATACAATGATTGAATTCCAATATCTTCCATAGCAGATATTTTTAATATATTTTTATTAATTAACTTCAATTTATTTTCCAAATCAATATTTTCAGGCAAAATATCTATTTTATTTAACAAAATAATACATTTCTTATCTTTAATAATTTTCAGTAATTCTTGATCATCTTCATCCAAATTTTTTGTGATATCAAATATAGCAATTATCAAATCAGCTGAATTAGCTAATTTTTTACTTTTTTGAATCCCTATCTGTTCTATTTCATTAGAAGAATTCCTAATACCAGCAGTATCTATTAATTTTAAAGGAATTCCTTCAATATCAACAAATTCCTCAATAGTATCACGTGTGGTTCCTTCAATATTACTAACAATTGCCCTATCTTCTTTTAAAATTCTATTTAGCAAAGAAGACTTGCCTGCATTAGTCTTTCCCAATATAACAGTTCTTACACCATCTTTTAAAACTTTACCAGTATTAAAACTATTTTCAAGTTTTATCAACTCTTCTAAAATTGTCTTTAATTCATTAAGAGACTTATTCTTAGTCACTTCTTCTTCATCATATTCAGGATAATCAATATTCACATCAATCGCAATCATTAAATCGAGCATTTTCTGTCTAATACTTTCGATCTTACTAGATAAATGCCCCTCCAATTGATTAATAGATTCCCTTGCTTCTCTTATTGTCTTAGAATTAATTAAATCAATAATTGCCTCTGCTTGAGACAAATCTATCCTACCATTTAAAAATGCCCTTTTAGTAAATTCACCAGGACTAGCAATCTCAGCACCATTTTCCAAACAAAGCTCCAAAATTCTTTTTTCAACAACCATACCTCCATGTGTATTAATTTCACACATATCTTCAGTTGTATAACTTTTGGGAGAAACAAAATAAGATACTAAAACCTCATCGATAATCTCCTCATTTCGTGGATCAACAATATTACCATATTTAATTTGATATCCTTTGATAAAAGCATCTTTATTCTTTGGTCTAAAAATATTCTCTAAAATTTCAAACGACTTTTCTCCAGACATTCTTACTATTCCAATACCACCATTTCCCATAGCTGTAGATATTGCAACAATCGTATTTTCCATTATTCCCTCCAAAATAAAAAGTCAAAGATAGATTGCGTCATATAACAACAACCTCGAACTTTGACTTCGAAATTTTTATTTAATTATTTTAAATCAATTACCAATCTTCTATGTGGCTCTTCCCCAATACTAAAAGTTATTACTTTATCACTATTTTGTAACTCAGTATGAATAACCTTTCTCTCATAAGCACTCATAGGTTCTAAAACTCTTTTTTTACGATTCTTAAGAACTTCAGCTTCTATTTTTCTTGCTAATTCTTTTAAAATATCATTTCTTTTTTCTCTATAATCTCCAACATTCAAATATAGCTTAACTCTAGAATCTTTTTCCTTTTTTAAAACAGCTATTAAAATCGTTTGAAGAGAATTTAAAACTTCTCCTCTATATCCAATTAAATTCAAAGAATCCTCACCTATAAAATCAACATGTATTATATCTTCTTTAATTTCAATTTTATAATCTAAATCTTTAAAATTCACTTTAAACTTATCTAAGAATCTACCTAAAATATCACTTGCATTTTTTAAATATTCATCAGTAACCTTATATTCATCATTCTTTTCATTATTTAATATAAGCTCAACTTTTACTTTTCTTGGCGCTAAAATACTATAAAACATTTTTTTATCAGTATCTTTAACTTCCTTAACTTCAACATCACTTCTCTTACAATTTAATGCTTTTAATCCATTATCAATTGCTTCATTTAAAGTTTTACCTTCTGCAATAACTGTTTTAGACATATTATGCCTCCTCTTTTTTAGAAAAAATTTTAGAAATAGCTAATCTTTCAACTGTGTTTAGAACATTACTTAATAACCAATATAAAGATAATCCAAGTGGTGCTATAATTCCAATAAAAATTGACATTATAGGCATCATATAATTCATGCTCTTTGTCATTGATTGCATATCTGGTAATTCATCTGCAACAACTTCAGCATCAAATTTTTCATCATCTTTATTAGTATCTTCCAATTTCTTTTTAGCTTTTTCTTCTTTTTCTTTATCTAATTGTTCCTTAGTTTTCATTAATCTAGTATTAATTTTAATATTAACAAACATTGTTATAATATACAACACTGGAATAATATAAACTTTCGGATCTTTCAAATTTTGCATTGGTACTTTTGTTAAATCAAGGCCTAAAAAATTCATATTTAAATAAACTCTAGAATCTTCATTACCTTTATAAGAAATTACCGCTATTTCTCTATAAGAAGATTTAACATTATTTTGTTCAAGTTCTTGCGAATATTGCTTAATTAAATTTGAATCAACCTTTCTCATATAAGTTAAAGGTTGACTAACCAAATAAAATACACCAAGAATAATTACAAACTGTAAAATCGCCGTAATACATCCTGTAAAAGGACTAAATTTTTCTCTTTTATACAACTCAATAGTTGCTGCATTCAGTTTTTCAGCATCATTCTTATATTTAAATTTCAAAGCATTCAATTCTTTTTGCATTTTTTGAGAAGCTTTAGTCGATTTTTCTTGCTTTATAGTTAATGGCAATAATATTAACTTTAATACTAAAGTAAATAACAATAAAGCTAAACCATAATTTTGCACTAAATTATAAATATAATTCAATACATAACCAAATATATTAGCTACAAATCCCATATACTGTTTCCCTTCATTTCAATGGATCATATCCACCTTTAGAAAATATATTACATTTCATAATCCTTTTAAATCCCAAGCCAAGACCTTTAAATATACCATACTTATCAATTGCTTGCATTGTATATTCAGAACAACTCGGATAAAATTTACAATGAAATCCAAAAAAACTAAAAACCTTAGATAATGTCAATTGATAAATTCTAATAAAAAATTTAAAAACACTCTTCATCATTATCCTCAATAATTAATCCAAATCTTCTAAAAATATATTTAATATCATTTCTTATTTCCAAATATGAAATATTATCAATATTTACATTCTTATTCCATATAAATACAATATCATATCCTTGTTTTAGATTATATTCTCTTATTAAATCAAGATAAGCCGCCCTAATAACTCTTTTTATCCTATTACGGCCAACAGCTTTACATAGCTTTGTACTTATTGCTAATCCTAATCGATTATATCCAAATTTATTTATTAAAACATATCCAATAACTTGATGAGCCCTAAAATATTTACCTCTATTAAACACATTCTTAAATTCATAATTCAATTTTAAAGTTTTAACTTTTTTCATAATATACCTTAAAAAAGGTCACTATTAACTCAAGTGACCCAAAATTTATGCGCAAAGTCTCTTTCTTCCTTTTGCTCTTCTTGCTTTTAAAACATTACGGCCAGATCTAGTTGCCATTCTTTTCATAAAACCATGTTCTTTTTTATTTTGTCTCTTTTTTGGTTGAAATGTTCTTTTCATTATTCCACCTCCCATATATCATATATCTAATCGTAATTGCAATTATACATTCTTTAAACACTTATGTCAATAATTTTGTAGAAAAAAATAATATCCTATTAGTATTTTTTCCTTGACTATTAGCCTATTTTTTTGCTATCATATTAAAGAATAAATTTACAAATGAAAATGTTATTTAATTAAAAATTAGAAATTCTTTCTATAATTTTTTATAATTAAATGGCTTTTTCATTTTTTTCGTATTTTTGAAAGGAGATTTTATGGACAATCTAAAAATAGAAGAAATTTGGGCAGAAGCCAAAAACCTATTAAAAGCTGAAACAACAGAAATCACCTTTCAAACTTGGATTGAAAGAATAGTAGTTGAATCAATTAACGACAATAATATTATACTATCAGTAGAAACTCCATTCCACAGAGATACTCTACAAAATAGATATTTAGAATTAATAAAAAATACATTTAACTATGTAACACATAAAAAATGTAATATTATAATAAAATTAAAAAATGAAATAGTTGAAGAAAAATTCAATTCAACTACTCCATTAAATAGACAAATTTTAAGTTCTGGATTAAATCCAAACTACACATTCGAAACATTTGTTGTTGGAACAAATAATCAATTTGCACAAGCAGCAGCAAAAGGAGTTTCAGAAGCGCCTGGATTAAAATTCAACCCATTCTTTATATATGGTGGAGTCGGATTAGGAAAAACCCATTTAATGCATGCAATTGGTAATCAAATATTAGAAAATAATCCATCAGCCAAAATATTATATATAACCTCAGAAACATTTACAAATCAATTAGTAAATGCATTAAAAGATCAAACAACAGAAAATTTTAGAGAAAAATATAGAAGCATAGATGCATTATTAATAGATGATATTCAATTTATTGCTGGAAAGAAAAGTACTCAAGAAGAATTCTTCCACACATTTAACGCACTATATGAATCAGGAAAACAAATCATCTTAACATGTGATCGTCCACCAAAAGAATTAGAATTATTAGAAGAAAGACTAAAATCCAGATTTGAATGGGGTTTACTAGCAGACATTTCAAACCCAGATTATGAAACAAGATTAGCAATTCTAAGACAAAAGGCAGATTTAGATAACATTTTAATAAATGATGATATTCTTACATTAATAGCAACAAATGTAGACTCAAACATTAGAGCCCTAGAAGGAATTCTAAAAAAATTAATAGCAAAAGCTTCATTAACAAATAGTCCAATAACTATAGAAATGGCTCAAAACGCAATCGACACAATGATAACTTCAAAAGAAAAGGTTATTTCATCTGAATACATTCAGGAAGTAATAGGAAAATACTTTGACATAAACCCTTCTGATTTAACAAGTTCAAAAAGATCAGCAGACGTAACATTCCCAAGACAAATTGCAATGTATTTATGTAGAAACGTAGCACAAATGTCATTACCTCAAATAGGAAATGATTTTGGAAAGCGTGATCATACTACAGTAATGCACGCTTGCAACAAAATAGAAACAGAAATAAAGAACAATGTATCAAACACAAAATCAATTGTGGAAAGTGTGAAAAAAATATTGCTTTCCAACAACAATTAATTTATCAACAAATATTTATAATTAACAAAAAATTTGTTTGTAAAAATTTTGTTCGAATATACACATAATTAAAGTTGAAATTTCAAAGGAAAAATTAATTAAAAAATCTTTCCACAAACACATTGTGAATGTACTGTATAAAAACTGTGTAAAAACAATTTCTTAATCAACTTTTTTTATACTGTGGATTTTAAATTTCATTTTCCACAAAACTCTACACACGAATTTCCGTATATATTACAAGCTCTTTAAATCTTTTCAACACAATTAACACATATATACTATTACTACAACTAAATTATTTATATATAATAAAAAGAAAGAAGGTTTTCATATGAAAATAATTTTTGAAAAAGACAAAATGATTAAAGCACTTAACTCAGTTACCAAAGCTGTAGCTACAAAAACAACAATGCCTATATTAGAAGGTATCTTAATTCAAACAAATAATGATGATATAAAATTAACATGTTATGATAAAGAATTAGGAATAGAATATATCATTAAAGAAAATAATGTATTAGAACAAGGATCTACTGTAGTAAATGCAATAATGTTCAGTGAAATCATTAGAAAATTACCAGATACTAATATAACAATATCAATTAATGAAAATAATTTATTAGTAATAGAATGTGAAGGATCAGTATATAAATTAGCGACAATGAATCCAGATGATTTTCCACAATTACCAGAAATTAATGTAGAAAATTCAATTGAATTAGAACAAAATACATTAAAAGATATGATTAGGAAAACTATTTTTGCAATAAGTACAGAAGAAAATAGACCAGTATTTACTGGATGTTTATTTGAAGTAAAAAATAACAAATTAAATGTAGTAGCAGTTGATGGATTTAGATTAGCGTGGAAATCAAAAATATTAAATACAAAAACAAATGATTTTGAAGCTGTAATACCAGGAAGAACATTACAAGAAATAAATAAAATATTAATAGACTCATTTGATTTAATAAAATTAGGAATAGCAAAAAATCAAGCATTGTTTGAAATAGAAAACTGTAAAATAGTGACTAGATTATTAGACGGTGAATTTTTAAAATATTCAGAAGTTATACCTAAAAAATGGGAAACACGTGTGAGAGTAAACAAAAATTTAATTTCAAATTGTTTTGAAAGAATAAGTTTAATATCGTCTTCATCAATGGAAAAAGAAAAAAGATATCCAGTAAAATTAAACGTAGAAGTTGGAAAAATCAAAATTTCATGTACAAACCAAACAGGTGATGCAAAAGAAGAAATATTTACAACAACAGAGGGACAAGATTTAGAAGCAGGATTTAATCCAAAATTCTTCTTAGATGTATTTAGAAATATAGATGATGAAGAAGTTTATATTGACTTTGGAACAAGTATATCACCATCAGTAATAAGAAGTATAGAAGATGATGGAGATTATCAATATATGATTTTACCAGTAAGATTGAAAAAAGATTAATAATAAAGTATTATCCACATTTAGAGCACAAAATGTGGATAATTTTGAGGACATATGTATTTAAAAAGTATTAATATTCAAAATTTTAGAAATTATGAACAACAAAAAATTAATTTAAGTAAAGATATAAATATTTTTTATGGTGATAATGCACAGGGAAAAACTAACATTATAGAATCCATTTTTTTAATGGCGTTTGGAAAATCATTTAGAACAAATAAAGATAAAGAAATGATAATGTTGTCAAAAAATTTTTTAAAAATTAATGGAGAATACGAAAAAAAAGACAGAATAGGTGAAATAGAAATTTTAATAAATAATAAAAAAATCGTTTCACATAATGGAATAAAATTAAATAAATTAAGTGAATTAGTAGGAAATTTAAATATAGTAATATTTACACCAGATGATATCAATATATTAAAAGATGGTCCTTCAGAACGAAGAAAATTTTTAGATATGATGATAGGACAATTAAAACCTAGATATTTATACAATTTATCAATGTATAATAAAACTTTAGAACAAAGAAATAGTTTTTTAAAAAATAAAATAGAAAATGATGAAATGCTTGAAATTTGGGACGAAAAATTATATGAATATGGAAATATTATAAATAATTATAGAAAAGATTTTATAAAAAAAATATCTCAAAAAATCCAAGGAATACATGATAAAATAGCAAAAGAGATTATTGAAATAGAATATTTATCAGATTGCAATAGTAAAGATGAATTTATTAAAAAATTAAAATCAAAAAGAGCAATAGATAAAATTAGAGGATACACTAGTGCAGGAATACATAGAGATGACTTTAAGATATATATAGATAAAAAAGAAGTAGATATATATGGATCACAAGGACAAAATAGAACTGCAGTATTATCATTAAAATTATCAGAAATTGAAATAATAAAAGACGATATAGGTGAATATCCGATACTATTATTAGATGATTTTATGTCAGAATTAGATGAAAAAAGAATAAAAAATTTTTTAACAAATATAAAAAATATTCAAGTAATTATAACTTGTACAAAAAATATAGAAATAGAGAATAGCACATCATATCATATTCAAAATGGAAATATTATTGCTTGACAATCTAATTTTTTTCCAATAAAATGAGTATATTGAAAAGATGCGTAAGAACAGAAAGGATGTTAAAAATGGAGGAAAAGTACAACCACGAGTATGGTGCAAACCAAATACAAGTACTAGAAGGTTTAGAAGCAGTTAGAAAAAGACCAGGTATGTATATTGGTAGTGTATCTGCGAGAGGATTACATCATTTAGTATATGAAATAGTCGATAACAGTGTTGATGAATCATTGGCAGGGTATTGTACAAAAATTCAAGTAAAAATTGAACCAGGAAACGTAATTTCTGTAGAAGATAATGGTAGAGGAATACCAGTAGATATTCATGCAAAAACACATATTTCAGCAGCAGAAACTGTATATACAGTATTACATGCAGGTGGAAAATTTGGTGGAGATAGTGGATATAAAGTATCCGGAGGACTTCATGGAGTTGGCGCATCAGTTGTAAATGCATTATCAGAATGGACAGAAGTAACAATTCAAAGAGATGGCGGAATCTATCAAATGAAATTTGAAAGAGGAAAAACAGTAGAACCATTAAGAAGAATTGGAGATTCAGACAAGACTGGTACTAAGGTAAGATTTTTAGCAGATAGCCAAATATTTGAAACAACAGAATATACTTATGAAGTTCTACAAAATAGACTAAGAGAAATGGCATTCCTAACAAAAGGATTATATATTTCGCTTGAGGATTTAAGAGGAGAAGAGCCTAAAAAAGAAGAGTTCTGCTTTGAAGGTGGATTACGTTCATTTGTAGAGTTTCTTAATAAAAACAAAGAGAAAATCGATATAGATCCAATCTATATTGAGAAAAAAGATATAGATGTACCTGTTGAAATAGCAATGCAATATACAACTTCATACAATGAAAGCGTTCAATCATTTGTAAATAATATTAATACAATTGAAGGTGGTACACATTTAGAGGGATTCAGAAGAGGATTGACAAAAGTATTTAATGATTATGCTAGATCTCATAATATCTTAAAAGATAAAGATACTAATTTGCAAGGAGAAGATATAAGAGAAGGATTAACAGCAGTAATTTCAGTAAGAGTTAAAGATCCACAATTTGAAGGACAAACAAAAACAAAATTAGGAAATAGTAATGTTACAGGAATAGTACAATCTGTTGTTGTTGAATCATTATCAGCATTTTTAGAAGAAAATCCAACAATATCAAAAACAATCATTGAAAAATGTATAAGTGCAGCTCGTGCTAGGGAAGCTGCAAGAAAAGCAAGAGATTTGGCAAGAAAGAAAAACTCACTAGATGTAACAACATTGCCAGGTAAATTAGCAGATTGCTCAAGTAAAAATCCAGAAGAAACCGAAGTTTATATAGTAGAGGGAGATTCTGCTGGAGGATCTGCAAAACAAGGTAGAAACAGAAGAAACCAAGCTATTTTAGCTCTATGGGGCAAAATGTTAAATGTAGAAAAATCAAGACCTGATAAAATATATAATAATGAAAAATTAAAACCAGTCATTCAAGCAATAGGAGCAGGAATTGGAGATAATTTTGATATTAATAAAATAAGATATGGAAAAGTAATTATAATGGCAGATGCCGATGTTGATGGTGCACATATTAGAACACTATTATTAACATTTTTCTTTAGATATATGAGGCCTTTAATAGAACAAGGGCATGTATTTTTAGCACAACCACCATTATATAAAATATCTAAAAAAGGAATAAAAGATATATACTGCTATTCTGATGAACAATTAGATAATGAATTAATGATAGTAGGAAGAGAAAATACTTCAATACAAAGATATAAAGGTTTAGGAGAAATGGACCCAGTACAATTATGGGAAACAACAATGGATCCAGAGAACAGAATATTAATAAAAGTTACAATGGAAGATGCTGAAAAAGCAGATGAAATATTTAAAATATTAATGGGAGACGAAATTCCACCAAGAAGAAAATTTATTGAAGATAATGCAAAATATGTAAAAAATTTAGATTTTTAATTAATAAAAGGAGCATAAAAATATTTTATGCTCTTTTTTTGTACCATATTTAGTTTGACAATATATGGAAAACAAAATACAATAATTAAGAAAGGAAAAGCATTGAAAATAGAAACAATAAATTCATTTAAAAATTGGTTAGGAATTGAAACAATTTATGAGAATGGAATCATAGAAAATAATAAAAAAGAATATATTCTTATTTTAAAAATAATACCAATAAATTTTAATCTAAAATCAGAAATTGAAAAAGAAGTTATTTTAAATAATTATAAAAAAATATTTTCTAATTTAGAAATTGAAATTCAGATATTTATAAAAAATAAAAAAATTAATTTAGAAAAAAATAAAAAATACATTATCGAAAATAATAATTCAATAATTTCAAAACAATATATTAATTATTTAGAAAAATTAAATAATAACAAAAAAACAACAAATAAAGAATATTATTTAATATTAAAAAATAAAAATAAAAATAAAATAAAAGAAATAAAACTAAAAATAATTGAACAATTAATACAATGTAAAAATAAAACAGAAGAATTAGATAAAAAAGAAATAGAAGAATTAATTAAAACGACATTAATAACAGGAGATGAATAAAATAAAAGAAAAAAATCCATTATATATTAATTTAACAAATCCTCAATATATAGAAATTGATGGAATGTTCTTTTCAAGTTTATTAATTATAAATTATAATCGAATATTTCAAGAATTAATATTTAAAAATATTTTAGAAATAAATGAAAATATATTAATATCAATATATATAGAAAAAAATAATCAATATAAAATAATAAAAGAAATAGCAAAAAATATTGGAAACACAACAGTTGATTTAGAAAAAATAAATAATTCAAGAATAGATATTGATATAGCAAAAAGCAGTTTAGAAGATGCAAAATATATACGAAAAGAAATGCAATTAAATAATCAACAATTATTATATTTTTACACATACATAACAACTTATTCAAAAAATAAGGAAGAATTAAAAAATCAAATAAACAAAATTGAAGAAATATTACAAAATAGTGGATTAAAATCAAAAAAATCATATTTTAGACAAGAACAAACAATATTAGCTAATTTACCATTAAATAAAAATAATTCTGATATTAAGAGAGCCGTAAAGAGAAATATATTAACAGATGGAATAAAGGGAACATATCCATTCATAACATCAACAATATATGATGAAGAAGGAATATTATATGGAACAGACATTAATAATAATTCACTAATAATAATAGATAAATTTGACAGAGAAAAATATAAAAATTCAAATACATGCATATTTGGATCATCAGGATCTGGAAAATCATATTTTACCAAAATACAAGTATTAAGAAATTATATATTAAATATAAATCAATACATAATAGATCCAGAAAGGGAATATGAAAAAATCTCAAAATCATTAGATGGCAGTTTAATAAAAATAGGACCAGCATCCAAAACATATATAAATATATTTGATATAAGAGAAGATTCATTAGAAGAAAATGAAGAAGGATATTTAGCAACAAAATTAAATAAATTAATTGGATTTTTCAAACTAATATTTCAAGACATAACAGAAGAAGAAAGAACAGAATTAGAAAACAAAATCATTAAAATATATAAAAATAAAAATATAGATTTTAATGATAAATCTTTATTTAAAAATAATAAATTCAAAACAAGCACAGATATGCCAATTTTAGAAGATTTATACAAAGAACTAAATAAAAGAATGCAAAAAAAGATAGAACCATTTATAACAGGATCATTAAAATGCTTTAATAATTATACAAATATAGAATTAAATAATAAATTAATAATAGGTGATATATATGAATTAGGTGAAGAAAATATTCAATTTGGTATGTACATATTTATAGAATTATTTTGGGACAAAATAAAAAAAGATAGAAATTCAAGAAAAATAATTTATCTAGATGAAATATGGAGGTTAATAGGAATAACTTCCAACAAAGAAACTGCAAGTTTTATATATAAAATATTTAAAACAATAAGAAAATATGGAGGTGGAGCCACAGCAATAACTCAAGATGTATCAGATTTATTTTCATTAGAGGAAGGAGCATATGGAAAAAGTATTTTAAATAATTCAGAATTAAAACTATTTTTTAGCTTAGAAGAAGAAAATATAAAAACATTAGAAAAGTATATAGATATTAATGAAAAAGAAAAAATAGAAATAAAATCATTGAGAAAAGGAGAAAGTCTATTTTTTGTAGGACAAGACCATATATTAACAAAAATTAATTCAGATAAATTTGAAAAAGAATTGATAGAATAGGAGAGAAAATGAACACATTAACACAAACATTAAATTTAACAAATCAAAATCAAATTCAACAAGATCAAAAAATAGGTCAGAAACAAAATAAATTTTTAGATACGATGTTAGGAAAAGCTATAAATACAGGAATAAATTTAGGAATAAGAGCATTATTACCAAATTTTATAGAAGATCAAGTAATAAGCTTGAAAGATACATTAATTAAAGAAGGATTAGGAGCTACAATAAAACAAGCAATAAATTCAACAATAGACTTAGGAAAAAGCGTAATAGGAATAGCAACAGGCCATTTTGATAATTTAAATCAAGCAAGAAATGTAGTAAGAAATGGAGGAATAATTGATACTATATCAGGAGGCTTAAGTTTCGCATTAAATACAGCAAATAGACATGGATTAATACCGGAAAAAGTTAAAGACATAATAAATGGAGGAAAGGAAATAATTGTAGATTCAATAAAATCAAATATAGAATCTGAATTTGAAGATCAATTAAGAAAAGTTAGCACATTAAATAAGAATATAGAAAGATGGAATGAATATTATAATCAACATGATTTTGATGGAATTAGAAGGGAAACAAATAATATTCAAAGAAATATAAAATCACTTTTTCCTATAGAAACAACAATAAAAGAAGCAAGAAAAATAGAAAATTTATATAAAATAATAGAAAGAAAAGGTGGAGATTTTAATTTATCAGAAGAAGAAATTAATCTAGCAAATCGACTAGTATATTAGAAAATAAAATTGCGAAAACATTTGAAAAATCAACAAAAAAATTGTTTTTCGGTTGCATTTTAAAATCTGGTTTAGTATAATGTTAAAAGAGTTAAAAAAGCGAGGTTAGAGATGAGCAAAGATAACAATATCGAAGAATATAATGAAGGAACAATCGTAGATAGAGAAATTGTTGAAGAAATGAAAACCGCATATATTGACTATGCCATGAGCGTTATAGTGCAACGTGCTTTACCAGATGTAAGAGATGGTTTAAAACCAGTCCATAGAAGAATTTTGTATACAATGTACGAAGATGGATTAACAAAAGATAAACCATATAGAAAATCTGCAACAACTGTAGGTGACGTTTTAGGTAGATATCATCCACATGGAGATTCATCAGTATATGATGCAATGGTAAGACTTGCTCAAAATTTCACAATGAGGTATCCACTAGTTGATGGACATGGAAACTTTGGATCAATCGATGGAGACGGAGCTGCTGCATATCGTTATACAGAAGCAAGAATGTCAAAAATATCTGAAACAATGCTTGCAGATATTGAAAAAAATACAGTTAAGTTTATGCCAAACTTTGACGGAATAAGACAAGAGCCAACAGTACTTCCAACAAGATTGCCAGCATTATTAGTAAATGGATCATCAGGTATAGCTGTAGGAATGGCTACAAATATACCACCACATAACTTAACAGAAATTTTAAATGCAGTTATTAAATTAATTGATGAAGATCAAGTAAGTGATGAAGAATTATTAAAAATAGTAAAAGGACCTGATTTCCCTACAGGAGGGTTGATTTTAGGAAGAGAAGGAATTAGAGATGCTTATTTAACTGGAACTGGCAAAATAATGATGAGAGGCGAAGCTGATATTGAAGAAATGTCAGGAAATCGTCAAAAAATCATAATAAAATCATTACCTTATCAAGTAAACAAAGCAAACTTAATAATTGCTATAAATCAATTAGCTAGAGATAAAAAAATCGAAGGTATATCAGAAGTTAGAGATGAATCTGATAGAGAAGAAATGGTCAGAGTAGTGATCGAGCTAAAAAGAGACACAAATGCACAAGTAGTTCTAAATAAATTATATAAATATACACAATTACAACTTTCATTTGGTGCAATAATGTTAGCATTAGTAAATGGAGAACCAAAAATCCTAACATTAAGACAATGCTTAGAATATTTTATAGAGCATAGAAAAGAAGTTATAATAAATAGAACAGAATTTGAATTAGATAAGGCATTAGCTAGAGCTCATATCTTAGAAGGTTTAAGAATTGCAATTGATAATATTGATGAAGTAATAAAAGTAATCAGAGGATCATATGATGATCCAAAAGAACAATTAATGAAAAGATTTGGGCTTGATGACATTCAAGCACAATCAATTTTGGATATGAGATTAAAAACTTTATCTGGACTACAAAGAGAAAAAATTGAGGAAGAATATCAAAATTTATTAAAATTAATAGAACATTTGAGAGCAATCTTAGCAGATGAGAAATTAGTATTTAATTTAATTAAAGAAGAATCATTAGAAATGATTGAAAAATATGGAGATGAAAGACTAACTAAAATTGTTAAAGCTGAAGGTGAATTAGAAGACGAAGATTTAATTGATGATGAAAATTCTATAATAACATTAACACATTTTGGATATATAAAGAGAATGCCAGTTGATACATATAAAAGTCAAAGACGTGGAGGGAAAGGTATTTCTGGATTAACAACACGTGAAGATGATTTTGTAAAGCAAATATTTAATGCATCAACACATGATATAATTTTATTTTTCACAAACAAAGGTAAGTTATACAAACTACGTGGATTTGATATCCCAGAAGCAGGAAGAACTGCAAAAGGAACTGCAATTGTAAATTTACTACAATTAGATCCTGGTGAAAAAATAGCAGCTGTAATTCCATTAAAGAGTTTTGAAGACGCAGAATATTTGATAATGAATACTAAAAAAGGATTAGTAAAGAAAACACCTCTAAATGAGTATAACACAGATAGAAAAACAGGATTAATAGCAATAACACTAAAAGATGAAGATGAATTAATAGATGTTAGACTATCAAATGGAAAAAACAATATTGTTCTTGTAACTAAAAAAGGTCTATGCATAACATTTAGTGAAGAAGATGTAAGACCAGTGGGAAGAACAGCACAAGGTGTATTAGGAATTAGAGTATCAGATGATGATGAAGTAATAGGAATGGAAACAATCACAGAAAATAAAGATAATACATTGTTAGCAATTACAGAAAATGGATTTGGAAAAAGAACAGAATTAGATGAATATAGAGTACAAACTCGTGGAGGCAAAGGTGTAATCACTTACAAAATCACTTCTAAAACAGGAGATATCGTAGGCGTAAGAATTGCAAATGAAAACCAAGATGTGATGATGATAACAGATAAAGGTACTTTAATAAGAATTGGTGTAAAAGAAGTAAGTATTCTAGGAAGAGCAACACAAGGCGTAACACTAATGAGAACAAACGATGGAGGAAAAGTAGTAAGTATAGAAACTATTAGTGATGAAGAGAAGCTAGAAGAGGAAACAGAACAATAAAATAAAAGATAAGCAATTTGAATAATTATCAAATTGCTTATTTTTTATTTTGAAGAAATCTTTTTTATTATACGAATATCATCACCAAAGAAATAGCAAGCATTATAATTACCGATTATTCTTGATAATAATCTTTCTTCATAAATATTATATAATTGTTTTAAGTCATAATTTGTGGAAATAATTGTTTTAGTAATTTTATTATTTTGATTTAATAATCTTGAATTAATGATATTAAACAATTCAGTAGTAGTAACAGAATTTTTAGATTCAGTACCCAAATCATCAATAATCAATAAATCAACATTGTTAATTTCATTTAATAAATTAGAAGTTCTTTTATTGAACTTTGCATCAATAATTTGATCTAACATAATTGGAGCAGTTTGGTATAAAACAGTCTTACCAAGTTGAATTAATTCATTAGCAATACAAGAAGATAAAAAAGTTTTTCCAAGTCCAGGGCTACCACAAAATAATAAGTTTTTTTCAATTGGATTATCAAAGTTTTCTATAAAGTTATCACATATCTTCTTTATATTTATGATATTATCTCTTGGAGAAATATTTCTTTCAAATTTTTCTTCATCAATGTCATTTGAATAATAATTTAAATCAAATTTAGAAAAATTCTGATTTTCTAAATCATAAATATTCGAATTATTATATTCGATATTATATAATTTTTGCTTTATACATGAACAAAGTTCAGATTTACCATTAACAGTTATATAGCCAGTATCATTGCATTTTGAACATTCAAAAATAGGCTTATAATCATCAAGGTTGATATTTCTATCAGTAATAATACGATCACGTTCCTTTTTAAGCTCATTAATATGTTTATCAATAATATAAATATCGTTTTGATTTTTTGTGGTTAAAATCAACCTTATTTTATCAACAGATGCCTTATTTATATTTATATCAATATCTTTTAAAGAAGAAACTTGATTATATAAGTTTTCTTTTTTTAGATTAGAAAGAGAAATGGCTTTATTTCTTTTTTCTTCATATTCATTAAGCAAATTTTGCAAATTAGAATAATTCATACTAAGTCTCCTTAATTACTATAAAATGAATTAAAATTGTTATATTTACGTTTATTTGAATCATCTATTTGAGCTATTTTTGATTTAGGCGTAGAAGATTTTTTAGGAACGTAGGAAGATTGTACAGGTTTATTTTTCTCATTAATTAAATATGTATTAATTTGTTCAACACTGCTGAAACCATGTTCATGCCAATCAGTTAATAATTTATTAATGTATTCGAAATTTAAATTAGCTCCAGTAGAAGCACGTTTTAGAGCCAGTTCAATAATATCAAATTCATAATTATAATCAATGTTCCACTTTAATAAATATTCTTCTTCAAATTCAGTAAGATTACGAGATAACCTTAATTTTTTCTTGATAGCAGAGCTTAAAGAAGAAATTTTTTCTTGTTTTTCATAGTAAGAATCTAAATCACTATAAGTTTTAATATTATTTTTAGACCAACTATCAGCAACAGTTGAAACATAATTTTTATGAAGCGCAGATCTATTATAGCAGTAAGTAAATAATGCCATCATTACACCATCATCAAATCCATATTTTGAAAACCAAAGTTCAATATCAGCATACCATGAAGGAGACATTACACCTTGGAAAAATTGATTGTTAATAGTATCAATTATTGCAGCTCTAGCTTTACTTTCAGCAGTTTTTTCCAAAGCTTCACTAGAAATAGTAACTTTTGGTTTATATGCTTTATTTAATTCGATTTCTTGAATATTGCAAACCATGAAACCATGTTCTTTTCTAAGTAATAAATTATGTTCTTCCAAGAATTTAATAGATTTATCAATATCATCTAAATCAATAGAAAGCTTTTTAGAGAGATCATTAATATTTATTTCACTACTATATTTAGAAATAAAAAGTATATAAAAATAAATCTTTACACAATCGCCGCTCATTTGAGGTAAATATTCTGTAAAAAATATATCTGAAATTGAAGTTGATGAAAAAATTAGCGACTCATTTTGTTGTTCAAATTTCATAAAATACATACCTCCTATTGCGAGATTATAACACTAAATAGGCTATTTTTCAACATCATTAAGTATATATAATCTAGGAGAACAATAATATTTAATTATATAAAATAATACATAAATAAAAGATTCATTATTAAAGCTAAATAAACTTAATAAAAAAATTGGAAAAAATAAAATAATAATAAAAATTAATTTTACCAATAAATCATGAATAAAAATATTTAATAAAGAATTTAGAAATATTAAATAAATAAAATCAAGAATTAATGTCGGATAATCAATTAATCCAAGAAATTTATTTTTAAAATTAAAATTTTGAGGAATTATAAAATTCACAATTATCTCCTTAAAAATTGAGTTTGAAAATTATGAGAAAAATCAGAAGTGATACCACCAAAAAGTTCTCTAACATAATCATTCATTTTAGTCATAGCATAAATTGATCCTATAAATAAAATTTTATTATTAATGTCTATTGAAAAAATTACAATAAAAATTAATGGTAATAATATTTGAATAACTAATAAAGAAAATAAGGACTTGCACCAAGCTTTGAAAATCCAATTAGTAGAATAATTAATTAAAGATAGAAAAGCCAGCGGTGAAGAAATAATAAAAAACATAATTAAAACATATCTAACAGAGTAATTTAATAATAAACTTAATAGACCAATACTAGTTAAGCTTTTAATCATTCCATCAAAAGAAAATAAATCAAAATTATCAGATGCAGAAATTGAAATTTTATTATTTAATTTATTAATTAATTCAGAAAAAGAAATTGAAGAATGAACAACATCTTTACCAAGTTCTTGAATAGAAGAAGAAATTAAATTAGTAAAATTTATAATACCAAAACAAATCGTATATGAAAAATTAATTATAAGTGCAAAAATAAATAATTTAAAAATAAATTGAAAAGGACGTTCAGTCTGAACTCCTGAAAACACTGAGAAAAAATACTTTATTATAAAATATAAAGCAATTGCTATCAGTAATGCATCCGTTAAATAAATAATTTTTCCACCACCAGAAAAATCACCTATAAAATTTTTAATATATTTATTATTTAATATTCTAACATCAACAAAAGCAAATTCATCAAGTTTAGAAAACATAGAATTATTAATAGAAGAAAAAATATTACTAAATATTTTATTAATTGTAGTAATAATAATTTCAACAATTTGTGATTGATTTAAAGATTGATTCAAAATTAAACTCCTAACTTACTAAAGATTTTATAGCAGCTAAAACAAGATCTATTGCCAATAAAAGTGCATAGGAAATAAGTGTTGCACGTATTATTTTTTTAGAAATTCTAATTCGCTCTTCATCACCAAAACTAAATTTTTTAATAAATAGTCCAATAGCTAAAGAGACAGCTGCAGCAGGAGTAGCAAGTTTTATACACCATTTCTCAATATCATTAAATGAAGAATTTAATTTATTAACTATTTTAGGAGCAAAAGCAAATGCAAAATTAAATTTCGAAAAAATTAATAGACAAAAAATAATAATTATAAGAATTTTTAAAAATTTTTTTAACATAGTACCTCCAATATTATTTTATAAAATAAGGTAGCATTTTCAATTTTTGAGGTTTTAAAATTTTAAATCCATCAGAAAGAAAAGCTAAACATGAAAAAGTTTCAAGATTTTGAGTAAAGAAATTATAATCATAAATAAAATCATTTTGAGTATAAGAATTAACACTTTCAGAAAAATTTGTGTTTTTAGAAACAATATCTTTGCTAATAAAATTATAATTATTGAATTTACCATTTTCAGAATAAGATCTAGAGATTTTTAATTTATCTTCTTTACCAATTTGTTTTTGTATATCTTCAATAGTAAAAACATCATCACATCTATACCATAATTTATTAATTAAATTTTGAATAATTACACGAACTGAATTTTGATTATTAATAGTATTTAATAAAGAAGTATATGATTGAGTAGCAACAATATTTATACATTTTGATTCTCTACTTTGAGAAAAGAAGTCAGCATCAGAGGCCGTAACATATTCTTGATATTCATCAGAAATAAAAGCCATAGTTCTATAAACATCACCAAAAGCTAATTGGTTTAAAATATCAGTTTGAAAATCAAGTTTTAAATAAGCAGCAATAATTTTTGAAAGATTTTTATACTTAGAAATATTCATATTTAATATTACGATTTTTCCAGATTTAATAACATCATCAAATCCATTAAAATTAATTTCATTTATGTTAGGACAAAATGTATTTTTTACGCTTAAATCAGAAATAAATACATTAGTCATTCTAGAAATTTCTGATTTTAAAATTGCATAAGTACGATCATCTAAAGAAAAAAATTCATTTTCAAGATAATTAATTGCAGAAGAAAGATTATAAAATTCGATTGTAGAAATATTATTATTCAAGAATTCTTCACGTATTAATGAAAATTTAGAATAAAAATATTCTTTTGTTGAAATCAATTTATGTAATTCGTAAAAAGAAACATAACCATTATTATAGAATCGACAAATTGTAATAAAGGCTTCTAAAACGTGTTCAGCTGTATCAAGCCAATAAGATTCAGAATTATTTGGAGAAAACAATAATAATATTTGTTTTAATCTATTAGCTAAAACAGAAGCAGATAAATTAGGTTTATGCAAAGGATTGTATTTATACTTACCATTTAACTCTATAATTATCAAGTCATCTAAACGATTTGATGCTATTGCAAACTCAACTATCTTAGAATAATAATTTCCTTTGACATCAAGAACAAGCATCCCTAATTTAGAATTAAAATCATGAGCATTAAAATTAATTAATTGCTTTGTAAAAGGATATAAAGCAGAAGCAGTTTTACCAGATCCGATAGAACCAGTAACAAGTATATTTTGATATAAACTTTTTTCTGGAATATAAATATTTTCATTATTTAGATTTTTTCCAATTAATAAATTTAATTGAGAAGTAAAAGAAATAGATTTATTAAAATTAAATAAATTTAATTTTTTGAAAAATATATTTAAAATAATAAAATGTGATAAAAAACAAAAAATAATAAAAAACAATTTAAATATAAAAAAATGAAAATAATTATTAAAAATTAATTTAAAAAAATAAATATCAGTATTTAAAGAAATAAAATTAGAAAAAATAAAATCTTTAAATAAAAATAAATTAAAAAATAATAAAATTAATGAAAATAAAAAAGAAAAAAATAAATTAATTTAGATCACCATCTTTTTTTAGTTTAATATTTATCTTTTTATTTTTAGTATAAAATAAAGATTGAAAATAGTAATAACATAAAAATAAAATAATAAAAAAATAAATTAAGAAAGAAAGAATAAATAATGAAAATAGATTCAATTTAAATTACCTCCTGTGATTAGTATAATAACAGGGAAAAGAACAAAAGTCTATACTTTTAAATATAAAGATGATACAATATAAATACAAAAAAATACAGGAGGATATAAAAAATGACAATAACTAAAAAAACAATTATTGGTGATATTATAGATAAAGAGCCAGAAAAAATAAATATATTATTAGACGCAGGAATGCATTGCATAGGATGTGCAATTTCAGAAGATGAAACATTAGAAGAAGCATGCATGGTACACGGAATTGATGTAGATGATTTAGTAGAAGAATTAAATAGGGAAGAAATCAATACATCAGCAGATGATTCACAAGATTTATATTAAAAAAGTCTCTAGAGAAATGTACTGAACCCAAAATGTTAGACAGCATAAATTAGGCTACTATTAAGGAATGTTTTCGATATTGAATCGGAGACATTCCTTTTAATTTGCTCTTAATTCTACTATTATTATAATATTCTATATATTCTTTTATATCTTTTTCTAATTCTTCTATATTCTTATATTCTTTTTCTTTTGGATAAAATAATTCTGATTTTAATATTCCAAAGAAATTTTCTGCACATGAATTATCTAAGCAATTGCCTTTTCTTGACATGTTTTGTTTTATTCCTTTTTCTTTAAGCATTTTTTGATATATTTTCATTTGATATTGCCATCCTTGATCTGAATGAAGTATTAAATTTGTATTATTTTTTATTTTTATAAACGCTTTTTCTAACATGTCTGTAATTTGTTGAAATGTTGGGTGCTTTGATAAATTATAACTAATTATTTCACCATTAAATAAATCTATAATTGGCGATAAATAAAGTTTTCTATCATGTACTTTAAATTCGGTTACATCTGTAACCCATTTTTGATTTGGTTTATCAGCTTTAAAATCTCTTTTTAATAAATTATTAGCAATTTTTCCAATGCTTCCTTGATATGAATTATATCGTCTTTTGGGCCTTTGAATACTTTTTATTCCTAATATGTTCATAAATTTCGAAACTGTTTTATGATTAATATTAAAGCCTCTATTTTTTAGTTTTAATGTTATTCTTCTATATCCATAACGACCCTTATTTTCATTAAATATATTAAATATTTCTTTTTTGATTTTATGATATTTATCGTGATTACTTTTATATTTTTTTAAGTAATAATAAAATGTACTTCTAGCCATTTCTGCTAATTTTAATAATTCTCTCAAGCTATATTTATGCCTTAATTCATCAACAACAATTACTTTTTCTTGTTCTCTCGCTTGATTCTTTCCTGAACTAAGGCATTTAATTTTTTTAAATATTCATTCTCCATACGAAGACGTTGATTTTCTGCAATTAAGTCTTCTTCAATATCTTTATTTAATTTCTTTTTATTTTCTTTAAATTTCATTTTTTGGGGCCTACCACGTCGTTCTTCATACAAACCTTGTGGTCCTTCTTCATAATATATGCGTTCCCATTTTAATACAACATCTGTAGCTCCTAATTTAAAATGATTTGCTGTTTGTGTTGCTGATAAATGGTTTGCATGCATATATTCTATAACATTTTGTTTAAAATTACCATCATAACTGCTTTTTAATCTTTTAAATATTCCTTGTACGCCGTGTAATTCGTATTTTTTTATCCACATCAAAATTGATTTATGACTTGGAATATTAAACTTTTTACAACATTCTGAATAACTATGATGTTCTTCAAGATAATATTTAATAACTTTTAATTTTAATTCATTTGAATATTTAGACATAAAAATGAACCCTCCTTGTTAAACTATATATTTTGTCTAACATTTTGGGTTCACTTCAAAATCTAGAGATTTTTTTATATATTCCAACCACCATTAACTTGGATAACTTGCCCAGTCACATATCCAGCATTTTCTAAATAAATGACTAAATCTGCAATATCATCAGGAGTTCCAATACGAGAAATAGGAAAATCCTTCACTAAATCATTAATTTCATCAGCAGTTAAATTATTATTCATATTTGTATCAATTAAACCAGGAGCGATACTATTAACTCTAATATTAGAAGGTCCAAGTTCTTGAGCGAGCGATTTGGTAAGTCCATCAAGTCCAGCTTTAGAAATTGAGTAAGCAGATTCACAAGAACCTCCTGTAATTCCTAAGATTGAAGATATATTAATAATATTTCCAGACTTAGCACTAATCATATGTTCAGAAACATATTTAGTTAAAAAATATGGCGAATAAACATTAATTTTCATTATATAATCAAAATCGTTAAAAGTAGTATCATTAATCATTTCTACCAAATCAACGCCAGCGTTATTAACTAATAAATCAATTTTATGATATTTAGATAATACAAAATCAACTAAAGTTTGGACATTTTCTGGATTCGATAAATCAATTTGAAAAATGTCAATATTTTTATATTTTTTCAATAAATCTTTAGCAGAATCTGCAGAAGAATTATAAGATATAATAACTTGATAATTATTTTTTAACAATTTTTTAGTAATTGATAGTCCAATACCACTTGCACCACCAGTAACTATAGCTACTTTATTCATAAAAACTCCAAAAATAAGTAAAATAAAAAAGCCAACAACAATAGTACCCTAAAATCATCGACTCTTAAAATGGAGCCACTTGTCCGATTTGAACGGACGACCTACTGATTACAAGTCAGTTGCTCTACCAGCTGAGCTAAAGTGGCAAATTAAATTGGTGACCCCGACGGGAATCGAACCCATGTCTCCGCCGTGAAAGGGCGATGTCTTAACCGCTTGACCACGGGGCCATATTAATTCATTAAATGAATTAATGGTGAGCCACCGGGGAATCGAACCCCGGACAACTTGATTAAAAGTCAAGTGCTCTACCAACTGAGCTAGTGACTCATATAAAATGAATGACAAGGTATCACCTTGACGAAATTTATTTTACTATAGAAAATTTACATTGTCAACACAAAACAGAAAAATAATTGTAATTTTTATTAAAAAAATAGAAATTACAATTATTTATTATTTAAATTGGTATCAAATGAATAATTATTGAACAAAAGTCGTGGCAAAAATTTACTAATTTTCATAAACAATAGCTTAAATTTTCTAAGATTAGGATTACTTTTTTGTAAAGTAACACAATTTAAACTAGATTCAGTAACTGGAATCAACTTAGATTGTTTAATAGGAATTAATTTAAATGAAAAATCATTTCCAAAATTGTTATCCCATTCATTTTTATCATTCATAAAAGCCAAATTGATAGAATCAAATTGAGAAGGCAATTGAAAAGTAAGCTCATATCCAAGTCCAGATTTTTTCATCTCAAAATCAGTAATATTTTGCCAATTTGGACCAAATCCAATATGAGCAAAAATTTTTGAACTTTTTGAAGTATTTAAAAAACCAGTATAAGTCATTTTTACAAAAGAATTCTGATTTAATTTATTTGTATTAAAAATAATACCATCAATTAAATTCATATAAACCTCCAAAAAATATTATACAGATAAAATATTGAAACATAAAGGAAAAAATTAAATATTAAAATAAAATTAATTTTTTGGTAATAAAATTTTTCCAATAACATAAAAATTATCAGAATTAACTAATATAATATCACTAATGTTGGGATCTTCTGCACGTAAAACCAAATCATTTTTTCTTATAATAAAACGTCTAATTAATATTTTATCATTATACATAAAAACGCCATAATCCCTATTAGATAAAGGAGCATTTTGTTCAACTAAAACAAATGAACCTAAAGCAAATTTAGGAGACATTGACTCATCATTAATAAAAATTGCAAAATCAGCATTAGAAGTATCAAAATCACATTTAGTAAAACCTAATAAAGATCCAAAAATAGGAATCTTATTATATAAAACATGATTAGCTGCACCATACTTTATTTGATCATCAGTTAAATCATGGTCATAAGCATGCATTAAATTTTTGTAAGGAATATCAAGAGCTTTCGAAATTTCTCTTAAAGCTTTATGACTTGGAACTCTTTCCCCTTTTTCAATATGAGATAAATGACCAATATTAATATTTGTAAGCTCAGATAGTCTAGTTTTTGACATTTTTCTATCTGTGCGAATTTTAGATAACAAATAACCTAGCATAGAATCACCTCTTAATATAGTTATTTCAGTATATATTAACAAAAAAGAAAAGTCTATATATAATTAGAAATAGATGAGTAATAGATTAATACAAAATTAAGTTTAAAATAAAAAAATATTGACACTAAAAGAAAACTGTTGTATACTTG
Organism: Clostridiales bacterium; assembly: GCA_013333035.2. Taxonomy (GTDB): domain Bacteria; phylum Bacillota; class Clostridia; order TANB77; family CAG-508; genus CAG-793. Next base: position 14,784 of record JABCPQ020000011.1, on the reverse strand, counting down.
AGCAAGATTGGAAAAAATGGGTGACTAGCTCAGTTGGTAGAGCAGCTGACTCTTAATCAGAAGGTCCGGGGTTCGACCCCCCGGTCGCCCACCAACAGAAAGCACCTCAAATAAAAGAGGTGCTTTTTAGTTTTAAAATAATTAATAGTAAAAGGAGAAACGTATGGATTACAAAGTTAATGGATCATTACTACCTTATGTAGAATGCAATTTAAAAAAAGGAGAATCAATATCAGCAGAAGCAGGAGCAATGCTATATATGAATCCTAAAATTGAATATAAAGTTAAATCAGGTGGAATTAAAAAAATGTTTGGCAGAGCATTTACAGGGGAAAGCATGTTTTTAAGCAAATTTACTGCAACAGAAGACGACTCAAAAATTTCATTTTCATCTTCATTTCCAGGAGAAATTTTAGCAGTAGAAGTAACACCAGATAAATCATACATTGTTCAAAAAAGTGCATATTTAGCATCAGAAGACGGTGTAGAATTAAGTACACACTTCCAAAAGAAGCTAGGAGCAGGATTCTTTGGCGGTGAAGGATTTATAATGAACAAGTTAACTGGAAAAGGAACAGCGTTTCTTGAGATAGATGGAACATCAATTGAATATAACTTAAAAGCAGATGAAGAAATTATTATAGCAACAGGACACTTAGCAATGATGGAATCTACATGTACAATGGATATTAAAAGCGTAAAAGGAATAGGAAATGTACTATTTGGTGGAGAAGGAATATTTAATACAGTAGTAAGAGGACCTGGAAAAGTAATAATGCAAACAATGACAATAGGAGAATTATCAGCAAGAATTGCACCATACATGGCATATAGAGGAAGATAATAGGAGAAAAAATGTCTAACATAAATGATTATCTAAAATGGAGAGGAGATATATCTCTAAAACATGATGAACTAAATGAAATTGATGAATTAATTTTAGCAAGATATTCATACTTTCCGTTTTTCAAGATAGAAATGGAATTAGAAGAAACAATTAGTGACATCTCAAAAAAAATGTCTAAATTTAAAGATGATGAATACAATTATCTTGGCGACAGGGAGATGAATGAACTAATTGGAAAGTCAGCACGATTTAAGAATTTAAAAGTTACAGATTATAGAGAAAGTAATGATCAAGATGAAGAAAAGCAATTTTCTGCAATTACTATTACATTAAACGATGAACTAAAATATATTTCGTTTTTAGGAACTGACAAATCAATCATAGGTTGGAAAGAAGATTTTAATTTATCATTTACACAAGACATTCCTGCGCAAATAGAAGCATTAAAATATGCAAATAATATGATGAAAAAATATCCAAATTCAAAATTTATTTTTGGAGGTCATTCTAAAGGAGGAAATATTGCTGTTTACGCAGCGATAAACTCTTCTTTAGAAAATAAAGCAAAAATTATAAAAGTATTAAACTACGATGGACCAGGTTTTCCAGAAGAAATTATTGAATCAGAAAAATTTATACAAGTAAAAGAAAAAATACATACATACTTACCACAAGAATCTATAATTGGAAGGATTATGGAACAAGGTGGAAAAGTAACAGTAGTAACAAGTACAGAAAAGAACATCTATCAACACGATATTTATTCATGGCAATTAATTGCTAAGAAATTTAACAAACAAAAGAAACCAAATCAAAAAAGTGAAATAGTATATAAATCACTAAGAAAATATCTTCAAGAAACAGAAGCAAAAAATCGAAAAAAAGTAGTTGATTTGATTTTTAAAATATTTTTAGATTCTGACTTTGAAACATTTGCAGAAATTGGTGAAAATAAAGCTGAAAATGTAATTAAAATAATAGGACAAGTACGTGAGTTAAAAAAAGAAGATAGGGATTTGATTATTAAAATGCTAAGTGAATTAGCAAAAATTTATATAACAACAAGAAATAAAAACATTAGAAAGATAAGAAAATAGGAGAATATTAAATGTTAACAGCAAATGGAGTATCAGTAAGATTTGGAAAAAGAAGCTTATTTGAAGACGTAAATTTGAAATTCAATAAAGGATGTTGCTATGGAATAATAGGTGCAAATGGTGCAGGAAAATCAACATTTTTAAAAGTTTTATCAGGAGAATTAGAACCAAGTAAAGGTGAAGTAAGTAAAGAGAAAACTGAGAGAATATCTGTATTAAAACAAAATCACTTTGAATTTGAAGATAAAAGTGTAATTGATACAGTAATAATGGGAAATAAGGAATTATATGAAATCAAAAATGAAAAAGATACGATTTATGCTAAACCTGATTTCACAGAAGAAGATGGAATGATTGCAGCAAGACTTGAAGAAAGATTTGCAGAATTAGATGGATGGAATGCAGAATCAGATGCAGAAACATTACTAAATGATTTAGGAATAAAACCAGAAGATCATTATAAATTAATGTCAGAATTAGAGCCAAAAGATAAGGTTAAAGTATTATTGGCACAAGCATTATTTGGAAATCCAGATATTTTGCTATTAGATGAACCTACAAACGATTTAGACTTAAAATCAATAGGATGGTTACAAGAGTTCTTAATAAATTTTGAAAACACAGTAATTGTAGTATCACACGATAGATATTTTTTAAATAAAGTATGTACTCACATTTGTGACGTGGATTATGGCGAAATAAAATTATATCCAGGAAATTATGATTTCTGGTATGAATCAAGTCAATTAATTCAAAAGCAAATGAGAGAACAAAACAAGAAAAAAGAAGAAAAAATCAAAGAGCTTCAAGAATTTATTCAAAGATTTAGTGCAAACGCGTCAAAATCAAAACAAGCAACATCAAGAAAAAAATCGCTTGAAAAAATTGAATTAGAAGAAATAAAGCCATCAAATAGAAGATATCCTTATGTAGATTTTAAACCAGACAGAATGCCAGGAAATGAAATATTACAAGTTGAAGGAATCAGCAAAACAATAAATGGTGAAAAAATATTAAATAATATCTCATTTAAAGTAAAAGAAAATGATAAAATCGCATTTTTAGCTGATAATGAAAACGCAATGACATTATTATTCCAAATCATTGCAGGAGAAGTTGAACCAGATGAAGGAACAATCAAATGGGGAACAACAATTACAAACAGTTATTTTCCAAAAGATAACAACTATTTGTTTACAGGAAATGAAAGTATAACAGACTGGTTAAGACAATATTCTAAAGACCCAGATGAAACATATGTAAGAAGTTTTCTAGGAAGAATGTTATTCTCAGGAGAAGAAGCGTTGAAGAAAGTCAATGTAATCTCAGGAGGAGAAAAAGTTAGATGTGTTCTTTCAAAAATGATGTTATCAGGAGCAAATTTTCTAATAATGGATGAACCAACAAATCATTTAGACATGGAATCAATAACAGCATTAAACGAAGGAATGGAAAAATTTAAAGGAAATATGTTATTTACATCACACGACCATCAATTAATGCAAACAGTAGCAAATAGAATAATTGATATAAAAGCAGATGGGATAATAGATAAAGAAATGACATATAATGAATACTTAGGAATAGAATAAGAAAAAAGCATGTATTTTAATAATAAATTAAATACATGCTTAATTTTTTGGCTTATATTTACTAATAATTTTAGAAATTGACTCATAATCATTCTCAACAATATCTAAGAAGGCAAACAAAATTCCGTGGATCAAACTGAGTTCCAGAATATTTTTTAAGCTCCTCAACAACTTTTTCAAGAGGAATCACATCCCTATAGCTCCTTCGAGAAGTCATTGCATCAAAAGCATCAACAATGCTGCAAATTCTAGCTAAATAAGGAATATCATGCCCACGTAATCTATTAGGATAACCACTACCATCAAATTTTTCATGATGATGTAAAATAATAGGCAAACAATCATAAAAGAAATCGGAATTTCCAAGTATTTGAACACCTACAATGGGATGCATTTTTATTTGAGCATATTCATCATCAGTCAACCTTGACTCCTTAAGTAAAATAGAATCAGGAATACCAATCTTTCCGATATCATGGAATAATCCACCAATTTTAAGAGTAATTAAATCTTTTTTAGGTAGAGCTAATTTCTTACCAAGTAAAACTGAATAAGCAGAAACTCTATCAGAATGTCCCCTAGTATAAGGATCTTTAGCTTCAACTGTTTGTCTAAGAATTTCAATTGTATCAATATAATGTTTATCTAAATCATGAGTTATATCAATAAAATCATCATTTTTATCATAAGTATTTGAAGAAAAATCATTATTCATAAAGTCTCCAATCCTTAAATTTGTATCATTATATCACAAAATTCGACTAAAAAGCTAATAAAAACAAATAAAATTACCGAAAACACTTGCTTAAATTATGTAAATTTATTAAAATATATCAGTAATGTAACTTTTTATAACTTCTGGAATTGGGGATTAAGTCTCCATAGCACGTGCAAAAGGAGGGAAACATGCAAAAGAGGGAACTCTGCAAAATTGAAGGCATAATGTTTGCAAGCTATGAGCTTGAGAATAATGAATTCAAGGAAAAGGTCTTGAAAGAGGCTAACAATTTGCAAGAGAGACCAGAAGGTCTAGTAACTCGAGGATACATATTTCAGAGAACTAAAAGTGGATTGAATACAAGATTCACAGCTAGACTTGAAATGTTAGAAATCGGAAGGACCATGGATTTTGCAGGAGTACGATACAAGCGAGTATCCAAAAGTCTTTTTGTAGGAGAGGATATTTACATGATACATTCTCGATACAGACGCAAAAAGATGGATACTTGTGAAGAGGGCACTTAATAGTGCTCTTTTTCATTTAAATGCCATTGAAATACATTAATAAAAAATATATAATGAAATCAAATTAATAAGGGGTAGAGTAATGGCAAAAATAGAAGAAAAAAGAAAATTAAATAATTTTAGAGAATTAATTGACTATGCAGAAGAAACATATGGAGATAATATTTGTTATAAATATAAAAAAGACATCAAAGAAAAGCCTGCAACAATTGTAGAAACTACTTTTAAAACAGTTGCAACTAAAGTTAGAGGATTAGCGACATTTATATTAAATTATGAAAAAGAAATGAAAAGAATTGTCGTAATTGGCGATAATAGTGAAAAATGGGTAGAAGGATATTTAGGCGTAGCAACATCAGGAAAAATCGTTGCGCCTATGGACAAGCTATTACCAGAAAAAGAAATAGAATCTTTATTAAAAAGAAGCGATATAGACGCTGCTATAACAGATAAAAATCATTTAGAAATATTTAAAAGATTGAGAGACAAAAAAGACAATAAATTAGAAACAATAATTTGCATGGAAAAAGTAGATGATAAAGACATAATTGATTTAGAAACAGCAATTGAAGAAGGTCTAGAATTACTTAAAAATGGAGATAAGAAATACAGTAAAGTTAAAATAAAAGACGATGAAATGAATATAATGTTATTCACATCAGGAACAACAGATAAATCTAAAATCGTAATGTTAACACAAGCTGGTATAATGGCGAATGTATATAGTATTCAATTTCATGTAGAAATAACTCCAAAAGACACTTTATTATCTTTTTTACCAATACATCATACATTTGAAAATACAATTACAATATTATTATCGATGTATAAGGGTGGAACAGTAGCATTTTGCGATGGATTAAGACATATAGCAGATAATTTAAAAGAATATAAAATCACCATATTCGTAGCAGTCCCTTTAGTAATGGAAACAATGTATAAAAAAATTCAAAAAGGATTAGCAGAAAAGGGAAAAGATAAATTAATATCTAAGATGATAAAAATATCAAATGCTTTATTGAAACTACATATAGATTTAAGGAAGGTAATATTTAAACCAATACATGAGGTATTTGGAGGACATTTAAAAAAGGTGTTATATGGATCAGCAAGCATATCAAAAGACACAATAATTGCATATAATAATTGGGGAATAAATTTAATACAGGGCTATGGACTAACCGAAACATCACCAGTGCTAACAGCAGAAAGCGAGACTAAACATAGAATAGGATCAGCAGGATATTGCCTAATAAATCAAGAGTTAAAAATAAATAATCCAGATAAAGATGGAATAGGTGAAATTGTAGCCAAAGGTCAAAATGTAATGTTAGGATATTACAATGATGAAGAAAAAACAAAAGAAGCATTTACAAAAGATGGATTTTTCAAAACTGGAGATTATGGATATATTGATAAAGATGGATTTCTATTTATAACAGGTAGAAAAAAAGATATAATTGTTTTAAAAAATGGAAAAAATGTATATCCACAAGAACTTGAATTTTTAATAACAAAATTAGATTATGTGTTAGAATGTATAGTTTTTTCTAGAGATAAAGATAAAACTGATACGGTTTTAAAAGCAAAAATTGTTTATGACAAAGATAGAATAAAACAAATATATGGAGACAAATCAAAAGAAGAATATCAAAAGGATATATGGAAAGATATCAAAGAAATTAATAAAAATTTAGTAACATATAAACATATTAAAGAAATTGAAATTACAGATATCCCTATGGAAAAAACGACAACACAAAAAATAAAAAGATATGTAGAAATAGAAAAAGAAAATAAAAAATAAAAACAAAATAAAGTTAGTACAAGGATACTAACTTTATTTGCGATATTGTACAAATTATTATAAATTAAAATCTTGAATTTTCTGAATTCCTATCATCCTCTAATTTTTTCTTAAAAGTTTCCAAAGGATGAGTCTCTGCGTTTTTCATAACATCAACTATATTTTTGAATTTAGATAAATTTTCTAATAAATCATTATCATCCCTTACATTCAAAACAAGAGAATAACTTGATAAGATATTAGATTTTGCTCTAGGGTCAGGACCTATATAAGCACTAGAATACAATTGAAATAAGTATAATTGTTCAAGAACAGCCATTTTATTAATTTCACTTATATTTGAATTTAAAAAATTATCAATAGATTCGTCGATATTTGCTATTTTCTCAATAAAATTTTTCTTAAGTATATTTGATAAATAAGATATTAATTCTTTTTCCAAAATATTACCTCCTTATAAATAGTATAATAATTATATACAATATCTCAACATTTTACAATAATAAGGAGAATATAAAAAAGCCATCATTGAAATGATGGCTTTGGTGCAACAGGAGGGATTCGAACCCCCGACCTCTCGGTTCGTAGCCGAGTGCTCTATCCAGCTAAGCTACTATTGCATATTAATAACACCAATATTATACAAGATATATAATAAAAATACAATAAAAACAAGAGAAATATTGAGAAAAAAAGAAAAATGTGGTAATATAAAAGATATATGGGGAGTAAATATGAGAAAAGAAAAAATAAATGAAATAGATAAGTACATAGAATATTTTAAAACGATAGAAAAGTCAGAACCATTTGAAAGCGAAGGATTTATAACAGTGAAAAATTATGAAATAAAGTTAAATAATGGTAAGACAATTCATAGAGAACAGATATATAAGAGTGGAAGAGAAGGAAATTCAGTAACAGTATTACCAGTAACAAAAGATAATAATGTCATATTAGTAATAGAGCCAAGAGTCTTCACTAAGAGAACTGTAGGAGTAGAAGCGCCTGCTGGATATGTAGAAGATGGAGAAAAAGCTTCAGAAGCAGCAGAAAGAGAATTGCTTGAAGAAACAGGATTTAAAGCAAAAGAATTAATTCAATTAAGAGAATATTATTGTGACATAGGATCATTTGCAGGTCTTACATCATCTTTTATAGCAAAAGATTGTGAAAAAATCTCTGAACAAAAACTAGATTCCGATGAATTTATAGCGATCATTGAATGTACAATAGATGAAGCAAAAGAATTAATTAATATGCAGTATATTAAAGATATAAACACAATATATTTAATAGAAAATTTAGAAAAATTCATATAATAAACAAAAGATAGAGATACGAAAACATAAAAGGAATTAATAATGAATATACTTTTTGTAATAGATCAGATGGATAATATGAGTAGTGGAGTAACAGTCATTGCAAATAAATTAGCAGATGAACTATCAAAAATGGGACATACAATTTATTGGATAGGCATTGGAGATATGGCCAGAAATAAAATTGAATGTCAAGAAATAAAATTGAACTTGTTGAAAGATAAAATTGCCGATAAAGAATTAAAATTTGCTAAACCTAACATAAAGGAAGCTGAAAAAATAGTAAGAAAAGTAGATTTAGTACACTTTTTTACACCATTTAGATTATCAAGAAAAATACTAAAAATAGCACAAAAAGCAGACGTACCATGCACTGCAGGGTTTTATATACAACCACAAACTATAAGTAATTTAATAAATTTAGAAAAAAGCAAAATAGTAAATAAGTTGATTTTTATGTATTTTAAGAAATTTTATAATCAGATTGAACATTTACATTGTCCAAGTAATTATATAGTAAACGAATTAGAAGAACATGGATTTATATCAAATTTACACGAAATATCTAATGGAATTAGTGATGAATTACATTATCTAAAATTAAATAAACCAAGTAGATTTGCAGATAAATTTATAATAGCCACAGCAGGAAAATATGTAAAAGAAAAGAAACAAGATATAATAATTGATGCAATAGCAAAATCAAAATATGAAAAAGTAATACAACTAATAGCAGCAGGAGAAGGACCAGAAGAAAACGTGTTAAGAAAAAAATCATACAAATTAACAAACTTACCAATATTCAACTGGTATGCAAAAGAAGAATTGTATGAAATATTAGGATATTCAGATTTATACATACATCCATCAGATTTTGAATCAGAACCCATAACATGTATGGAAGCAATGGCATTGGGTAGAGTCCCAATAATTGCAGACAGTGAAGAAACAGCAGCAAAACAATTTGCGATAGATAAAAAATCGTTATTTAAAGCTGATAACAGTACAGATTTAGCTAAAAAAATTGATTTTTGGATAGAACATTATTCTTTAAAAGAAAGAGTAGAACAAGAATATTCAATGATAATGAAAAAATACAAATTAAGTGACTCAGCAGAAAAAATAGAAAGAATGTTCAAAGAAGCAATAAAGGATTTTGAAGATGGACAAGATTAGCGAAGAATCAAAACATCAAAAAGATAAAGATGAACTATTAAAATCAAAAATAAAAGATAAAATTAAAATAGCACAAAATAAAAATCGTTATATGGATACTGATTTTCTAGATTTAAGAGAGCAAGAGATAATAAAAAATGAAATTATAAAAAACAGATATCAAAATATAATATTATATGGAGGCTATGAAAGGTCAGAAAGAAAAGTCTTAATAGTATATACAGAACAATATGAATACATATTAGAAAATATTTATAATGAAATATTAAATATAATAAGAATACAAAATCCAAAAGAATATTATAAGAAATATGATCATAGAACATATTTAGGAGCACTAATAAAGTTAGGAATAAAAAGAGAAAAAATAGGAAATATAATAGTAAAAGAAAATGGAGCAGATATTATATGTAAAAGCAATATTTCTAAATTTATTGCCAGCAATATCAATACATTAACGCGATTCCGAAAATCTAAAATAACTATAGAAAACATATCAGATTTAGAATATAATAAACCTGAGAAACAAATATTTAAAATTATAGTACAGTCAATGAGGCTTGATTCAATAATTGCAGAATTAGCAAACACTTCAAGAAGCAAAGCACAAGAATTAATACAACAAGAAAGAGTTTTTGTTAATTTTAAAGAAGAATTAAGAGCAAGCTTAAAGATAGAAGAAAATTCGTATATAACAATAAGAGGAAAAGGACGATTTAAAATCAATAAAATTCTAAATACGACAAAATCCGGAAGAATTGTTATAGAAATAGAAAAATAACAAAAGAGGAAAATATGAATAATATAATGGAGACAATAATAAAAATATTAAACAGCAAAATTTTTTATTCAATAATAATTGTAGCAATCAGTCTACTAATATTCAGAGGATTTAATCATTTAATAAAAAAGGCAAGACACAACAATCTAAATAATAGGGCATTCAAAAATAAAACTATAATAGGAATAACATTAAGCTCATTACGATATATCATGATGATACTAGTTGTATTAATATTGTTACAAGTAAATGGCGTCAATGTTAGTTCAATGTTAGCCGGAGTTGGAATTATTTCAGCAATCGTAGGTTTATCAATACAAGATGCGTTAAAAGACATTATAAGAGGATTTACAATAGTATCTGATGAATATTTCAAAGTGGGAGATATAATAAAATATCAAGATATATTGGGAAAAGTATCAATGATTGGCATTAGATCAACAAAAATGTATGATATTAAAACAGGAAATGAAATAACGATAGCAAATAGAAATATTGAGCAAGTTGAAAAAGTATCAAAAGAATTATATGTTAGAATAAATTTTCCATATGAAATAAAAATGAAAAAAGCTGATAAAATCGCAAATCTGGTAGCAGATTTGCTTAACAAGGAAGAGTTTATCTATACTGCAAAAAATGTAGGATTAGTTGATCTTGCAAGTTCAAGTAAAGATTATTGTATAGCAATAACATGCCATCCAGAAGACAAATTAAAAGCAAATAGAATAGCTTTAAGAATAATAGCAGATGTAATGGAAGAAAATGCTATAGATATACCATATCAACAAATTGATATACACAATAAGTAGGTGAATAAAATGATAGATTTACCAGAATGGTTAGAAAATGAATTAAAATCACAATATAATGAAGAACAATTCAATAAAATAATAAATGGATATAATTCAAATAGAAAAACAACATTTAGAGTAAATACAATTAAGTCGAATAAAGAAGAAATAATAGCAGAATTAGAAGCAAACAAAATAAAATATAAAATAATCAACAATGAAATTGTGAAAAATGTGCAAAGCCCAACAATATTTCTATTAGAAAATGATATAGAAATTAGAAAAACAAAAATATATGAAGAAGGTAAAATATATATTCAAAATTTATCATCAATGATACCACCATTATTTTTGAATCCAAAAGAGCAAGAAGATATACTAGATATGGCAGCAGCACCTGGAGGAAAAACAACACAAATGGCAGCAATGTCAGACAATAAGGCGAATATAACAGCATGTGAGAGAAATACAATAAGACTTGACAAGATGATGTATAATATAAATAAGCAAGGAGCAAATGTTTATTGTATAAATAAAAATTCATTGGAATTAGATGATTTTTTAAAGTTTGATAAAATATTGTTAGATGCACCATGCACAGGAACAGGAACAATTAATTATAAAACAAACTTCAAAAAATATTTAACAAAATCTTTGCTAGAAAAAACAATAAAAACACAAGAAAAATTACTAAATAAAGCAATTAGATTATTAAAAAAAGATGGAGAATTAATATATTCAACATGTTCTATTTTAAAAAAAGAAAATAATGAAATGATTCAAAAAGTATTATCTCAGAATTCTAATATTCATTTAGAAAAAATTGATATTATTGAAAAAGAAAATATTAATATAGTAAAAGGAATCAATGATAAGACTATAACAATTTTACCAGATGAAAATTTTGAAGGATTTTATATTGCGAAATTAGTAAAATAAAGGAGGAAAATATGGTAAAACAATTAACAAACGAAGAGTTTGAAAAAAATGTAAAAAGTTCAGATAAATTAGTATTCGTAGACTTCTATGCAGATTGGTGTGGACCATGTAGAATGATGGCGCCAATTGTAGAAGAAATATCAGAAGAAGTAGAAGGTGTAGAATTTTACAAAGTAAACTGCGATGATGAACAAGAATTAGCAGCAAAATATGAAGTAATGACAATACCAACATTACTAATTTTAAGAAAAGGTGAACAAATAAAAGAATTTATCGGAGTTACAGATAAAGAAGAAATAATTGAAGAATTAAATTCATTAAAATAATAGATAAAACAGCAGTAATTGATACTGCTGTTTTATTTGTTATTTAACAATATTGAAATAATATTGAAATAATATAGAAATATTTTCTGAAAGGTGATATTATAATAATGCAGTAATGCAATAGAAAATATGGTGCTGTAATTGGCAACATAAAAGAAAGGAAAAAACATGATTATCTTAACATGCAGAGCAGTTAGAAAGGTTTTGAACGACCGGAAACTTATTAATGAGATTGCAGAAGAAGGGAAGAAGATAGTGTTCCCAGTCAATCTTCTGAAGACAATGGAACCTGAAGAGGTTTCGGATGTTTTAAGCATCAAGGAGATCGAACTTGTGGAAGCCAGAAAAAAGACTCTGTTAGGATTCTTGAATGATGATGAATTGGAGGTAGCAAAAGTTATTGAATCCAATAAAAAGGAGGAGAACATTGTAGTTTATCTAGAAGACGAATTCAGGATTGAAGCCTTGGTTCGAATTCAAGGAATTTCTGGAAAGAAGCTTACAAGCAAGGAGGAAAGGTATCAAACTCCGCATTTGTATATCGAAAGTGATGACTTGCAACTTTTCAAAAAAGGCGTAGACATCCAGATAGATGAAGACATAAAAGAAAACAGCCTTGTAATTGTAAATGGATACTATGCCGCTAGGTACAAAAATGGAAAGCTTCTCAGGCTGATGCAACAACCAGCAACCGGATGTGTACTAGATGACCCGTTCGTTAAGTACTACAATGAAGGACTAAAAATGGAAGCGAAAGAAGCACCACTGCTCATAGTAGTAGGGGACGCTGGAACGGGCAAGACCTATATGGCTATTAATGCAGCCTTAGATGGACTTGAGAGTGGTGAATATGGGCAAATCATAATAACGGCCCCAACAATAACGACTGGAGGGGAAGAATTAGGATATTTACCTGGAGAAATCTACGACAAGATGATTCCATATCTGGGAGGATTTGAGGACTCTATATTTAAGAGACTCATAAACTTGGAGATGAGGAAGAATAAATCTGATAGAAACATTTCAGAATTACGAATTGAAGCAAAGAAAAAATTAGCAGAAATGCTTTCATCCGAAACAATAAAGATTCTCCCGTTAGGATTCTTAGCAGGGCATTCTTTAGACAAATGCTTTATTATGGCAGATGAAATGCAAAATGCCAATTGGAGTCAATTAAAAGCATTGATTACAAGAATAGGAGATGGCACTAAACTGGTAGTAATGGGAGATAAACAGCAAAGCCAGACAGTATCAGAAATAAATGTGCTAGAAAGGTTAGTAAATAGGTGGAGCGACGAGCCACTTTGTTGGAAAGTAGATCTTTCTGAAAGTAGAATCAGAAGATCAAAAATCGCAGGAATTGCGGTTAGAATCATGTAATAAAAAGAGGGCCTCGGAAACTTCCGGGGTCCTTTAATGCGTAAATATTAAATTAATTTTAAAAGAATATTAATTTTAGTTTACATATTGCATAAAAGACGCAAATATTGTATAATAATATAGTAGTGTAAACTAAAATTAATAAAGGATAGAGAGATTAAAGTATGAAAAAATTAAAAGTTTTTATTATTTTAGCTGGAATCTTATTAGCAGGAATTTTAATGACATCAAGTAAAATTTATGCAGCAGATTCTTCAGCAAATCCAATGTATTTAGGATTATATAACAATAGTAATGCTAGAAAAACAGGCTTTTATGATTATTTAGATGCATCTAAAGCACGTAGACCAGCAATAAAAATTGTTAAATATGAAAATGCACAAGGATTAGGAAATGTAGATTATCTTACACAAATATATTGTTTAAGACATGGAATAGGATTTGGATCAGAAGGTTCAACAGCAGCCATAGTTCCATATACACAACATTTTGATATGAAACAACCAGAAACAATTGGTAACGAATACAAAGAAGCAATTGGAATAACTGCAGGAGTAACACCAAATTATAATAAAATAATGTGGATATTAAGTAATGTAGCAAATCCAAATGATCCAGAATCAATAAACGCATTGTTTACAGCAGCAGGTATTAATGTTAACGATTTCAAAGGTGACAAAGCTCAAATGACACAAGAAGAAATGGTAGATATTTTAGAAGCTGCACAACAAATGGCAATATGGTATTATACAAATCCTACAGGAGAGTATCATCCATCAGGAACAAATGAGTCATTAAGAGTAGGAGCAACAAATCAAAATAATTCAAAATCACCAGTAGTATCAAAGTACTATAATGATGAAATTACATACCCATTAAATGAATTATATAGATATTTAATAACAAAATCTGAAGAAGCAGTTAATGGAGGATATACATATCAAACATCAGCAGCAACAATTAATTTCAATAAAGATAATGCAACATATGTTGAAGAAGGAACAAATTATAAATTTGGACCATATAATTTAGCATATACAAATAATCCGGGAATTACTGTTAACATTGAAGCAGATGTACAATTAGGAAATAATATAAGAATTGTAAATGCACAAGGCGTTGAATATCCAGGAAGTACAGTATCAGAAAAGATATTAAATGCAAATAGTGCAGACTTTTATGCAGTAGTACCAAAATCAACAAATGTAAAAACATTTAAAATTGCAGTCTCAGCCAATTATCAAACAACAGATATTACATATTGGTCAACATCTGCAAATATTGCACAAAGAAATCAACCAGTAGTAATTGTACAAAAAGCGCCAAAAGCTTTTAATGACGAAAAAATAATTCAAGTTAGAGAAATTCCAAAAGAATTTGACTTAGCATTAAGAAAATTCATTACAGGAATTAGAAGTGCAACAGGAGTTGCTAAACAAGTTGAAAGTAGAGAGCCTGTAATAACTGCACAAGCATTAGACGAT
>JABCPQ020000010.1 GCA_013333035.2 Clostridiales bacterium | reverse complement strand
TGATGCTGGATTTGATGAAACTGATTCTGAAGAAGAAAAGAAAGGCAAAGATAATAAAGCAACAGTTGTTTTAATGGTTAAGACTGGACTAGATATTAACAATGTATTACGAATGATTGGTGTTGGAATCACATTAACAGCTCTAGTAGGAGCAATGGGATACACAATATCAAGAAAAGTAAAAGAATAATTATATTATAAATTTATAATTAGTTTAAAAGCTCATTGAAGTTTTGCATAAATGCAAAATCAATGAGCTTTTTTATTATATGTAGTTAAATAATTTCTATTGAAATTTTAGTGATTTTAAGATAAAATAAGCATAGTTAATCATCGTAAGAATATAAGGGCGGATATATGAATAGTACTTTAAATTACAGTGATACTAATGATAAAAAGTGGAATTCAATTACAATGTTAGATGTACTTAAAAATGTTGTTTGGGTTGTTTTTAGTGTTTTGATTTCACTTGTAAATATAAAATTTAATAATGAAAATATAGTTGTTCCTATTTCCGTAGCTTTTTTGATAGCTATGATTGCAAATGATATTCCAATTGTCGGAGTTCTTATTGCAGAGGCTATTACTTTAGCCGTGAGATTTGGAATTGGTGCTTTTGGAATATATGTTTTTGAGATATTGATGCTTATTTTGTCAATATTTGTTTTAAAACCGATTGAAATCAAATTAGATAGTGAGAGATATAAATTAGGAAAAAGGGTTATAATTATTACAATAATTGCTTCTTTATTTATGTACATGAAGAAGTATCCTTTTTATACTGTGTGTGAATTTACAATATTTAGCTTATGTTTAGAGTATATTTTTTATAAAGTTTTTTCAAATGGAATTAATGTTTTAAAAAATTTTAGAATAAATAAAGCTTATTCTGAGATTGAAATTATTAGTGCTGGAGTGTTTTTTGTTGTTCTACTAAGTGCATTATTGAACTTTTGTAATAAGTATACTGCTATAATTATAGGAATATTAATTATGGCTGATTTGTGGATAGTTACATCAAAGTTGAGATTTAATTATAGAATTATTGCCACGACAGTATTTTATATTGTAGGGTTTATTATGTTTGATAATCCAATACAGTATTTTGCGTATTTTGTATTTATAGGAATTTTTAGTAAATTTATAAATAAAATGAATAAAATTGTTTTATGTGTTGTAAATTTATTTTTAATTACAATATTAATTTATGTAAGTGTTAAATATAAGTTTAATTTGATTATATTGATTGAAATGCTTGTTGGTATGTTTTCATTATTATTTATAAAAGTTATTAAAAAAGTTGATTATACTAGTGATGTGAAAATGTTACCAGAAGCTGTTATGGAAATTGAAGAAAGACAAGATATTGAAAAGGAAAAATTAAAGGAAAAACTTAGTACTTTTAAAATTAAAGTGAAGAATGCAATGTCTTATAATAAAACTAATATTTTATATGATGAATTGTATAAAGATAGAAATGATGTTTTGGGAGAAATCTTTAAAATTTTGGAGAATAATAATTCTATTTCAGATGAAGAAATTATTAAAATATTGAATGATAAAAAGGTTTATTTATCAGAAGAAGCAAATGAATTTGATGAAGAGATACAAAAGATGCAACTAAAAGGAGTGACAAGATTAATTAATAATATTTTTGTTAATATTAAATAATGGTGGTGGTTAAATGAGTAAGGGAAAGCGTTATGATGGCGAACAAAAACTTAATATCAAGAAAGTTATAATAACAGTGATTGTTTTTATTATGATAATTGTAGGTATTGTTGGTTTGATTAAATTTTTTAAACATTTTGGAAATAAGAAAGATACAAAAAATGTAGCTATTTCTTATATTTCAGTGTTTAAAAATGGAAAGTTTGGAGTAATTAATTCTAAGGGTGAGGAAATTATAAATGCTACGTATGATAATATTTTAATTATACCAGATGCTACTCAAGATATTTTTTTGTATAATGAAAATTTGAATTTATCTAATAAGACATATAGTTCTGGAGTGATAAATAAGCAGGGAAAGAAACTATTTACTGAATATGATAGAGTTGATGCTTTACAAAGTGTAGATTCAAATGGAAATGTTATTTATTCAAATAAAGTTTTGAAATTTTATAAAGATGGAAAGTATGGATTGATTAGTTTCTCTGGAACAGTTTTGGTTGATGCCATTTATGATGATATTCAATGTTTACCACAAACTACTAATGTTTTGTTAACTATTAAGAATTCTAAGAAAGGATTAATTGATTCTGCTGGTAGCATAATTATTGAGAATGAGTATAGTGATATTTCTTTATTAACTAATAATTATGAAAATGGATTTATTGTTAAAAATGATGCTGGAAAATATGGTGTTATTACTTTTGCTAAGAAAAAAGTTTTGGATACTGTTTATTCTGAAATAAAGCATGTTTATGGTAGTGGATATTATGTTGTTAAAACTTCTAGTAATGAAATGAAATTAATTGATGCTGATGGAAATTCTAAATTGTCAGGTAAATTTGATGATGTTCTTAGTATTGATAATGAATATGTTGTTATAAAAAAAGGTAATAAATATCAGGTTGTTGATTTAGAAGGAAATGTTAAATTAAAAGATTATGATTATATAGAGTATATTTTTGATACTTATTATATAGCTAAAAAAGGTACTACTTATGGTATTGTTGATATTAATAATGAAGTAAAGGTTGATTTTAAATATAAGAATATTGTTTATAGAAAAGATGCAGGATTTATTGAGGGAAATATTGATGATTTAAAATCTGATTTGATATCTTCTTCATTTGAAGTTAAAGTTACAGGAATTATTTCTGAAGTTAACGAGAGTTTAGGTTATATTAAGGTTAAAGTTGATGGTGATTATAAATATTATAATTTACGATTTGAAGAAAAAAATATTAAAGACATTTTGAAGACTAATACTTTATTTTCTTCTGAAAAAGATGGAAAGTTTGGCTTTGTTAATAAAGATGGTCAAGTTATTGTAGATTATATTTATGATGATGTAACTGAAGAAAATGCTTTTGGTTATATTGGAGTAAAAAAGGACGGAAAATGGGGAGTTATTGATTATAATGGCAAAGTTATAATGGAACCTTCATTAGAGTTAAAGAATAATCCTAAAGTAGATTTTATAGGTAATTTACATTTATGCGTTGATTTGAATGCTAATTATTATACTGATGTAAATGAATAAGTATAAAAAGGGGAAGAGATGAATATTTCTAAAATTTATTTTGGAGCAATTGTTCCAAATGAATTAAGTAAGTTTTATTTGAATTTACTTAATGATGGATTTAAAGTTAAAATTTTTGATAAAATTAATAATCGTGAAGTTTATAATTATTTTTCAACTGAAGTTAGAAATACTTTTTTGTGGACATTTAATATTAAAAATGTTGATGATTTTAGTGGATTGGCTAATGATATTGTTGCTCCAATTTGTAATAATTATTATGCTAATATTTTTGAAAAAGAAAATGATATTATTGTTTGTTTTGAAACAGGTATAATTTTTGTTTTAAGTAAGAATATTGATATTGTTAATAGATATCTTAAAAAGATTCCAGATGCTAAGTTAGAAGAGATGTGTTTAAAAAGTTCTTATGAAATTCATAAATATACTGATATTATGGTTGATAATTATTATGAAGCTCATATTTATGCTTTTATCTTTGAGTTATATAAAAAGATTTATGTAAGATTTTTGAGAGAAGAATTGCTTATTTCAAATAAATATGAATATTGTAATTATAAATTTTTGGATTTTAAGAGAGATATTTATGAAAATCAAGTTACAAATAAAGATGGATATGTTGTTCAAGTGGATGAGATCTTAAATTTATACAGTGATCTTCTTGATTTGGAAAATGAATTTTATAAGATTTACAAAATTAAGAAAAGTGTTGTTAATAAAAAGAAAATTAAGATTTTTGGAATTATAATTATTTTAGTAGTATTATTGATAATAATTATTAAATTAGGAAGGAAGTAGTTTGGAAATTTTTGTTGGAAATGATATTATCGAGGTTTCTAGAATTGCTAATTTAATTGAAAATGATAAGTTTTTGCATAGAATTTATTCGAGTGCAGAGATTAAGTATTGTGAAGACAAAGCTAATAAAGCTCAAAATTATGCTGCACGTTTTGCAGCTAAGGAAGCAGTTTTTAAAGCTTTGTCTTCAAAGCTTAATGGTAATTTTTCTATTAATTGGAATGAAATTTGTGTTGAAAAAGATGATAATGGTAGACCTTTTATTATTTTATATAATCATTCTGAAATCTCGGATAATTATAGATTTGATCTTAGTTTATCTCATGTTAAAGAATATGCAATTGCAAATGTTATTATGTATTCAAAGGTATAGGAGGAAAAATGAAATTATTTGATGCTCATTGTCATTATAATGACGAAAAATTTGATTTTGATAGGGATATATTAATTAAAGAAGTTCATGATTCTGGTGTTGTTGGAATGATTAATGCTGGATATTCTTTAAGTGGTTCTGTTTCTGCTGTTGATTTATCAAACAAATATGATTTTATTTATGCAACAGTTGGAATATCTCCAAATGATGTTACTGAAGATTATGTTTCTGATATTGAAAAAATTGAAGAATTGTTAGTTACTAATTTGAAGAATGGAAAGATTATTGCAATTGGTGAGATAGGTCTTGATTATCATTATGATGTTGATAGGGATATGCAAAAGGATGCATTTATTAGACAAATAGAGCTTGCAAATAAGTATGATTTACCAATAGTTATCCACACTAGAGAAGCAACTGTGGATACAATTAATATTTTAAAAGAAAATCCTGTAAATAAAGTTGGTATGTTTCATTGTTGTCCACTTAATCAAGAATTAGTTAAAGAAGCTTTGAAACTTGGATTTTATATTTCTGTTTGTGGACCGATTACATTTAAAAATTCAAAAAATGCTGAGGTGATTGCTAATATGATTCCTCTTGATAGGATATTAGTTGAAACTGATTCACCTTATTTATCTCCTGAACCTTTGAGGGGGAGAAGGAACGATTCTAGAAATATAAAATATATTGTAGAGAAGATTGCGATGTTTAAAATGATTGAACCTGAAGTGCTTATGGATAGTGTTTTTGAAAATATCAAAAGATTATTTAAGGATATTAAAAATATTTGATTTAAATATTTAATAATTGGAGAGTAAAATGACTAAAGAAGAATATATTGATGGTATAATAAATGCGGAAGATAGATATAAATATTATGTTGATTTTGACAATATAAGAGCTGTGAAGGATTTTAAAATTGCAGAATTAAGGCATATTGGTGAACAGTATTTGAGTGATGAGGAAAAAAGTCGAGTTATATTAACAAGACCGTTTGCATTGAATCCTGAAAATCCTAATGTGGACAGACATTACTATAAAAGTATTTATAATAGTATTGAATTGGAAGAAGTAAAAGCTGAAATTATATTTAATCCTAAGTTTTGTAATGAATTTGATAGCTACACTTTAAGAGAATTGTTGAGTCCAAAAGCAATTGAGCAGTTATTAGGAGATAAAGAGAAAAGAAAATTATTTAAAGATTTTTCAAATTTTGATTATAGAACTTTGATAGCTAAATTAGATGATGATAAGAAACTTGATTTTTTAAAAGATACTGATAATTATCATGATATCGGACTTGATGAATTTGATTTTACTAATATCGTTGAAACTATTAAAAATGATGATGTAATAAAAAAATTGTTAGATTCTAGTTTAGTTGATAATAAAAATATCGTGGATGTTTTAAAAGTTTTGGATGATAAATATACAATTAATTGTTTGGAGCAAAGGGATGAGAGAATTAATGAAGATTCTTTTACTCGTGTGGTGTCTTCTTTAAAAAATGTCGACAATATAATTAATGTATGTAATGAATTTAAAGAATTGTTTGAAAAGTATAATTGCAATCTACGAGATGTATTTAGTTCTATTTATAATAATAATAATAAGCAAGTTGATTTTCTAGAGAGAATAGATGAATTTAATTTTGATTATTATAAAAAAAGAGAATGTTTTGTTGGGATAAAAGAAGATGTTTTATCATTGCTTGATAGAGCTAAAATTGCTGATGAATATAAAAAAGTCTTAGATTTAGATTATGATTATGACTGTCTTTTTGGTCCAAAATTAATTTTTGATGCTAATAGAAATCTTGAAGAATATAGAGGACTTGATAAGTTTTTGAAAATTAATCCGAAAAATTTTTCTAAAGAAGAAAAAGAAAAGTTATTTGAACTTGCAAAGGTGTGTCCACAAATTGAAATAGCGTCTGATATGTACGGAGGACAGAGTATTGAATCTTATATAAAGGCAGAGAAATGGATTGATTCTATTATTGATACTATTGACCCTAATATGAGTGATGTACAAAAAATTTATATTATTGATGAGGCAATTGGGAAGAAAATTAGTTATTCACCTATTTCAGGAAAAGAAAATGAAAATCATGTAGAAATTAGAAAATTATGGAATATTATCAATTCTGGCTATGGAGTATGTAACGGTATTTCTGAGGTTGAAAATTATATGTTGAATAAAATTGGCATTGAGAGTGAAATGATTAGTACTGGAAGACATACTTTTTTAAAAATTAAAAATTTAAATGTTGATGGAAAAAATGTTGGAAATTCTATATTGGATCCAACTTGGAATTTATCTGAAAATAGAGTTGGAGATAGGCCTGAGTGGTTTTTGGTATCTAATGATATGGCACAAATATTTGATTCTAATGGTCATCATAAAAACGATGAAAAATTACAAGATGCTAATTATTATTTGGATAAAAATACTATGGAAAGAGAGTTGAGAGGAATTGGTCGTGTTGATAAAGATGGGAAGTTTCCTTTTGAAAAAAGACTTGAAGTGTTGGATGAATTTTATGAAAAAAATGATGATCCAGATCAACTTATATTAGCATGTTTAAAAACTGTACAGGATAATGTATCTGATTTTATAAATTGTCAAGAAACAACAAAATCTTTGCTAAGTTCTACATTGAATAGATTGGTAAATAAAGATTCTGAAAAGTTAAAAGTACGTGATGGTAGCCAAGTTGCTAAAGTATATAGAAAAATGGATTCTGAGAAAAATCCTGTTGTTTTAGTACAAATTGTAAAAGAAGATGGAGAAAATTTTTTGGCATATGGCGATAAGGAGTCAAATAGTTTTGTTGTGACAAATGAAGAGTCGCTTTCAAAAAATTTTTCTAGTTATGATGTTGATAAAGAAAAAAATAATGGTAGAGAAATTTGGGATTTAACTGAATATTTAGAAGATAAGTCTGATTATTCTAAAAAAGAAAATGAAGAAAATAAGGAAAAGGATGATTTAGAATGAGTTTTTTTGATGGATTAAAAAAAATCTTTAGAAAGTTCTTTCGTAAAGATGAAATAAAAAAAATAAGTGAAGCTAATATTTCTCATGACGAAGTGGAAATAGAAGTTCTTAAAAGCAATGATCACGAGAAGTATGTAGAAAATTTAAAAAGTGAATATTTGGAATCTTCTAAAAGTCAGAAAAAAGATTATAAGAAATTGAAATTTGTTAAAGAAGTTTATGTGGAACCTAATATTCATGATGGAACAGGCTTTAAGAAAAAAATGAATCATTAATATACATTTGTTCATTTTTCAAACTCCTTTAGCCGTAGATGTTTGAAGTAAAAGTACCTAAAATTTGACTATATTTTTTGTAAGTGGTATAATAGGAATGATTACTTAAAGGAGGATTTATGCGAAAACATATAAGTATTCAACCGGAGTCAGATAAACCTCAATCCGGAAAATTTTCTATAAAGAAGGTTTTAACAATTGCAATTTTATTTGTTTTATTAATGGGAACAGTTGGGGTTATGGCTTCAAGCAACAGGGTAAGAACCGTTAAGATATTATTATCAAGTGGCTATGAAATGAATGTTGTAACTACTAGTACTAAAGTCGAAGATATTTTAAAAGAAAATCATATAATTGTTTTTGATGGTGAGA
Organism: Clostridiales bacterium; assembly: GCA_013333035.2. Taxonomy (GTDB): domain Bacteria; phylum Bacillota; class Clostridia; order TANB77; family CAG-508; genus CAG-793. The sequence goes on along the minus strand of JABCPQ020000010.1, from coordinate 79,281 downwards.
GTGTTACACCTGATGTTAAATCAGATTTATCAGATAATAGTACAATTACCATTAAAAAGGGTGAAAATATTACAATTGCTCAAGAACAAGAGTTTTCACCTGAAGAAATTTTAAAAAGTTATCAATCAGTAATCGAAAAAATTGTAACAGAACAAGTAGAAATTCCATTTAAAACTACGACTAAGGAAGTTGCAAATGGTAGTCAAAACACACAAAACCAAGTTGTTCAAGCTGGTGTAAATGGTGTTAAAGAAATAAAATATAGAGTTAGATATCAAAATGGAAATCAAATTTCGAAAGATGTGATTTCTGAAAAGGTTATAAAAGAACCTGTTGATAAAATTATTGAAGTAAGAGCAAAAGTTACATCAAGGAGCAGTGTTGTAAGAACTGGTTCAAAGACTTGGACTTATAGTGAAGATGATATGAATTTATTATATGCTATTACTTGTCAAGAATCAGGGTCAAGTTATGAAGGTGCGTTAGCTGTTATAACTTGTGCTGCAAATAGAGCTGAAAAGAGAGGTTCTGACCCTCTTTCAGAATATAAAAGAAAGAATCAATTCTGTTATACAATTGATTCTTATTGGAAAAAATATTTAAATGGTAAAGTTCCATCTTTTGTTAAAGATGCTGTTAAGGATGCGTTAAACGGAAAGAGAAATCATAATTTTTATTCTTTTAGATCAACTTGGACAGGTGTAAAAGGTGTTAATATTGGTGGTAATGTTTACTTTTAGATGATTATGAAAGAGATGGTTATTATACCATCTTTTTCTATTATGTGTGTGATATATAAGGAGGAAAAATGAAAATAGTCTCATGGAATGTTAATGGATTGAGAGCAGCAATAAATAAAGGATTTTATGATTTTTTTAATCAGGTTAATGCAGATTTATTTGGTATTCAAGAAACAAAAATGCAAGAGAATCAAGTTGATGATGATATGAAAAAATTAGGAAATTATCAGTATTGGAATAGTGCAGAAAAAAAAGGCTATTCTGGTACAGCAGTATTTTTGAGAAACAAACCTTTAAAAGTTACTTATGGTGATGATAATGAGGGGAGGGTAATTACTTGTGAATATGAAGATTTCTTTTTTGTTAATTGTTATGTTCCTAATTCTAAAAGAGAACTTGAAAGGCTTGATTATAGAATGGAATGGGAAGATAAGATGCGTGAGTATTTAATTTCTTTGGATAACGTAAAGCCTGTTATTTATTGTGGTGACTTAAATGTTGCACATAAGGAAATAGATTTAAAGAATCCTAATACCAACCATAGGTCTGCTGGGTTTACTGATGAAGAGAGAGGAAAAATGACTGATCTTCTTGATTCTGGTTTTGTTGATAGTTTTAGATTTGTTAATCCTGATGTGATTGATACATATTCATGGTGGTCATATATGTTTCATGCGAGAGAGAAAAATGTTGGTTGGAGAATTGATTATATTATTGTTTCTGAACGTATAAAAAATAAAATTAAAGATGTAAAAATTTATAATGATGTTTTTGGTAGTGATCATTGTCCAGTGGGTCTTGATATTGATATATAATACTTAAGTTAAATAAAAATAATAATTGTAAAGATAAAGATAAAATATAGTAATCTATTGAAAAAAATAGTCGCTTATGATATATTAATCGTAAATTTTAGAGAGGTGAATATAAATGGCTGGTTTAATAGAAAATAAGGAAAACATTTTACTTGATAATAGTAAAAAAACTATCTTAGCAGTTGATGATGAAAGTTCAATATTGGACCTTTTGAAGTTTAATTTAGAAAAAGAAGGCTTTAATTTTATATCTGCAGAAGATGGCGAAGAGGGAATTAATAAAGTGTTAAATGAAAAACCTGATTTATTATTGCTTGATGTTATGATTCCTAAGATGGATGGTTTGTCTGTATGTAAGAAAATAAGGCAGGAAAATATTAATATTCCAATAATTATGTTGTCAGCCAGAGGAGAAGAGATTGATAAAGTTTTGGGACTTGAAATTGGTGCTGATGATTATATTACGAAGCCTTTTAGCCCTAGAGAAGTTATTGCAAGGATTAAAGCAAATTTAAGAAAATTTGATAAGAATAAGAGCGTTGAGGAAGAACAAAAGAATCAAATCGCAGTGGGCTCTTTAATACTTGATTTGGATAAGTTTGAAGCAATTGTTAGGGGAACTACAGTTACTGATTTAACAAGACGTGAATTTGAAGTTCTTAAGTTTTTAGCACAAAAGCCTGGACAAATAGTAACAAGAGAAACATTATTAGAAAAAGTATGGGGATATGAGTATTATGGTGATATTAGAACTGTTGATGTTACCGTGAGAAGAATTAGAGAAAAAATTGAAAAAAATACATCAAATCCGAAAATTATTATAACGAAACGTGGAGTTGGATACTATTTAGCAAATAAGTAAATATGAAATAGCATTTATTACTTGAGTTATATTAATAAATGCTATTTTTCTTTTATGGAGAGATTATGAAGAATTATTATTATAAATTAGTTTATATTTTTTCAATTATAGAATTGCTTTTCATTGTAATTTTTACTGCTTTAATGTTTAAGGCTTTTAGAGTTAATGTTAGTGATATAATTACTATTGTTATTGGACTTTTATTGTTAGTGATTTTATTTGTGATTTTGTTAAAAATTTATGTAAAAAATAGTATTTTAGAACCTATGTCAAGAATGCTTAATAGTCCTGATAAAAATTATATTAATGATGGTGTTGTTGAAGAAAATGATGCTGATGTTTATAGAATGCTTGATTATTTGAGGAAAAAGTTGAAAAAAGCAAATGATGAGAAGAAGAAGACGGATACTATTTTAGAGCATATGACAGATGGTGTTATTGCTTTTGATATGGATGAAAATGTAACATATATTAATGTTGCTGCTAAGCGATTACTTGAAATTGAAGATGGAAAGAATACTTTTAAAAAGATTTTTGGGAAATTTAATGATGATGATATTAATTTGCAAAAAATTATTTATTTAGATACTTGGACATCTTACGATAAAAAAGTTGTTTTTAATGATAAGACTATGGAGTTACTTTTTGTTCCGTTTTTAGATGAGATTAATAGACCTGTTGGATTAATGGTTGTTATTCAAGATATTAGTGAACATGAGAAGTTGAATGAAATGAGAAAAGAATTTGTTGCTGATGTGTCACATGAATTACAGACACCATTGACTTCTATTAAAGGATTTTCTGAAAATTTGTTGGAAGATGAATGTGATTCTGAAACTCAAAAGCATTTTTTGAAAATTATAAATGACAATGCTAATAGAATGGAAAATTTAATTCATGATTTGTTAACTTTATCTAAATTTGATGGTAAAAGAGAAAATAATAAACCGGAAAAGTTTGATTTAGGACAGTTAGCAAAAGAGTGTAGTGAAAAATTTGAAATTGAAATTAAGAAAAAGAATATTGATTTGAAGTGTTTTGTTACTGCTGAAGTTCCATTAGTTTATGCTAATAGAGATGGTATTGAAAGAGTTATTTTGAATATTATTAGCAATGCGGTTAAATATACACCAGATGGTGGAAAAATTGATATTTATATTGGATTTGTTCATAATGATGCATATATAAAAATTAAAGATACTGGAATTGGTATTCCAAAGGGTGATGTCGAAAAAGTTTTTGAAAGATTTTATAGAGTTGAGAAGGCACGTTCTAGGAAAATGGGAGGAACCGGGCTTGGTCTTTCAATTGCAAAAGAGATTATTGAACAGAATAAAGGAACTATTAAGATTAATAGTGATTTAGGACAAGGTACTGAGGTAATTATTAAAATACCTACGTTTAATGAAGAAGAGGGTTAATATGAGTGATTCTACTATAAAGAATATTTTGGAATGGATATATTGTATTGTTATAGCGATTATTTTAGCTTTATTAATAAAGTTTTTTATAGGTACACCTACTGTTGTTAAACAACATTCAATGTATCCAACATATAAGCCAAATGATAGATTGATTTTAAATAGGATGGCTAGAGCTAAAATGCCTAAAAGAGGTGAAGTGGTTACTTTTGAAGCGCCATCTAAAAGTGTATATGGACCTGGAGAATACGATTTGAATAATCCAGTTGCTAAATATCAAAATCAACCTAATAGTATTTTAAAAAAGTTTTTGTATTATGTGCTTGAAGTTGGCAAAACATCTTATATAAAAAGGGTTATTGCTATAGAAGGTGATAAAGTTGAAATTAAGAATGGGCATGTTTATATAAATGGTGAATTGCTACATGAAAAGTATTTACAAGATGGTGTTAATACTGAACCAACTGGAGTGTTTAATAATTTTGTAGTGCCTAAAGGTTGTGTTTTCTTAATGGGTGATAATCGTAGTGGTTCAATGGATTGTAGAAGCTTTGGCTGTATTCCGGTAGAAAAAATTGAAAGTAAAGTTGTTTTTAGATTTTGGCCACTTAATAAGATTGGTCCTACACAAAAGGAGAACTAAATGTTTGAAGATATTTTAGGCAATGATGATGTTAAAAAATATCTAACTAATTGTATTGAAAATAAAAATTTTTCTCATAGTTATATTTTTAGTGGAATTAAAGGCGTTGGAAAATATACTTTTGCTAAAGATTTTGCTAAGTGTATTTTAGAAGATTCTATGATGCAAGATTATTATGAACTTGGACCTGATGGAAAATCAATTAAAGTTGCTCAAATAAGAGAGTTACAGAATGTTATTAATATAAAACCGATTTTTTCAAAAAAGTCTGTTTATATTATTGATGACGCAGATTTGATGACAATAGAGGCACAAAATTCTTTACTTAAAACACCTGAAGAACCTCCTGAATATGCGGTGATTATATTAATTGTACATAATGAGAGAAGTGTTTTGAGTACAGTAAAATCTAGATGCATTAATATTAAATTTAGTAAATTATCTGATAAAGACATTAAAAAATATTTTTTGAAGAATGATTTAAATTTTGAAGATAAGAATATTAATGTTTTTAAAGTTTTAGATGGTAGTTTAAATAATATTGATTTTATTAAAGATGATTATGATGAGTTATTGAATTTAACGGTGTTTGTTACTAATTTGAAAAAAAATAAAGTAATTAATTTTTTTCAAGATGGTAGTGTTTTTTATGATAATCATGATAAAATAATTAGATTATTGGAATATTTAAATATATTATTGTTTGAAAATTCGTATTTTCAGTTGATTGAAATTGTAGAAAAAACTAAAAATAAAATTTTAATGAATAATAATTTTGAAATGTGTATTGATTATATGATTTTAAATTTTATAGAAGAGTTATATTAAGGAGTTGTTTTGAGAACTGTAATAGGTGTTAAATTTAGAGATAATGGTAAGGTTTATTATTATGATCCTGGTGAAAGTGTTCTTCAGGAAGGTGATTGTGTTTTTGTTGACACATTAATGGGATTGGAGTTAGCTTATGTTGCTGTTGCTAATAAAGAAGTTGATGAAAAAGTTTTAAAGAATGAGTTAAAGTCAATAAGAGGCATAGCTACAATTAATGATAAGAAAATTGCAGAAGAAAATAAAGTCGCTGCTAAAAAGGCTTTTGCTATTTGTAAAGAAAAGATTGAATATTATAAATTGCCTATGACATTAATTGAAGCAAGGTATTTATTTGATAAGTCTAAGTTGATTTTTAGTTTTACATCTGATGAAAGAGTGGATTTTAGAGATTTGGTTAAAGAACTTGGATCTATTTTTAGAACTAGGATTGAACTTAGACAAATTAGTGTACGTGATCAATTAAGTCAGATGAATGGTTGTTGTGGTATTTGTGGTAGAGAGCTTTGTTGTCAAACATTTATTAATGATTTTGATACAGTTTCTGTTAAGATGATTAAAGAACAAAATTTATCATTAAATACTTCAAAAATGACTGGAAATTGTGGAAAATTAATGTGTTGCTTAAGGTATGAGCAAAATGTTTATGAAGATAAATCAAAGAAACTTCCTAAGCCTGGAACTAAAGTTTTTTCTAAAACTGAGGGGTATGGAATTGTCGATTCTGTTGAATATTTAAAAGAACTTATAAGGGTTAAATTTGTTGATAATGAAAATAATAATTATTATAAAAAGATTAATGCTTCTGAGTTAGAATATTAAAAATGCAGTACTTTTGTACTGCATTTTTGCTATTCTTTTTGACTTAAATCTGAACCACAATATTTACATTTTGTTGCATTGTATGGAATGTCACTTAAACAATATGGACATGTTTTTTCTTCTGGTTCACTCTCATCTTCATTATCATCAGATTTTTTGATAATTTTGTTTGTCATATTTTCAGCTTTATTTATTGATTTAACCATTAGAAAAATAACAATTGCGATTATTAAGAAATTAATAATTGCAGAAATAAATTTTCCATAAGAAAGTGTAGCAGTTCCGATTTTTACTGATAATCCTGATAAATCTACTTTACCAGTGATCATTGTGATGATTGGCATTATGATGTCGTTTACTAGTGAATCTACAATTGCTTTGAATGCTCCACCTATAATTACACCGACTGCTAAATCCATTACATTACCTCTTGCAATGAATTCTTTAAATTCTTTAAACATATTTTCTCCTTTTTTATAAAAATATTTCAAATTTATTAAAAATGTTGATTTTTGGGATTTTATTTGACATTATCCCTTTCGTAATTATATAATCAGTATGATAAAAAGTCTAGTATTGTATGCTAAAAAATTAGAAATGGAGAAAATTATATAGTGAAAGATTTGATTGAAATTAGATGGCATGGTAGAGGTGGACAAGGAGCTAAAACAGCGTCTTTATTACTTGCTGATGCGGCTTTTAATACTGGTAAGTATATTCAGGGTTTCCCAGAATATGGTCCTGAAAGAACTGGAGCTCCATTGACTGCATATAATAGGATTAGTGCAACACCAATTAGATCTCATTCTAATGTTTATTATCCTGATTATGTTGTTGTTGTTGATGATACTTTGCTGGAAGCAGTGCCTGTGGCTCAAGGTATTAGAGATGGTGGAGCTATTGTTATAAATACTAAAAAAAGGTTAGAGGAAATTGAAAAATCTTTAAAAGGTTATGATGGACCAATTTATACTATTGATGCCAAAACAATTTCAGTTGAAACGATTGGAAGGTATTTTCCAAATACAGCAATGCTTGCTGCAATTGTGAAAATAACTGGTATTATGAGTGATGAAGATTTTTTAAGAGATATGGAAGGCTCTTTTAAGCATAAGTTTGCTACTAAGCCTGAAGTTATAGAAGGAAATATGAAAGCAATTGAAAGAGCATTAAAAGAAATTAACCAATTGCGTTAAGGAGGATTAATGAATATAAATAAAGATTCTGTTTGGCAGGATATGACTATTGGTGGAACGATTTGCGATTCTGCTAATTCATTGGAATATAAAACAGGGGATTGGAGGACAAGAAAACCAGTTTTTATTCCTGAAAAGTGTAAACAATGTGGATTGTGTTTTCCTGTTTGTCCGGATGATGCAATTCCTGTTGGAAAAGATTTAAAGAGAACTGATTTTAATTATGATTATTGTAAAGGATGTGGAGTTTGTTCTAAAGCTTGTCCTTTTGGTGCTATTGAAATGACGGAGGTGGATTAATGGGAATTCGTGAAAGATTAAGTGGTAATGAGGCAACAGCTTATGCTATGAAACAGATTAATCCTGATGTAGTTGCTGCATATCCAATAACTCCATCAACTGAAATTCCACAATATTTTGCATCTTATGTGGATAATGGTGAAGTTGATACGGTATATGTTCCGGTTGAAAGTGAACATAGTGCAATGTCTGCTTGTATTGGAGCTCAAGCTGCTGGTGCAAGAGCTATGACTGCAACATCTGCAAATGGTTTGGAGTTCATGTGGGAAATGGTTCAAATTGCATCTAGTACAAGATTACCAATTGTTATGGCCTTAGTAAATAGAGCAATTTCGGGACCTCTTAATATACATAGTGATCATTCTGATGCTATGTCTGTTAGAGATAGTGGTTGGATTATGCTTTTTTCTGAAAATAATCAAGAAGCGTATGATAATATGCTTATGGCTCATCGAATTGCAGAACATAAGGATGTTTTATTACCATTAATGATTTGCCAGGATGGATTTATTACTTCACATTCTATTGAGAATATTGAGTTGTTGGAAACTGAAAAAGTTAGAGATTTTATTGGAAAATATGATCCAAAGACTAATCTATTGGATTCAGAAAATCCAATTTCAGTTGGTCCAATGGATTTACAACCATATTTAATGGAGCATAAAAAACAACAGCAAGTTGCTATGAGTAATGCGATTAAAGTTATTGCTGATATTTCAAAGGAATTTGGAGATTTAACAGGTAGATATTATGATTTTTTTGAAAAGTATGAAATGGATGATGCAGATTATGTTATTGTTTGTATGAATTCAACAGCTGGAACAGTAAAAGATACTGTTGATAAATTAAGAGCTTCGGGTATTAAGGCTGGATTATTAAAAATTAGAGTATTTAGACCATTTCCTGGGGAAATGATAGTTGATGCATTGAAAAATGCAAAAGCGGTAGCTGTGCTTGATAAAGTAGCATTTTTATCTAATACGGCTGGTCCGTTATATGAAGATATTGTTAGTGCAATGTTTCATAATGATGTGAGATTAAATGTAATTAATTATTCTTATGGAATTGGTGGAAGAGACGTTACAGAAGAATTAATTATGAGTGTTTATAAAGATTTAGAAAATCTAAAAGATATGAGTGAACCATATAGATATTTAGGTTTGAAGGAAAGGAAATAAGAATTTGTATAATGTTAAAGAAGTAGTGGCAAATCGACCATCTAGATATGTTTCAGGACATAGAATGTGTTCTGGTTGTGGTGCGCCACCAGTTACAAGAATGATTTTAAGAGCTGTTAAACCTGAAGATCATGTTGTTGTTTCAAATGCAACTGGATGTTTGGAAGTGTCATCTTTCATTTATCCATATACTTCATTTAAAGATTCGTATATTCATACAGCTTTTGAATCTGCTGCATCAACAGCATCTGGTGTAGAAGCTGCATATAAATCATTAAAAAAACAAGGGAAATTGCCTGTAGATAAAGATACTAAAATTTTGGTTTTTGCAGGTGATGGTGGAACTTATGATATTGGTTTTCAAGCTTTGTCTGGAGCAATGGAGAGAGGGCATGATTTAACATATATTTGTTATGATAATGGTGCGTATATGAATACTGGTATTCAAAGATCTTCAGCTACACCAAAGTTTGCTGATACGACAACAACACCACAAGGAAAAGTAATTCCTGGAAAATTACAGGAAAGAAAAAATATCACGGAAATAATGGTTGCTCATGAATTGCCTTATGTATGTCAAACTGCTGCTTATGGAAATTTTAAAGATTTATATGAAAAAGCGGAAAAGGCAATATATACTGAGGGACCTACATATATGAATGTATTTGCCCCTTGTCCAAGAGGTTGGAGATATCCAGATGAAGATTTGATGTTAATAAATAAATTGGCTGTTGATACTTGTTATTGGCCAGTATATGAAGTGGAAAATGGCGTGTATAAAGTGTATAAGCCAGTAAAAAAAGTTCCTGTTGTTGAATTTTTGAAATTGCAAAAAAGATTTGCTCATATGTTTAAACCTGGAAATGAATGGATGATTGAAGAATTTCAGGCTGGAGTTGATAAAGCATGGGAGAAACTTTTATTAAAAGAAGAAATGACAAATAGATAAAAAATAAGGGGTTATTATGAAATTTAAGAAAAGTTTATTTTCAATAATTGTTTGTGCTTTTACTTTTTTCTTAGTTAGTACTAATATTTTTGCAGTAGATGTACAGAATAAATTAAAAGATGTTCCTGTAACAGAAGGATTATTAAATGAAGGATATATTCCAAATAAATATTATGTTGATTCATTTTCTTCTTTAGCAGGTTCCTCTAATAATCCTTATTATATAGAAAATGTATTACAATATGCTAATCTGTCTAAATTTTCTTTAAGAGATATTATTCCTGAAAATGTTGTTATCAGAGATCAAGGTAAAGAAAATTCTTGTTGGGCTTTTAGTACAATTGCTTGTCTAGAATCAAATTTAGCGTTGAAAAATAGACAAAAAGGAAAACCTACTAAAGTGTATGATTTCTCTGAGCAGTACATGGTTTCTGGTTCATTTTATGATAATTATTTAAATGGACAAATAAATAAAAAAGGTTTAAATGTTAAACCATATGTTGGTGGAAATTTTGAAAGAGCTATGGGGAATGTAACGAGTGGTAATGGGGTTATTGATGAAAGTAGTTATCCTTATTTAAATTCTGAAGCACCAGTTGATATTAATAGTTTGTCTAATAAAAAAGTTACTGCAGACATTTTAGATACAGTTATGTTTGAATCTCCGAATAATGAAGAACAATTTATGAAATTAAAAAAAGCAGTGAAAGAACATATTGTTCAAAATGGTGGCGTATATGTTGCATTAAGGATGCCTAAAATTGGAGATTATAAATTTAATCCAGTTAAAGGTTCTGTATACAATGATGTTAAAGCTGCTCAAAATCATATAGTTACTATTATAGGATGGGATGATAATTACCCTAAAGAAAATTTTAATTTTAAACCTGATAATAATGGAGCATGGCTTGTAAAGAACTCTTATGTGGCTCATTTGGAACAAAATGTTGACGAGGTGAAAAACGAGATATATGAATTTTTAAAATCATATTTTAATTTAAATGGAATTCATTCTGCAAATGAGATTGATGATAATTATTTAATAGAAGCTTTGAATGCTGAATATAAAAGGCAATTTAATATTGAACCTGTTAAGTTGGTTCAAGGGAAAGATGGAGTGAAATATGCTTCAATTGATATTAATACAGGTGGATACTTGTATATTTCATATTAGGATAAAACTTTATCGGATTATATTGGTATTACTAGGGCTATTGAGAAAAAAGATTATGATAATATTTATCAAAATTGTTATTATGTTTCTGGGTATAGAGATTATTTAACTACTAATAATAAAAAAACTTATGGAGTATTGTTAGGGGAACAATATGAAGCAAATTCTAATGATGAAAAACTTATAAAATTTTCAATTAGGGTTTTGAGTGAGGCAGATTATGAATTTTATGCAAATGTTAATGATAATGATGTAGATATGAGTAAATTATTAAAATTAGAGTTGGATAATTTTAGTACGAAGATTCATTTGAAGCCTGGATATCATACGATTTATTTAAAAGAACCTTTAAAATTAAATTCAAAAAAATTTGCTGTTGCTACAAAAATGTTAAATGCTAATTCATTTGATGTAGCAGTTGGAAATACAAACGATTTTAATGTTGATTGGTTTAAATACACTAAACTATCTAAAAATAGCTACTTGGGAATAATAGATGAGAACGAAAATATTAAATTAGAGAGAATGAATGATGTAGATTTTACTTTAAAAGCATATACGGAAAAAGATGGAAATGTTATTTCAGAAGATAATGATATTGATAAAAATAATAGTATAAATAATGGAGTAAATTATAAAGGTGAAAATGATTTAAAGAAGAATTCTATAAAGAGTGCAGAAGTTAAGTTTTATTATAATAAAAATAATAAATCTATACGAATTAGTAATATTAATCCTTATATTGGTGAATCTAAATATGAGTTTTCAATAATAATGAAAGATGATACCAATGATTCAAATTCAGTGTTAATTGATAAGAATGGCGTAAATATATTTAAATTTTCATCAAGTGATTTAAAGAAGGATGTTAATAATACATATTATTATGACTTTAGTATTGGTGATAATATTAAAAATCTTGATGATTTAAAAAGATACAAACTTTTAAATTTGAATTTAAAAGAATATGTTGATGGTAATGTTAATGAGAGAAATATTAATTTTGAATTAATAAATATGGATAATATTAATAATTTTGATAAATCATTACTAAATGATGATTCTAAAAAGAATTTTGTTGATACTACCGTAGTGAAAGGCAGATTGCCACAAACAGGTGAATCTATTTTAATTTTAGTAATTATATCGTTTTTATTAATACTATGCATTATTTATAAAATTTATGTTAGTAAGATAAAATAGTTTAGAAAAGGGCAGAAATATGGAGATACGAATGAGAAAATTGTTTAGTTTAATTTTTTTTAATTTAATATTATTTATGTTGGTTAATGTAAATATAGTATTTGCGACAGATTCTGCCCAAATGCAGCAAATTAATCAAAATGTTGAACAGAACGTTGATAAATCCAAAGAAGTTAATGGAATGGGGATTTATAAAATGCCTGATGATTTAACTTATAGTGATTCTTCAAGGATATATTTAAATAATGGAATAATTTTATTTAAATATACTGATGGTACTGAGCAACTTGTAGATATGATGTCACCTGATATAGTAAAAAATGTAAATTTCGATGGTGATTCTGATAATATTGTGATTAGTTTTATTTATAATAATGTTATTATAAATGGTACTGTTTTATTGCAAAAAAGTACTGATACTATAATGCATAATACGGTAGCTGGAGCAGGAGATTCTATTAGAGGATTTGACATAAAGGTGGCACCTAAATATTCATATATACAAAATTATGATAAACTTGATTTAAAGAGAGGGGTACTAGAAGTTTTTTACAGTGATGGAAGTTTAGGCATTGTTAAAATGACAGATCCTGAAGTTGTTGTCGAAGGGTTTGATAATTCTGTGCCAGGTATTCAAGAGTTAACCGTAAAATATAAAGGTTTTGAAAATAAGTTTAAAATTGAAATTGTTGAAAATCATAATCCTTTGTTAAATGGAAATTTGAATGATAAGATTATAAATAATAATAATAGTACTGTAGAGAGACCTAAATTTTTTAGAATTGAGAATTGGAAAAGTAATAATACAAATACAAATTCCAATACAAGTTCTAATGCTAATAATACTGAAGTCCCTAGAGTAAATGGACCAGATAATACAATGGCGAAAGGATTGTTGCCTCAAACTGGAGCGTTGCCAATTGTTTTGTTTATTATATTGATTTTTGTAATATTGATAATTGTTTCATTTTATAAAAAGTTGGGTATAAAAAATGGAATTAGAGGTAAATGATATGAATAAAATAATATTAAATATATTTAAAGTTTTTATAATATTAATTATTATATTTAATAATGGATTAGTATTTGCTAATGAGATTAGTAATGGAAATAATATTTTTAGATCATATCTTGGATTATCGCCTAATGAATCAAGTTTTGATTTGAGAGATGTTATACCAGAAAATGTAGTTGTTAGATATCAAGGTGTGGCAAATAACTGTTGGGCTTTTGCAACAGTAGGTGCATTAGAAACTACATTGGCCTTAAAAAGAAAGAAAAATGGGCAATCTGTGAAAGTTTTTAATTTTTCAGAAGCACATGTTAAATATGGTTCACGTTATGATATGTTTTTAAATGGACAGAAAAATAATAAAGGATTAAATTTAGATAAATCAGTTGGTGGAACTTTTGAACAAGCTTTAAATTATATGACTAATGGGCTTGGCCCTGTTGATGAAAAGTGGCTTCAGTATAATCCGAGTGAACCTAGGATTAGTCTTGTGGATATAGAATCAATTACACCTAGTGTAATTGTTAAAAATAGTGTAAATTTATCAATTCCACCTAATAGCGATGAATCGACTATTGATGCATTAATTCCTAAAATTAAAACTCATATAAAGAATCATGGAGGTCTTTATTTTTCGTTAAATTACCATCGTGGTGATCAATATACAAATGTTAATAATAAGGCTAGATATTGTGATGTTCCTTTGAGAACAAACGAATCTCCATCACATGCTGTTGTATTGATTGGATGGGATGATAATTATAGTGCTAATAATTTTACTAAAAATCCTGGTAAAGATGGTGCATGGATTTTTAAAAACTCATATGGTAGTTATTCTGATGTTGAATATCTATCATATTATGATAAAACTTCATATACTGAAGTGTGTGGATTTACAGATGTTGAAGAAGAAAAAAATTATGATAAGCAGTATCAACATCAAGTATTGCCACCGATAGTTGATTTTAAAGTTAATAAAGGACCTGTTATTTCTCAATTGACTGTTGCAGAAGTTTATCATAGAGATAGATTAGATAAGAGAGAATCTATAAAAAGATTAAGTATTATGGCACAAGAATCGGGAATTTATGAATTTTATATTAATCCTAAAGATAATGATTTAACTAAATTAGAAAAGGTAGATGTTAATAAGATTTATTTAAGAAAGGGATTTAATACCGTTGAGTTAGATAATCAAGTAGAGTTGACTGGCTCTGATTTTGTTATTGCGGCAAAAGTTCCAAATGTTAATGGAGAGTTCCATATATCTTATCAACCAACTAATAGAATGCAAGATTATACAGCAAGTGTTAGTAATCCTGGTGAAACATATGTTAATTATGTTGACAATAGTAATGCATCATATTGGAAGGATTTTGTTGCGTCTGGAAGAGGAAATTCATCGTTAAAAGCATATGTTAGCTATGGGGATACTGAGGTGGTTCCTACTAAGATAAAAATGTTATCTGATCCAAATAAATTAGAATATATAAAAGATACTGAGGAATTGGATGTTACTGGTGGAAAGATTTTGGTTTCTATGAGTAATGGGGAAACAGTTGAGAAGAGTTTGGAAGATTCAAAAGTTAAATTGAGTGGATTTGATAATTCTTCAATTGGTCCAAAGACTATAACTGTGGATTATATGAATAATAAAACAACTTTTGTTGTTAATGTTATTGATTCGCCTAATCAATTAATTTCATTAACTTTGAAAAAAGCTCCTACTAAAGTTGAATATATGATTAATGATACTTTAGTGAGGGATGGAGGTGTTTTACAAGCAACTTATAGTAATGGAAAGTCTGCAGATATTAGTACAAATAGTTCATCAGTTAAGTTTTCTTCACCTAATATGTCTATTCCAGGAACTAAAAATGTCACAATTACATATGGTGGTAGGTCTGTAAATTATAGTATTCTTGTTAAAGAAAGACCTATTGTTTTGAGTAAGATAGAAATTTTGAATTTACCTTTAAAAACTGAATATGTGCAAGATACAGAAGGATTAGATTTGACAGGTGGAAAGATTAGAGCGACTTATTCTAATAATAATGTTTTAGACATTCAAATGGATTCATCTGATGTCACTGTGTCTGGATTTGATAATTCTAATGTTGGTAAAAATACATTAACAGTTAATTATAAAGGTAAAAGTACAAATTTTGATGTTAATATTGTGGAAAGGCCTAAGGCTGTAATTAATGATGCATGGATATTAAGGAAACCTGATAAGTTAAAATATAAAAAAGGTGAAGAACTTGATTTGACGGGTGGAAAGATTACAGTTAATTATTCTGACGGTACAAATAAAATTGTTAGTATGGATAATGAAGAATTAGTTCAGTATAGCAATTTTAATAAAAGTTCTTTAGGAGTTCAGAGTGTTGCGTTAAGATTGAAAGATTTAAATAAGTTGTTGAGTTTTGATGTTGAAGTAGTAAGAGATGAGCCTGTTGTTGATCAGAATAAGGTTTTAGAAAATAAAGTTATTGAGAATCAGATTGTTGCTAATCAAATTGTTCAAAATAAGATTACTGAAAATAAAATTATATCAAATAATATTGAAAATAATAAAATTATTGAGAATAAGATTATATCAAATAGTATTATTGCAAATAATATAGAAAATAATAAGATTGCTGAAAATGCGATTATATCAAATCAAATTATTGCGAATAATGTAGAGAGTAATAAAGTTATTGAAAATCAAATTATTTCAAATCGAATTGAAAATAATAAAATTATAGAAAATAAGATTTTAGAGAATCAAATACTTCAAAATAAGACTTTAGAAAATAGAGTTATTGAAAATAAAGTTATGGAGAATAAAGTTGTTGAAAATAATATCTATGATACGAACGTGATTTATGAAAATAAAGTTAAAAATGAAAATGTTATTTATGAAAACAGTGTGCAAAATAATATTGCTGAAAATAAAGTAAGTTCTAATCAAGTTAGTGAAAATAGAGTTAATGATGATGTTATTAATGAAAATCCTAATAAAAATCTTGATATTTTTTCGGATTCTAAAGCAGAAATTACTGATGCAAATAATTTTGTATATACTGACTCGAATAAAAATTATATTGAAATTGAAGTGAATGTTTCGAATATTAATTTTGGTAATAATAGTAAATATAATGTTAAATATTATTTAGCTGGTAGTCCTAGTGAATCTATTTCTGATGATAAATATTTTGAGATAAATAAAATTGATAAACAATCTAATGGTATGTATTTGGCTAAATTTAAGATTAATTCTAAAGATTTAAGTAATTTAGATGAAATCGTTAATTCTGATAATTTATATTTATATATGAAGGCAGAAAATGGTGTCAATGTTTCAAAGAAAGTTTTATTATTAAATAATGTTTCTAAAATTAAAAATTATATTAATAATAAAAAAGTAGATGAGATTAATAAAGATAATTTGAATAAATATAAAGATAACACAGTTTACAATAGAATTTTGCCTCAAACAGGTGCTTTACCATGGTTTGTTATAGTTTTGGCAATAGTTGCTATGATTGGAATAGTATCATATTTTAAATTTAAAAATATTAATAAATAGTTAAAATTCGTATAGTTAGTCATTCTAATTATACGAATTTTTTTGATATTGTACTATTGTGTGTAAATTCTTGTTATTTTTATATAAATAATATATAATTTATAACTAGTTAAATTTAAAGGATAGTATTTAGTATGGTTATTAATGAAAAAGTATATAATGAGATTAAAAATTCATTGACAATTGATGAGATAAATGAAGCAAATAATTTGTATAATAATGGTAAAGTTAAATTAGATAAGATTAATTATACTAATAATGATAATTTTGTTATTTATGCTGAGGTAAGAGATAATCAAAAATTATTTAAGCCATATTTATCTGTTGCAAATGGAGAAATTGTGGATTTGAATTGTGATTGTGAAAAATATAAATCTACTTTTGGAACTTGCCTACATATCGCTGCTACTGCGATTGCTTTAAATAATAATAAATTATATCAAAATTTATTTTCTGATGATAAAAATAATGCAAATAATGTAAATGAAAAAGATAAATATAGACTTTTTAGGCAGATGTTAAATTCTTTTTATAATGATGAACAAAGAGCATTGAATGAAAAAATGTATAATGGAGTATTATATGAGATTAAGCCTACTTTGTTTTTTGATTCTGATTTGAAGAATATTAGGGTTGAGTTTGAAATTATTAGTGGAAATAATAAATATAAAATAAAAAATATTGTAAGTTTTTATGATAATATTTTAGCAAGAAATGTTGTAAAATATGGTAAGAAAATTGAATTTATGCATTGTATTGAGGCTTTTGATGAACCGAGTAAAGGTATATTGAAATTTTTAATGAAATATGCTGAAATGATAAAATATTTTAATGAAAGAAATAGTAAATATTTTAGAACTACTGTTGCTGATTCATTTATTGAGGTTTCTGAGAATGGGATGGATGATTTGTTTAATTCTTTGAATGGGAAATACGTTAGTTCAATTATTGATAATTCCACAATAGATGTAAAATTTGTGGATAGTGAGCCTGATTTAAAATTTAAGGTGGAAGATGAATCAGATGATGAGTTTAGAATATCTACTGATGAAGATATTTATGATTATACTATTATACCAGGAATTAAGTATGTTTATTTTTTGAGAGACGATAAAATTTACAGATGTTCTAGAGAGTATAGTGATACAGTATTAAAACTATTGAATGTGTTTAGAATTAATTTTACAAAAGAAATTTTATTTCCTAAATCTGAATTTGCAGATTTTTATTCTTTGATTTTTCCTAGAGTGAAGAATAATTTGGATTTTGATGTTAATAGAGAAGAAATTGAAAGGTATAAGCCAAAAGAATTAAAAGTAAAGGTTTATTTTGATTATGATAAAAAGGGATATGTATTAGCTGATATAAAGTTCTCATATGATGATTTTGAATTTAATCCTTTTGAAAAAATTGATGATAATATTTCTAGGAATATGGTTGAAGAATCTATAATTCTAGATATGTTTAGTGATTCAGGATTTGTTTTTGATGTTGCCAATAAAAGGTTAATGTTAGTTGATGATAAAAAAATTTTTGAATTTTTAAAAAATGATATTGAAAAATACATTAATAAGATTGAGGTTTTTGCAACTGATGAATTTAAAAGGAAACAATTAATTGTTCCTAAAATTACCTCAATCGGTGTTAAGATTGAGAATAATTTACTTAAAGTTGATTTGACGCAATTTAATTTTGATAAATCTGAGATTAAAGAAATAATCAAGGATTATATGATGAAGAAATCTTTTCATAGATTAAAAAATGGGGATTTTATTGATTTGTCAAATAATAATTTGGATGTATTACAAGAATTAGTTAATGGTACAGATATTGATTATGAAGAATTGAAAAGTGATAGTATTTCATTACCAGTCTTTAGAGGTATGTATCTTGATAAAATTTTTAAAAAGAATGAAATACGTATAAAACAAGATGATAATTTTAAAACTTTGGTTGATGATGTTAAAGATAAACGAATTAATGAAAAGTTTGAATTACCTAAGAATTTAAATGCAAGTTTGAGAGAATATCAAAAATTAGGATTTGATTGGGTTAAGACGCTAGACGCTTATGGATTAGGTGGTATTTTAGCAGATGATATGGGACTTGGTAAGACATTACAAATGTTATCTGTTATTTTGGATTATTTTGAAAACATTAGTGATGAAGATAATAAATTACCAGTTTTAGTTGTTTGTCCAAGTTCATTGTCTCTTAATTGGCTTGAGGAATCTAAAAAGTTTACGCCCACTTTAAAGAATATAGTTATATCTGGTGACCAAGAATCTCGTAATGCAATTATTAATAATATTAATGATTATAATTTAGTTATTACATCTTATGATTTATTAAAGAGAGATTTGGATTTATATAAAGAGAAAGATTATTTATTTAGATATATAATTGCTGATGAGGCTCAATATATAAAAAATAATCTTACAAAAAATGCTAAAGCTATTAAAGAAATTAGGGCAGTTTCGAGATTTGCATTAACTGGTACTCCTATTGAAAATTCATTATCTGAATTATGGTCTATATTTGATTTTATTATGCCGGGTTATTTATTTAGTTATAATAAATTTAAAAACTCTTATGAAGTTCCTATTATTAAAGAGGGGGATACTCAATCAATGAATAAATTAAAAATGATGATTGAGCCTTTTATACTTCGTAGAGTTAAGGAGAAGGTTTTATCTGAGTTGCCTGATAAAACTATTACTGTTTTGAATAATGAAATGAATGATGAGCAAAAGAAAATTTATTTGTCTTTTGTGGAGTCTGCGAGAAAAGAAATTAGTGCAGAAATAGAAGAAAAAGGAATTAATAATAGTCAAATAAAAATATTGGCATTACTTATGAGATTAAGACAGATATGTTGCCATCCTGGTTTATTTTTGCAAAATTATAAAGGAGAAAGTAGTAAATTAAATCAATGTATTGAAATTATTGTTGATGCTATAAAAGGTGGCCATAAAATTTTATTATTTTCTGGTTATTCTTCAATGTTTGAATACATTGAAAATGAATTGAATAAACATGGAATTAAATTTATGAAATTGGTTGGTCAAACTAAAGTTGACACGAGAATGGATTTGGTTAATAAATTTAATGAAGATGATGATATTAAAGTTTTTCTAATATCGTTAAAAGCTGGTGGTACTGGGCTTAATTTAATTAGTGCTGATATGGTTATTCATTATGATCCATGGTGGAATTTGTCTGCTGAAAATCAAGCTACTGACAGAACGTATAGAATTGGACAAAAGCGTAATGTTCAAGTTTATAAATTGATTACTAAAAATTCAATTGAAGAAAAAATATATAATTTACAAGAAAAGAAAGCAAAATTAGCAAATGATATGTTATCTACAAATGAAGTATTTCTTAATAAGCTTAGTAAAGATGAAATCATGAATTTATTTGAATAGGAGTTTTTATGGAGAAAAAAATTAGTATTATTGGTGGAGGGCTTGCTGGATCGGAAGTTGCGTATACCATTGCAAGGGCTGGATATAAAGTTGATTTATATGAAATGAAGCCTGTTAAATTTTCTTTAGCACATTCTAATGAAAATTTGGCTGAAATTGTTTGTAGTAATTCTTTCAAATCTAATTTATTAACAAATGCTTGTGGTTTATTAAAGGAAGAATTAAGGATGCTTGATTCTCTATTGATTAAAATTGCTGATATGACAAGCGTTCCTGCAGGACAGGCACTTGCAGTTGATAGAGAGTTATTTTCAAAAAAAGTTACTGATGTAATTAAAGATAATTCTAATATTAATGTGATAAATGAGGAAGTTGGTAGTAGATATGATACTAACTTTTCTGGTATATGTATTGAAGATTTGATTAAAGAAGGAATTGTTGTTATAGCAACTGGCCCACTTACATCTGATTCGTTATCAATTGGGATAGCTAAATTAATAAATGAAGATTCTTTACATTTTTATGATGCAGCAGCACCAATAATTGAAAAGGATTCAATTGATTTTGATATTGCTTTTTATGGGAATCGTTATGAGCAAGAAAAATCTAAAGATGAAAATTTTGATTTATGGATTGATAGAATCAATAATATTGATGAAAAAAGTTATATTAATTTACCTATGAACAAGGAAGAATATGAAAAGTTTGTTTATGAATTAATTAATGCAGAAATAGTTGATTTACATGAATTTGAAAAAGGTGAAATTTTTGAAGGATGTATGCCTGTTGAGGTAATGGCTAAAAGAGGAATTGATACGTTAAGGTTTGGACCATTGAAACCTGTGGGGTTTGATGATCCACGTACAGGGAAAAGGCCTTATGCTGTTATTCAGTTAAGACAGGATAATTCTGAAGCTAGCTTATATAATATTGTTGGTTTTCAAACTAATTTGAAATTTGGAGAACAAAAACGTTTAATTCAAATGATTCCTGGTCTTAGCAATGCTGAAATTGTAAAATATGGCGTTATGCATAGGAATACTTTTATAAATTCTCCAAAACTTCTTGATGCAACTTATAATTTTAAAAATAATAATGATATATATTTTGCTGGTCAGATTACTGGTGTTGAAGGCTATGTCGAGTCTATTTCGTCTGGAATGGTTGTTGCTAAAAATGTAATTAATCAAATGAATGGGATGGATAAGGTTATATATGATAAAAATACTATGATTGGTGCATTGGCAAAGTATATTTCTTCTGAAAGGGAAGATTTTCAACCAATGAATGCTAATTTTGGGATTTTAGAGCCTCTTGATAAAAAAATACGTGATAAAAAGTTACGATACCAAAAAATGGCTGATAGAGCTTTAAATAATTTTAAAAGATAAAAAGATATCATTTTGTAATTGAAATGTAAATAAATAATCATATATATTATATATAATATATATGATTATTTATTTACTAGAAGGAGATTGGAAGTATTCATGAATCCAAATATTGACATAGAAAATGATGTGCTTGTAAAATGTGATGATATATCAATAGAAAATTTAATTAATGCACAGCAAGAATTGCGTAAACATGAAATGGAACTTGATCGAAAAATAGAGAAAGTAATTAGTATTTAGAATTGGAGGATTTTATGCAGAATTATAAAGTTGATAATATTGTATCAATACTAACTGAAAAGTCATTAATACAATTAAATTTAATGAAGCTAAAAATTTCTTTTTTTTCTAAATTACAATTAAATAAAATAAATATTATTAATGAAAATTTAAGGAAATCCTTAATAAGTCAAGCTAAAAGATATAAGAGAGATATTTCTGCAGGTAGCAAAATTTCAAGAGAAATTGATAATGTTATTAGTGCATATATTGCTGAGTTGAATCATATAGGTTATATGTATGATTTTGCTATTGCTGAGCAATTATCGAGAATTAGTGATATACAGTCAAAAATTTATAATATCGATGTAAATAGATTTGAAAATAAAAAAATGTATAATGAAATTACAAGTCAAAAGAAAGCGAAGGAATTATATTTAAAAACAGAAAAAGTTTTTTGTGAAGAGATTATTAGTAAATGTGAAGATAATATTGAATATTTATTAAAAGAAAAAGATTTGATGTTTGATAAAATTAATAGTTCGGGAAGACTTGAAATAGAAAGTATAAAGAATAATTCATTTTTATTTAAAATGTTTGAAAATATTTTAAATAAAATAGGAGGTAATAGAAGATTTTTAGATGATGCCATTAACCCTATTAAGTCTAGGATTAAAGTTATTACTGAAGAGGAAAGTCTAGATATTATTAAATCTATTAATCTTAAGTCCATTGAGTTATGTAGAAATATAGATGAAGAGCTGAGAAAAATTCCTGATAAAGTGTTAGATAATTTTAAGATTGATTTTGTAGATTTTAAATATAATTTTAATATTAAGAAATGTGAATTGATTAGTGGGATGTATCTGGTAGATAAAATTAAAAATTTTTCTGAGGTTGGAATTGTTACAGCTATTGTTTTTGGAAAAAATGAAGAGAGATTTTTTAAGAAGAATGTATGTGATTATGTAATTAATATAACAAAGGAAGCACATGATTCAATGATCAAGAAAATTAATGTTAATAATTCACTTCTTATTAATGAAAGAAATGAAATTATTGAAAAAGTTTGTATTAACGATTATAAAACTTATGCTGTATAAGTTTGTATAAAATATAAAAAGTTGACTTTTTTATCAAATTATGTTAAGATAAAAGCAGTTATATAGAAAGGGAAATGATTATGGATTCTAAAAGATTAAATGTATCAAAAGAATTATTAAATAATTTGTCAGTTGAAGAAATTGCTCAATTAAATTGGGATGTTACTGAATTATCAGCAAATTGGGAAGATGTTATAAATAATTGTGAGAGATTATTAAAGTCATAAAAGGAGGATGAGATATAATGGCAAATAATGGATATAAGCATACTAAGGAAGATAAAAAGAGGATAGCGGAAAAAGATGCTAATTTGTCTAATGTTAATGAAGAGTATCGATTGTTAAAAAGTGAAATTGAAGAATCAAGAGCACAATATGTTCAAGTGAAAGAAGCTTTAAATAATGCTGAAAAGAGTTTACAATTGTTACAACTTGATTTATCTAGAGCTAATATAAATAATGATGTTAATGAAGCTAAAAAGGTTAATGAAGAAATTACAAAAGTTAAATCTGAAATAATTAAAATTCAAGTAAAAGCTAAAGCGAAAAAAAATAATTTGGATTATTTAAAAGATTCTTTAAATGAAAAGATTCAAGAGTTAATGAATGATCCTGAGATTAAACAATATTTAGAGTATATTGTTAGATCACAGCAAGAAAGAACAATAAAAAGAGCAAAGAATGGATTAGAACAAGTTGGGGCAAAGAGAAACAAATTAAAGAATTTACAAGAATTAACTTCTAAACATTCTTCTTTACAAAATAATTTAAGAGGAATGATTTTTGCTACATCACAATTAAATAAGTTTGAAGCAGAATTGAGAAATCCAGCACTTACACCTGATCAGAAAAATGATATAGAAAATAAAATTTTAGCTACAAAATCTAAATTTGATTTTAATAAAGACGCTTTATTTGCATATGCTAATAAAAACAATGTAGATATTGAATTATCAGATTTAGATGGATTACTTAATCAGAAGGTAAAAATGGATAAAAGTGGACATGTTGACTTATCATTTGCTTTTGGGAAAGAATTTGATAATTTAAATTCTCAGGAAAATCAATTTAATAAAGATATTGCAAATGCTGAGAGATATTCTTCTAGATTAGGTTTTGAACCTCAGAAATCAGTTCAAGAAGTAAATCAAGATATTGGTGATTTTGAAGAAGTAGATCTTGAAAATGTTCCAGATAATCCAGCAAGAAGTAAGGAGATAAAAGAGCAAATTGGTAGGGCTATGAATCCACAGCCTAAATTAGGTCTTTTTGCTAGAGCAAAAAATTGGTTTGTGAATACATTTAGAAGAAGCAAGCAATTACCAGCTCCAGAGCAAGCGCAACCAGAACAGACACAACCGAAGTCAAATGCACACAGTGATTATGTAAATAGTTTAAAGTATGATGTAATGAGGGATTTAGCTGCTAAATATAAAAGAGAAATGGAACAAGATATTAAAAGAGAAGAAAAAGCTGCAAAAGCAAAAGAAGATAATGATGTTGATAGATAAATATTGACATAGTAATGTAAAAATGTTAAAATAGGTACTGTTATAGTAGGCGTGTTTTCGCCTGTTGTAGCAGTATTTTTTATAGGAGGTGAATTTAAGTGCCAACAATTAATCAATTAGTAAGAAAAGGAAGAAAGACATCTTCTGATAAGTCTAAATCACCAGCTTTACAACATGGTTTTAACTCTATGAAGAGTAAAGTTACAAACCAAAGAGCTCCACAAAAAAGAGGAGTATGTACAGTTGTTAAGACAGTAACACCTAAGAAACCAAACTCTGCTTTAAGAAAAGTAGCCAGAGTTAGATTATCAAATGGATATGAAGTTACATCTTATATTCCTGGTATAGGACATAACTTACAAGAGCACAGTGTTGTTTTAATTAGAGGAGGAAGAGTAAAAGACCTTCCTGGTGTTAGATATCATATTATTAGAGGAACACTTGATACTGCAGGAGTTAAAGACAGAATGCAAGGTAGATCTAAGTACGGAGCTAAAAAACCAAAGAAATAATAGTTTAGCTTAATGATCTAAAATAGTGCAATGATTGATTATTTAGTTTAGTACTTAAATTTTTAATAGATTGCGCTATACGGAGAAATTTTAGATTTCTCAGAGTACCGATGTACTTTTTAGTATATTAAAGAAGGAGGGAAGAATAGTGCC
Organism: Clostridiales bacterium; assembly: GCA_013333035.2. Classification (GTDB taxonomy): domain Bacteria; phylum Bacillota; class Clostridia; order TANB77; family CAG-508; genus CAG-793. The sequence continues at coordinate 54,245 of JABCPQ020000010.1, read as the reverse complement.
AAGAAAAGGATATATTGCTAAAAGAGAAGTTTTACCAGATCCAATGTATAATAGTATTGTTGTTACTAAATTAATAAATAATGTTATGTTATCTGGAAAGAAAACTGTAGCACAAAAAATAGTTTATGATGCATTTGACATCGTTAAAGAAAAATCTGGTAAAGAAGCATTAGAAGCTTTTGAAGAAGCATTAAATAATGTAATGCCAGTTTTAGAAGTAAAAGCAAGAAGAGTAGGTGGAGCTACATATCAAGTTCCATTAGAAATTAGACCTGAAAGAAGACAAACTTTAGGTTTAAGATGGTTAGTTTTATACGCTAGAAAAAGAAATGAAAAAAATATGTGTGATAAATTAGCTGGAGAAATTCTTGATGCAATCGCAGGTAATGGTGGAGCATTTAAGAAGAAAGAAGATATGCATAAGATGGCTGAAGCTAATAAGGCTTTTGCTCATTATAAATTTTAATTATTAACATATAAAAGGAGAATATTATGGCCAATAACGGAAGAGAATTTCCTTTAGAGAAAACAAGAAATATAGGTATTATGGCTCATATTGATGCTGGTAAAACAACAACAACTGAGAGAATACTTTTCTATACAGGTAGAACTCATAAAATTGGTGAAGTTCATGATGGTCAAGCAACAATGGATTGGATGGCTCAAGAGCAAGAAAGAGGTATTACAATTACATCAGCTGCTACAATATGTCATTGGAAAGGTAATAGAATTAATATTATTGATACTCCAGGACACGTTGATTTCACTGTTGAAGTTGAGAGAGCTTTAAGAGTTCTTGATGGTGCAGTTCTTGTATTGGCTGCTAAAGGTGGAGTTCAACCACAATCTGAAACAGTTTGGAGACAAGCTAATAAATATAAAGTTCCTAGAATTTGCTATGTAAACAAGATGGATATTTTAGGTGCAGACTTTTATGCTTGTGAACAACAAATGAGAGATAGATTAGGTTGTGTACCAGTTCCAATTCAAATACCAATAGGTAAAGAAGATGAATTTTTAGGAATTGTTGATCTTATTAAAATGAAAGCTTATATTCAAAAAGATGAAGATCAAGGAAAAAATATTCAAGAAACTGATATTCCAGCTGATTTAGTAGAGACAGCAAATAAATATAGAGCAGAAATGCTTGAGCATGTTGCAAATCAAGATGATGAATTAATGATGAAATATCTTGATGGTGAAGAATTGACTGAAGAAGAAATTAAAGGTGCTTTAAGAAAAGGAACTATTGCTAATCATATAGTACCAATGATTTGTGGTTCTTCATATAAAAATAAAGGTGTTCAAGAATTAATTGATGCTGTAGTTGATTATTTACCAGCTCCAACAGATATCGAAGATGTTAGAGGTGTTGATGAAGAAGGAAATGAAGTTATTAGAAAAACGTCTGATAATGAACCTTTTTCAGCTTTAGCTTTCAAGATTATGACAGACCCATTTGTTGGTAAGTTATGTTTCTTTAGAGTTTATTCTGGAACATGTGAAGCAGGTTCAACTATATTAAATGCAACAAAAGGTAAAAAAGACAGATTGGGAAGAATCTTATTAATGCATGCTAATAATAGACAGGATATTGATAAAGTATATGCTGGTGATATTGCTGCAGCAGTAGGATTAAAAGATGTTGGTACTGGTGATACAATTTGTGATCCAGCAAATCCAGTTATATTGGAAAAAATGGAATTCCCAGAACCAGTTATAGATATCGCTATTGAACCTAAAGATAAGGCTAATAGTGAAAAATTAGGTATCGCTTTAGCAAAATTAGCTGAAGAAGATCCAACATTTAAAACTTGGACAGATGCAGAATCTGGACAAACAATTATTGCAGGTATGGGTGAGTTACACCTTGATATAATTGTTGATAGATTGAAGAGAGAATTTAAAGTAGAATGTACTGAAGGTAAGCCACAAGTTGCTTATAAAGAAACTATTAAGAATAAAGTTAGAGTTCAAGGTAAATTCGTTCGTCAATCAGGTGGACATGGTCAATATGGTGATGTTTGGTTTGAAATGGAACCATTAGAGCCAGGTTCAGGAATTGTATTTGAAAATAAGATTGTTGGTGGTGCAGTTCCAAAAGAATTTATTAAACCAGCTGAAGAAGGTATGAGAGAAGCAGCTTTAGTAGGTACATTGGCTGGATATCCAGTTATTGATTTCAAATGTACATTAGTTGATGGTTCATACCATGAAGTTGACTCTTCAGAAATGGCGTTTAAGATTGCTGCTTCTATGGCTTTCAAAGAAGGTTGTAGACAAGCTAAATCTGTATTATTAGAGCCAATAATGAAAGTTGAAATAACAGTACCTGAAGAATATATGGGTGATGTTATAGGGGATATAAATGCTAGACGTGGTAGAATGGAAGGTATGGAAGCTGTTTCAGGAAACCAAGTTATTAGAGGATTTATTCCATTATCTGAAATGTTTGGATATGCTACTGATTTGAGATCAAAAACTCAAGGTAGAGGTACATATTCAATGGAACCTTCTCATTATGATGAAGTTCCAAAATCAATTTTGGAAGAGATTTCATCACAAAGAGCTAAGAAGAATGATTAATTTTAGTATAAATGCTTAATTTTAAGTTTTTATATTGATAATAGAGGCTTTTCTATTGCTTTTTTGATGTAAATGATATAAAATAAAATTGTTAAAAAAATCACTTTTAAAGTGATAAAAATAAGGAGGAAATAAAATGGCTAAAGAAAAATTTGTTAGAAGTAAGCCACATGTAAATATTGGTACAATTGGTCACGTTGATCATGGTAAAACAACAACAACAGCAGCTATTACAAAATATTTAAGTTTATTAGGATATGCTAATTTTGAAGACTATGCAGCAATTGATAGTGCTCCAGAAGAAAAAGCAAGAGGTATTACAATTAATACTGCACACGTTGAATATGAAACAGACAACAGACACTATGCTCACGTTGACTGTCCAGGACACGCTGATTATGTTAAAAACATGATTACAGGTGCTGCTCAAATGGATGGAGCTATCTTAGTTGTTTCTGCAGCTGATGGCCCTATGCCACAAACAAGAGAGCACATCTTATTAGCAAGACAAGTTGGTGTTAAATACATCGTTGTTTACTTAAATAAATGTGATATGGTTGATGATCCAGAATTAATCGACTTAGTTGAAATGGAAGTTAGAGATTTATTATCTGAATATGATTTCCCAGGTGATGAGATTCCTATTGTTAAAGGTTCATCATTAAAAGTTCTTGAATCAACATCTACAGATCCAAATGCTCCAGAATATGCTTGTATGAAAGAATTAATGGCAGCAGTTGATTCTTATATTCCAACACCAGAAAGACCAGTAGATCAAGCATTCTTAATGCCTATCGAAGACGTTATGACTATTTCTGGTAGAGGTACTGTTGTAACAGGTAGAGTTGAAAGAGGACAATTAAAGACTGGTGAAGAAGTTGAAATTGTTGGTATGTCTGATAAAAAGATTAAAACAACAGTAACTGGTATCGAAATGTTCAGAAAATCATTAGACCAAGCAGAAGCTGGTGATAATGTTGGATTATTATTAAGAGGAACACAAAGAGACGAAGTTAAAAGAGGACAAGTTTGTGCTAAACCAGGATCAATTCATCCACATACAAAATTCAAAGCACAAGTTTATGTATTAAAAGCTGATGAAGGTGGACGTCATACACCATTCTTTAATGGTTACAGACCACAATTCTATTTCAGAACAACTGATGTTACAGGTTTAATCGAATTACCAGATGGTAAAGAAATGGTTATGCCAGGTGATAACATTGATATGACAATTGAATTGATTACACCAATCGCTATTGAACCAGGATTGAGATTCGCTATCCGTGAAGGTGGTAGAACAGTTGGTTCAGGTGTTGTATCAGAAGTTATTGCATAATTTAGTTATTCAATAAAGTAATAGAGAGTTTTAAGATTTTTCTTAGAACTCTTTTTTATTGTAGAAATTAATTAATTTTTTTGATATAATTGTTTTGATTATAGGAGGTACAAAAGAAATGCAAAATCAAATTGGAAATAATATACAAAATTATAATTTAAATCAAGCTACACCAATTAATCAGAGAGTTGGAAATGTACAAAATGTTCCTGTTACAAACATGAATAATGTCGGAAATTCTAATTTAAATACACAAATGAATAACAATTTTTTTAATAAAAATTCTATAACAATGTTGTTTAATATTTTAGCGATTGTTGTTCTTTCTTTTTATAGTATATATGCATTATTGGATGTGATGTCTTTAAGTAAAATTCAATATATAATAAGAAATTTATTACTTGATTTGTCACGTGGAATCTTTTATGCAGGGGTATTATTGGGTATTGGTCAAATATATGGAAAATTGCATTTAAAGTAATTTTTTAGTATGTATATTTACTTGACTTATCAAGTGTTAGAGTATATTATAGATTTATACTGGAGGAGAGATGATTAAGGAAAATAAGAATGTTTCAGATGGTTTGTCTGGAAATACTCAGTCAAATTTACCTGTGGTAGTAAAGAGGGATAGTTTAGTGACTATTGTTACAGATTATTTAAATAAATTATTTATGAGAAATACGAAAGATAAATATAGAGCAGAAGTTTATAAGGTTATTAATGTAAAAAATAATTAAGTGAGGATGATTTTGTGAAAAAATTTAGGATTTTGTTAATCATAATAGTTTTATTTATTCTTTGTGGTTCAATAGTGTTGGCTAAGACGGGAATTACTACAACTAATAGTGTGAATTTGAGAAATAAACCATCAACTGATAGTGATGTAATTAAGAGTTTATCAAAAGATGAATCTTTGGAAATTCTTGAAGAAAGTGGAGAGTTTTATAAGGTTTTGTATAAAGGGCGTGTGGGCTATGTTAGTAAGAAATTTGTTAATGCTTCTGGTGAATCTAGAAATAGTACATCTGCAGAAGCGACAAATACTACTAATTCGACGCCTGCAACAACAGAAACTGCTAATGTAAAAAATGAAATTGTTAATGAAGTTTCTACAACTTCAAATTCCACTGATAGTGATTTGTCTGTAGGTAATTATAAATTAAATAATGATGCAGATGTTTATGTTTTACCTGTATTATATGCATTGAAGAATGGAAACTTAAAGAAAGGTGATAATGTTAATGTTATTACTGTTATATCTAATTGGGTTTATATTTCTAATGGTAATATGTCTGGATGGATATTTAGGCCTTTAATTGATGGAAATGCTAAAACAGTTGAGTCTACATCTAATGCAGGTGCAGATAAAGTATCTAGTGACGGAAATTTTGTGACAGTTAATACAGATGCAGTTAATATTAGAGAGAAGCCATCAACATCTTCTGATGTATTAGGTAGTGTTGGTAAAGGAAGAAAATTAGAGGTTATTGGTAAATCAGGTGATTGGACACAAGTTAAATTTAATAATGTTAAAGGTTATATTTTAAGTAAATTTGTGTCATAGTAGGGTTTGAATATTATTTTATGAAACGATATTTATGTATTATAACAATTTTTATATTAATAATTGTGGGGCTATTTTTGAAAATAATAGCTCCATTTTTTATTTCTGAAAGAAAAATGGAAAATTGTGTAGTAAATGGTAATATATTTATAATTGATGGAGTTTTTTGTGATGATGGATATAAATATATTGGAAGATATGATGATAAAAAGTTTTATATTTTTTCTAAGCAAAAATTGAAGATTGGTGATTTAATTAAGTCTAATTTTGAAGTTAAGATTCCTAGTGGAAAAAGAAATTATGGTGGGTTTGATTATGCTTTTAATTTGAAAACTAAAGGAATTGATGGAAATATAAAAATTAATAAAGTTTTTGAAGTCAAGCATTCTAAAAGTTTTTATTATGTTTATTGTGATAAAATTGTGGATTTAAGGATTGAAATTAATAATTTTTTTAATAAAAATTTAAAGAAAGATATAGCTAGTATAATTATTGGAATTTTAATTGGTGATAAGAGTGGGATGGATAATAAAGTGATTGAAAGTTTTCAAAATGCGAATTTATCACATTTGATTGCAGTTTCAGGAGCTCATTTTATATATGTGGTTGGCTTTTTAGAATATATTTGCAAATTCTTAAAAAATAAAAGGAAATCTCAAATATGCTTAATTATTGGGATTTTATTTTTTATGAGGTTAACACAGTATACGCCATCTGTCGTAAGAGCTGGTGTAATGACAATAATGGCTATTTTAAGTAGTATTTTTAAAAGAAAAAGTGATATTTATACCAATTTAGCGATATCTTCTTTGGTTTTACTTATTAAAAATCCTTATTCTATTTTTGATATTGGAGCAATTTTATCATTTTCAGGTGTATTGGGGATTGCATATTTTCAAGATAAATTTAAATTGATGTATAAAAATTATGATGGGAAATTTTTGTGGTTGTTAGATTCTATTTTTATAACGATTGCAGCTAATATATTTATTATTCCAATAATGGTTTATTATTATAATACTATTTCGTTTACGTTTATTATTGCAAATTTATTAGTATCTCCATTTTTAGGAATTTTAATTATTTTGGGATTTATTACTTTTATTTTTAAATTTAAAATTTTAGTGGTATTGTTAAGTTTTATTTTAAATTTATTTTTCTTTTTAGTGAATTTTGTAGGTAAATTACCTTTTTCTAGTGTGCTGGTATGTTATGGCTCTTTTATTTTTGTAATTGCATATTACTTAATAGTTTATTTTTTAATTAAGAGGAAAAGGTTATTAGCTTTTATTACATTACTGATAATGATCATATCAAATTTTAATTTCCTTCCTAAAAATAAATTATATATTAATTTTGTTGATGTGGGGCAGGGTGATTGTATGTTAATCAGATATAATGGAATGAATTTTTTAATTGATAGTGGTGGTGCAATTTCTGCTGATGATTATGATGTTGGTAAAAATACTTTATTGCCATATTTAATTGATAGAAAAGTTTATAAAATTGATTATATAATTGTTTCACATTTTGATGCTGATCATTGTAGAGCATTTTTGCATGTTATGAAATATATCAAAGTTAAGAATGCTATTATTGCTAAACAGTTTAAAGATTCAAAAATGTATAGTGAATTTATTCGAATTGCTAATAAAAAGAGAATTAATGTGATATATGTAAAAGAAAATGATTGTTTTCAATTTAATGATTTTAGAATTGATATATATAATCCAAATGATGAGCCGATTATGGAAAATGTAATGAATAATAACGCAATTTTAAATATGTTGAGATTTGGTAAAATTAATATTTTATGTACTGGTGATCTGGAAAAGATTGCAGAAGATGCAATTATTGCTAGATATTCTAAATCTGATCTTTTGAAGGCAGATATTTTGAAAGTTGGTCATCATGGTTCTATAACGAGTACGAGTGATGATTTTTTGAAATTAATTATGCCTAAAATAGCTTTAATAGGGTGTGGCCAAAATAATAAGTTTGGACATCCAAATCAGTTTATTTTAAATAAATTGTCTGAAATTGGGTGTAAAATATATAGGACTGATTTAAATGGTGAAGTTTCAATTTCTATTGATAAAAGTGGTGTAATTACTGAAGAAGTAATGATTAAAGTTGATTATAAAAAAGTTTTAAAAGGGAGAATGGTTAATTCAAGAAAGAAAAATTAAATATTGAAAGATTTAATTCTATATGGTATTATTAGAAAAAAATGGAGATTAATATGAAGAAGATAATAATTAGTGTAGTAGTGATACTTTTTTTGTTTTTTTGTGGTTTGATTGCATTTTATTTATTAAATGTTAATGCTACATTTGGAAAGAATGAAGAAGTTATAGTTGAAATTGAAAAAGGATCTAGTAGCAATAAAATTGCTCAAAAGTTGGAAAATTCAAAATTAGTTTCGTCTTGGGTATTTAAGTTATATTGTAAATTTAATAAAGTTGAAGGAATGAAAGCAGGGACTTATAAATTAAATAAATCAATGAAATATTTTGAAATTGTTGATAGTTTGAAAAAAGGTTCTAAGTATAATCCTGATGCAATATCTGTTAAGTTTGTAGAAGGTAAAAATATGAGATGGATTGCTAAAAATATTGCTCAATATACTAATAATACTGAAGAACAAGTTTATGCATTATTAAAAGATAAGAAATATTTGACTTCATTATCTCAAAAATATTGGTTTATTGGAAATGAAGTTCTTAATGATCAAATTTATTATTCACTTGAAGGATACTTATTTCCTGATACATATCAATTAGATAATAAAAATGTTTCTGTTGAAAAGATTTTTGAAATGATGCTTGATAGGATGAATGTTGTTTTGACTAAATATAAAGCTCAAATTCAAAATTCTGGGTTATCTGTTCATAGTGTTTTGACTTTGGCTTCAATTGTTGAACTTGAGTCTTCAAATGTTGCTGATAGAGCAGGTGTTGCGGGTGTATTTTTTAATAGATTGACAAAAGGAATGTCACTTGGTAGTGATGTTACAACATATTATGCTGCTAGAGTTGATATGTCTGAGAGAGATTTAAAAATGAGTGAAATTAATTCGGTGAATGGTTATAATACGAGAGCTACGGGCATGGAAGGTAAGATTCCTATTGGTCCAATTGCAATGGTAAGTGAATCTTCAATTGTTGCAGTATTACAACCATTGAAAACAAATTATTTATTTTTTGTAGCTGATAAAAATGGAAAAGTATATTATGCTAATACAAATCAAGAACATGAACAAATTATTAAGAATTTAAAATCACAAGGATTGTGGTATACATATTAAAAAAACTGATGCTTATGCATCAGTTTTTTTATCTTACTTTAAATGTTAATTTATCATTTTTTAAATCAATATCAACTGTTTGTCCATCTAATAATTCTTTCTTTAAAATCATATCAGATAGTTCATCTTCTAGATACCTTTGAACAGCTCTTCTTAATGGACGTGCACCATATTTTATATCTGTTCCTTTTTCAATAAGATATTTTTTACCAGCTTCTGAAATATTTATTTTAATATTACGTTCATCTAGTATTTTTTGAGTATCATTTATCATTAATGTGATTATTTGATTTAGTTCAGATTCTGTTAATGAATTAAAACAGATTATTTCATCAATTCTATTTAAAAATTCTGGTCTGAATACTTCTTTCATACTTTCAAGGATTTTATTTTTCTTTAATTCTGATGATGAACCAAATCCAATTGAATTTACATTTGAAGTTGATCCAACATTTGATGTCATAATGATTATTGTATTCTCAAAGCTTATTGTGTTTCCTTTTGAGTCTGTAAGTCTTCCGTCGTCTAATACTTGTAATAATAAGTTAAATACATCATGATGAGCTTTTTCAATTTCATCAAATAGAATAATTGAATATGGATGACGTTTTACCTTTTCGGTTAATTGTCCTGCATCATCATATCCTACATATCCTGGTGGTGAGCCGATTAATTTTGTTGTTGAATTACTTTCCATGTATTCGGACATATCAATTCTAATTATGGCATCACTCTTGCCGAATATTTCTAATGCTAATGATTTAGCTAATTCTGTTTTACCAACTCCTGTTGGACCTACAAATATAAATGAAGGTGGTCTTTTTACAGATTTTAGACCTGCACGATTTCTACGTATTGCTCTTGAAACTGCTTCAACAGCTTCATCTTGACCTATTACATGTTTGTGAAGATTTGATTCTAAATTTAATAATTTTTCAGTTTCTTGTTCTGTTATTTTTTGGACTGGTATTTTTGTCCAACTTTCAATAACTTTTGCAATATCTTCGTCTGTTAATATTTGTGGTTTCAATTTTGATTCTAATTTTGTTATTTCGTCTTTTAGTTGACATTCTTTCATTTTTAATTCTGCAGCTTTTTTATAATCTTCAGTAGAATCTGCTTCTGCAGCTTCTTCTTTTTCTGCAAGAACTTCATTAAATTTGTTTTTTAATAATTCTAAATTATATAAATCTTTATTATTTAAATTTATTTTAGAACATGCTTCATCTAAAATATCTATTGCTTTATCTGGAAAAAATCTATCATGTATATAGCGCTCTGACATTTTTACTAAATTAGTAATTACATGGTCTGGAATTGTTACTTTATGATAAGTTTCATAATATGATTTAATTCCTTTTAGAATATCTATTGTATCACTTGCAGTTGGTTCTTCGACGATTATTGGTTGGAATCTTCTTTCTAATGCAGAATCTTTTTCAATATATTTTCTATATTCGTTTAAAGTTGTTGTTCCAATTAATTGTATTGTGCCATCTGCTAATGATGGTTTTAAAATATTAGCAGCATTCATTGAATGTTCTGCATCACCTGCACCTACAATATTGTGAATTTCATCAATAACTAAAATTATGTTTTTTTCTGATTTACATTCGTCAATTATTTGTTTCATTCTTGCTTCAAATTGACCTCTGAATTGAGTTCCGGCTATTACTGCTGTCATATCAAGTAAATACACTTCTTTGTTCATTAATTTTGCAGGGATATCTCCACTTGCTATTCTCAATGCTAATCCTTGAGCAAGAGCTGTTTTTCCAACACCAGGTTCACCTATTAAACAAGGATTGTTTTTAGTTCTTCTATTTAGAATTTGAATCATTCTTTCAATTTCTTTTTCACGACCAATGACTTTGTCTATTTGATGATTTCTAGCTTTTTCTGTAAGATTTGTACCATAAGTGTTTAAAGCTTTTCTTTTTTTATTTTGTTTATTAGTTGTTTTTGTTTTTTGAGTTTTATCACTTGAAGATTGTTCTTCTTCTGATTCATCTGAATTATTATTTTGAAAAAATGATTCTAATGTATTGAAAGGTAGGGCAAATCCCATACCAAATGTTTTAGGAGATGATTCATCAGAGTTATTATTATCAGAGTTGTTTAATTGTTCTTGCATCTCTTCTAAAACTTCTGGGGTTATTTCTTGATTAGACATTTTTTCTATAACATCTTTAAATGCACTATTTAATTGATTTGATAAATTTTTTATTTCTTCATCTGAAAGTTTAGAACTATCCATTGATTGTAATGGATTTAATCCTAATTCTTTCGCACATTTATAGCAGTAACCAGTTTGTGTTTTATTACCATTGGCATCTGTTGTATTTATGAAAATTACTGCTGTATTTTTTTTACATCTTGAGCATATCATATTTTGTTCTCCAATCTTTGATTATTGTATTATATTATTATATTTTAGTCAATGAACTTGAGGTGAATTTTATATGTAAGTTGCTTGATTTTTCTTAAAATGTAATGATATAATTTTACTAATTTAATGAAGGGAATTATAGAGTATAAATGAGTAAAACAGCTAGATATTGTATTTATGCATTTATTATTGCTTTTTGTATTATTGCAATAATTGTTGGAGTTAATGTGCAATTTTTTAGTACTAAGGAAAATGATGAAATTCCTGATATAAATATTTCTAATGTTGTAAGTGTTGATGAAGAAGTTGATATTAGTAATAAGTTTATGCAATTATTTGATAATAAACTTCCTCAGTTTAAAGAGTATGATAATGTTAAAAAAATGGATTTGAATAAAAATTATGTATATATTTATAGTGAAAATCCACAATTACCTAATGGTCCATATACAAAAAAGCTTGATGGAAAGTATGATATAGTTGCGTATTTGCCAGTTTTTAATATTAATAGTGAGGTTACAAATAATTTTAATAATATCACAATGAATTATTTTGTTAAAATGATGAATGATGTTATTACTAATTCTGTTGCAAATACTAGTTTAACAATTTCTTTTACTGCAAATGTTAATGATAATATTTTATCTGTTGCTATTATTGCTAAATTGAAGGAGGGTGATAAACCTCAAAAGATTATGATTCAAGGATATAATTATGATTTGATTAATAATAAGGAAATTAAAGTGGCAGATGTGTTAGCAAAGAATAAAGTTGATGTCGCTACTGCTAATTCAAAAATTGAAAAAGTAATAAAAAAGGCAGATAATACTTTATATAAAAGAGAATTGACTAATCCAATTTATTCTATTGATAAAGTTACTAATTTTATTTTAGGAAGAAATGGGGAATTGTATATTATTTATGCTTATGGAAATCAAGCAAATGTTTATACTTCTGAAATGGATATAGTTCAAATTTAATATTAAAGAGCTTACGTTTTGTAAGCTCTTATTTTGATATTATAAAATAAAAAAATATAGACCTGCACATTGCAGGTCTATGAAAATAAAAGGGGATGTTTTTAATTATGTAATCAGTAATAGGAGTAACTTAATTACTGATTATGGTTTTATTATAAATGGGTTTTATGTCTTTTTTGTGAACTTAATGTGGTATTTGTGAAAAGACATTAATTATTTTGCTTCTGTTAATTCGAGAGTTGTATTTATTTTTTCTCCTGAACGATATATTTCTATATTAATTTTATCTCCAATATTATGATTATTTTTTATCAAGTCTATATCGAACATTGTTGAAATAGGTTTATCATCAAATGATGTTATTATATCACCAATTTTTAATCCTGCTTTTTCAGCTGGAGAATTTTGGCCAATATTTCTTATATAAACACCTTTTACTAGTTTAGAATTTGGAAACTGTTTTAAAAGTGTTTCTGAAATTGTTGTTCCTGCAATTCCTATATATGGTCTTATTACTTTATTATATTTTATTAAATCTGAAAATATTCTTTTTGTGTGGTTAATTGGTATTGCAAAACTTAATCCTTCAATATCTTCACCTGAAACTTTAATTGTATTTACTCCAATTATTTGTCCGTTTGAATTTACTAACGCACCACCACTGTTACCACTGTTTATTGCTGCATCTGTTTGAATTAATGTATATAGTACGCCGTTTTCTCCAACCAATTGACGGTTTAGTGCACTTATACTACCTGTAGTTATAGAACTTTTCATGCCAAGAGGATTGCCAACTGCCATACAATATTCACCAATTTGGACTGTATCTGAATCTCCTAGTTCTGCTGCAGTTAATCCTGTTTTTTCTATTTTTAATACTGAAAGATCTGTTTGAGGGTCGTTTCCAATAATTTTAGCTGGGTATGCAGTTTTGTCTTTATATAAGTAGACTTTAATTTCTATAGGTTTACCAAGATTGATTCCATCTGAATTGTCGCCTGTAATAACATGTGAATTAGTTAAAATGTAACCATCTGAACTGATTATAATTCCTGAACCACTTCCACTTGATGTTGACGATTGGGATTTTTCAAAAGTAACATCAATACCTACTACTGATGGTAATACTTTTTGTGCTACTGCAACTCCAGTGTCTGAGATATTTGAAAGAGAAATTTGATTTGGATTTGTGTAGGTTATTGTAGTTTGTGTATTATTTGTTTTAACTAATTTTGAAAAGCTATTTGTTTTTAATAATATGAGGATGATAATTAATGTACCAATAATTCCACTAAAAAATGATATTAGGATATTTTTGAGAATACCGTTTTTGAGATTTATTTTTTATAATCATTTTTATTCCTTTCATATATAAATCTAACACATTTTTATCAATTCTACTATAGTTTTATGAATAAAGTGTGAAATTGGCTTATTTTGTTACTCTTTACAGAAAAAAATGTCAGTGATATACTTTATTAAAAAATTGGGAGTTAATGATGAGTAGGAGATTAAGAATAAATATTTTTACAGCTGTTTTAGTTGTTTTTATGATTTTTGCGATTGGTGCTATTTTTAAACGTTATAAAAAAATTGATAATGTTCAAAAAGATAGAAATGTTAGAGCAGATATGCTTTTAATACAGGGTGTTGCGAAAGTTAAAAAATCAAGGTTTAATGTTTCAAAAAAGAGCGAAGAATTAGTTGGAGTAAAACTTTCTGATAGATTGGATGATGCGATTATAAGAAAATTTATTATTGATTTGAACATTCCAGCTGAAGATTATTCAAAATATTATATTTTATATGATGAAGATTTAAAAAAATTAGAATTAGAAATAAAAAATTTAGATAATTCTTTATATATAGTTAATTATGATAGTGGTGAAGTTTATATTACAAATCCATATAAGGGAAAATATAGATTGTCTGAAATTGATAAGTAGGTTTTTATGGGTAGAGATGAAGAAAGATTAGAATTTTTAAAAAGTTATGAAAAAAAGTTAATTGAAGAGGGAACTAAATTAATTGTTGGAATTGATGAAGCTGGCAGAGGGCCATTGGCTGGTCCTGTCTCTGTTGGTGCTGTTATAATGAAGCCTGAATCTAATTTAAAATGGGTTAATGATTCTAAAAAGGTTACTGAAAAAAGAAGAGAAATTTTATATGATCAAATTATTGAAGATGCAATTGTGTGGGATGTTGAGATTGTTACTCAATCTGAAATTGATGAATATAATATTTTAGAGGCAACAAAAATAGGACTTAATAGGTGTATTAAAAAGATTATTGACAAATTGGGGGAAAAGCCTGATTTGATATTAGTTGATGCGTTAAAAGAAATTGATACATGTGGAATTCCATATCAATCAATAATTAAGGGTGATGCGACTTGCTATTCTATCTCATGTGCATCAATTTTGGCTGAGGTTACGAGAGATAGGTTGATGAGAGGATATTCTGAGATTTATCCTCAATATGGTTTTGAAAAAAATAAGGGATATGGAACGAAAGCTCATATTGATGCTATTAAAGAATTTGGTCCTTGTAGCTTGCATCGAAAAACATTTATTACACATTTTGTCTAAAGAATGTGTATAACGTTAGGAGAAAATATGAATATATTAGATATTATAGGAAAAAAAAGAGATAATTTAGAATTAACTGAAGATGAAATTAGATATTTTATAGAAAATTATACAAATGGAAATATTACCGATTATCAAGCAGCAGCATTAGTAATGGCAATTTATATTAATGGAATGAATGATGATGAAATTACAGAGTTGACTTTAGCAATGGCTGATTCTGGAGATGTTTTGGATTTGTCAGAGCTTGGAAATGTTGTTGATAAACATAGTACTGGTGGAGTTGGTGACAAAGTTACTTTGATTTTAATGCCATTAATTGCATCTTTAGGAATTCCTGTTGCAAAGATGTCTGGTAGAGGTCTTGGCATTACTGGAGGAACTATTGATAAGTTAGAATCTATTCCTGGTTATAATACTTCTATTGATATTGATACATTTATGAATAATGTTAAAAGACATGGAATTAGTTTAATGGGGCAAACTTTAAATTTAGCTCCTGCTGATAAAAAATTATATGCTTTAAGGGATACAATTAATTGTACTGCTAATATACCTCTTATTGCATCAAGTATTATGAGTAAAAAGATTGCTGCTGGAGCAAATAAGATTGTTATTGATGTTACTTATGGAAGTGGAGCTTTTATGAAAACGGTTGAAGATGCTAAAAAATTGGCGTCTCTAATGGTTAAAATTGGAGAACTTGCTAATAGGAAGACAGTTTGTGTTTTGACTGACATGAATCAACCACTTGGATATGCAGTAGGAAATATTTTAGAAGTAATTGAAGCAGTTGATGTTTTAAAAGGAAAATATATGCCTAAAGATGTTGAAGAGGTTATTACTGAGCTTGGTGCTAATATGCTTATACTTGCTAATAAAGTTTCTTCAATAAGTGAGGGAAAAAGAAAGATTTTAGAAAATATAAAAAATGGAAAAGGTTATGAAAAATTAATTGAATTGGTTAAAAGTCAAAATGGCGATATTTCTTATTTAGAAGACACATCAAAGTTTGATAGAGCTACAATAATTGAACCTATTATTGCTAAAAAATCTGGTAAGATTGCTAAACTTGATGCTAATTTGGTTGGAGAAATGTCTAGATATTTAGGGGCAGGAAGATTGAAAAAAGATGATATTATTGATATGACTGTTGGATTTGTTTTTGATAAAAAAGTTGGCGATATAGTTGAAAATGGAGATGTTTTAGGATATATTCATGGAAATGATGAAGAAAAAGTTAAATATGTTTTAAATCAAGAGTTATTTGAAATTATATAGATTGGATGGATTTAATTTGAGAGAAGAATTATCAGATATTGTTGTAATAAAAAGAGATGGTAAGAGAGTTAAATTTGATAGTACTAAAATTGCAGTAGCTATAAAGAAGGGCTTTGAAGCTGTCGATTCTGAATATACACTTAGTGATATTAATAAGGTTTTTTATGATGTTATTGATGTTATTAAAGATGGTAATTATGATAAAATTAAGATTGAACAAATTCAGGATATTATTGAAGAAATAATGAATCAAAATGGATATATTGATATTGCTAAAGCTTATTCTGAATATAGAGAAAAAAGAGCACAGTCAAGAGAATTGTTTTTTGACGAAAAGAAAAAACATAAATTTCTTAAAGCTTTAGAGAATATTGGCCTTGATAGCAAGAATGGAAATGCAGATGAATATGATTTTGAAAGTATTAATAATAGATTGATTGAGTATGGTGAAATTGTATCTGAAAAATTTGCTACTGCATATATTATGAAGAAAAAATTTAGTGAATTGCATGAGAATGGTGATATTTATATTAAAAATATTAAATATTATCCTTTTGGAACAACTGAAAATTGCCAGATTAATTTAGAAAAGTTGTTTCAAAATGGTTTTTCTACTAAGAGATGTTCTATGAGGGTCCCTCAGAGTATTGTTTCTTATAGTATGTTAGCATTAGTTGCAATTACAAATAATCAAAAAGATCAGTTTGGAGAACAATCGATACCAGCATTTGATTATTATATGGCTCCTGGTGTTTTAAAAACTTTTAAAAAGGAGTTTAAACAAACGATATATGATATTTTAGATTATACTGATTTTGATAAATTTATTGCTTTAAATGGTATTGAAAGAGAAATTGAAAAAATAAATAGTATTGATTTTGATATATCTGTTTTTTATAAATTTACTAGAGAATCTGAGCAATTAAAGAGAATGTTTAGAATTGTGTATGAGAAAGCAATGAAAAAAACTAATAAACAAGTGTATCAATCTATGGAAGGATTTGTACATGATTTAAATAGTATTTGTAGTGAGTGTTTAACTACAATTAATATTGGAACTGATATTAGTGCAGAGGGAAGGATTATTAGTTTTAATTTATTAAGAGCTATTAGTGAAGGTCTTGGTGAAAATAGAAAAGCTATTTCTCCTAAAGTTGTTTTTAAAGTAAAAAAAGGAATTAATTTTAGTAAAGAAGATGTTAATTATGATTTGTTTTTAAGAGCATGTGAAGTTGTAAAGGATTCTGACAATATTTCTTTTTCATTTTTAGATTCTGATATAAATACAGAAAATTATAAAATTGGAGATTTTAATACAGAAGTTGCATATTTTGAAAATGGCACTAGAATTATAGATAATTTTGTTGACTCTGATAGAAGAGTTTCTGCTGGAAGAGGGGTTATTGCTGCTACTGTTTTAAATTTGCCTAGAATTGCTTTAAAGTCTGATGGAAATTTAGAATTATTTATGGAAGAACTAGAAAGGAAGCTTGATTTAGTAAAAGATCAATTAATTGAAAGCTATGAAATTCAAAGTAATAAAAAGGTTAAAAGTTTTCCATTTTTAATGAAAGAACATGTGTGGATTGATTCTGAAAGATTTGAAGATGAAAATATGAAAATTAAAAAGGCTTTAAAACATGGATTGCTTCAAGTTTCATTTACAGGGCTTAATGAAGCTTTGATTGTGTTAAATGGGAAAAGTCATTTTGAAAGTATTGAATCGCAAAAGATTGGTATAAAAATAGTTAGGTTTATTGCTAATAAAGTTAATGAATATGTTAATAAATACAATTTAAATTTTGTTGTTGCGGGAAATGAAGATGATGAGATATCTAAATCATTTGTTGAAATCGATAGAGTGCTTTTTGGAAATGTAAAATATGTTACTGATAAAGTGAAATATACTAATTCGTTTGAAGTTCCTGAAAGTTTTGACATAAAGAAAAAGATAGAAGTAGAGTCTGAATATCATAATTTGACTAATGGAGGACATAAAACAATTATTTCTTGTAATAATATTGAAGATACAGTAAAGCTAATGTATAAAAATAATATTGGTTATGGAGTGATTAATTATAAAAAATAAAATAACACCGATTATTATAATTTAATAATCGGTGTTATTGTTTCATCTGTATTGTTATTTATTTGAGCTTTGAATTTAGAGAATTCTTTTGTTTGAAAATATCTATTTATATTTTTTTCACTTACACCTGAATTAAAAGATAAAGAACTTATTGTTGCAGGTGTTTCATTGTTTGCTAAATAGCTTTTTAGGCTTGAAATATCAACTTGATCTTTTTCTTTACAGTTTGGACAAACATCATCGCTTGTAGTAAAGAAACAACCACATCTCATGCACTTGTTAAATTTCATAATGTTATCCTTTCAAATTTATTTGCTATATTATATAGTTTTTGGATGATTTTTTCTATATAAAAGTATTTTTGTAACAAAAATGTAACAAATATAAAAAGTATTGAAGCTTTGGGGGTTGCCAAAATGCAAACTCTTTGTTATAATATTGTTGTTAAATTACGCACACAAAATGAATGATTAATTAGTGCTTGAATTAAATTTTTGTTTTTATAATTTAAGTTAGTTAATTGTGTTGACTTTTGTGGAGGTTAACAACTAAAGGAGGAAAGAAAGATGTCAGTAGTTGCAATGAAACAATTACTTGAAGCTGGTGTTCATTTTGGACATCAAACAAGAAGATGGGATCCTAGAATGGCTGAATATATTTTTCAAGCTAGAAATGGTATCCATATAATTGATTTACAAAAAACATCTAAAAAGTTAGATGAAGCTTATGAGTTCATTAGATCTCAAGCAGAAGAAGGAAAAAACATTTTATTTGTTGGAACAAAGAAACAAGCACAAGAATGTGTTAAAGAAGCAGCAGAAAAATGTGGAATGTTCTACATTAATGAAAGATGGTTAGGTGGAACTTTAACAAACTTTAATACAATTAGAACAAGAGTTGAAAGATTAAATGAACTTGAAAGAATGGAAGAAGATGGAACATTTGATGTTTTACCTAAAAAAGAAGTTGTTCTATTAAGAAAAGAAATGGAAAAATTAAATAAAAATTTAGGTGGAATTAAAGAAATGACTGAAATTCCAGATGTTATGTTTATTGTTGATCCTAAAAAAGAACATATTGCTATATTAGAAGCTAAAAAGTTAAATATTCCAGTTGTTGGATTAATTGATACAAACTGTAATCCAAATGATGTTGATTATGTAATTCCTGGTAATGATGATGCTATAAGAGCAGTTAAATTAATGACAGATGTTATGGCTAATGCAGTTATTGAAGGAAGACAAGGCGAAAGTTTTGATACAACAGAAATGGCTCAAGAAGACAGTGAAGAAAAGTCAATGGAAGAAGTAGCACAAGAAAGTGCTGAATAATTAATATAATATATATTATATAGTTGAAAGGAGATATATTATGGTTACTGCAGCTCAAGTAAAAGAGTTAAGAGAGAAAACTGGTGCAGGTATGATGGAGTGCAAAAAGGTTTTAACTGAAACTGATGGAGATTTAGATAGAGCAATGGATTTGCTTAAAGAAAGAGGAATCCTTAAAGCAGCAAAGAAATCAGATAGAATTGCAGCAGAAGGTTTAGTAGCTTCTTATGTATCTGATGATAAAAAGATTGGTGCAGTTGTTGAAGTTAATGCTGAAACAGACTTTGTAGGTAAAAACCAAGAGTTTAAAGATTTTGTAACAGCAGTTGTAAAACAAGTAGCATTAAACAATCCAGCAAATGTTGAAGATTTGTTAAATGAAAAATTTATCTCAAATGAAGAAAAAACTGTTGGAGAAACTTTAACAGACTTGATTGCAAAAATTGGTGAAAATATGTCTTTAAGAAGATTTGAAAGATATGAAACAGAAGGACATATTGGAACTTATGTTCATGGTGATGGACAAATCGCTATATTAGTTGATATGGAAGGTGGAGATGATGTTTTAGCAAAAGATATTTCTATGCAAGTTGCTGCTGCCAATCCAAGATATTTAGATGAATCTAATATTCCAGCTGATGAATTAGAACATGAAAAAGAGATTTTAAAAGCACAAGTTATTAATGAAGGCAGACCAGAAAATGTTGCTGGAAAAATTGTTGAAGGTAGACTAGGAAAATTCTTTTCAGAGAATTGCTTAGTAGATCAAGAGTTTGTTAAAAATCCAGATCAAAAAATAAAAGATATATTAAAAGCGGGTAATGCAAAAGTTAATAGATTTGTAAGATTTGAAAAAGGCGAAGGTATTGAGAAAAAAGAAGAAAACTTTGCTGAAGAAGTTGCAAAACAATTAAGATAAGTTATGCTATTTGACATAACTTATTATGTGTGCTAATATTGTTTGGCATACATTGAAATAGATATGCTTGGAGGTGTTAAAATGGCTTCAAAAGGAGCAAGAGAACATATTACTCTAGAATGTACAGAATGTCACAATAGAAATTATGTTACAGAAAAAAATAAAAAGAATAATGCGGAAAGACTTGAAATAAGAAAATATTGTAAGTTCTGCAAAAAAACTACAGTACATAAAGAAACAAAATAAAACTTTTATGGAGGGGTAGAGATGCCTAATAATAAGAATAAAAACAGTAAAAAAGTTAAAAAGACTGATATTGTTGAAGAAAAGATTCTTGATGAGGACGTTGCAGAAGCTGAAAATAATGAAGAACAAGAAGTTGTTGAGGCAGAAGAAACAGTAAGTTCAGAAGATAAAGTAAAAAAAGCGAAAAAATCTAAAGCTAAGAAATCTGTGAAAAAATCTGTAAAGAAGGATAGTAAATTGTCTGGATTTAGAGCAGAATTAAAAAAAGTTATTTGGCCAAAAGGAAGACAACTTTTTGAAAATACTGTTGTAGTTGTTTCAATGGTTATTGTTGTTTCAGTGTTAATATTTGTTTTGGATTTAACTTTTAGAGGAATGAAAGATTTTGAAGTTAAGCAATTAAATAAAGTTATTACTTCAAATACAACAAATTCCACATCAACGACTGAAACGAATACTACATCTAATACTACAGCTACAACTAATGGAACTAACGCCAATAGTTAACAGTACAGATGCTATAAAATAGAAAAAATTAAGGAGGCTAAAGCATGTCTCAAAAGGATTATGATTTAGAACCAAGATGGTATGTTGTACATACTTATTCAGGATATGAAAATAAAGTTAAGACAGATCTTGAAAAGATGATTAAGAATAGAGAATTACAAGATTACTTTTTTGATATAATTGTGCCAATGGAAGAACAGATAGAAATTAAAGATGGTAAAACAAAAACTAATTTAAAGAAAGTTTTTCCTGGTTATGTTTTAGTAAAAATGATTGTTACTGAGCAAACTTGGTATATTGTCAGAAATACTAGAGGTGTTACTGGTTTTGTTGGGTCAGGAACTGATCCTATACCACTTACGAATAGTGAAATAAGAAAGATGGGATTTGATATTCAATCATTTAATATTAATTATGAAGTAAATGATCAAATTAGGGTTATAACAGGACCATTTGAGAATTTTACTGGTACAGTAATTAGTATTAATAAAGAGAAACATAAAGTTAAAGTTATGATTTCAATGTTTGGAAGAGAAACACCGGTAGATGTTGATTTTACTGAAGTTGAAAAAATAGCAGACTAATTGTTGTTAATAAAAGCTAGTTATCTAGTTTTTTATATAAATTATTTATTATACAAACTAAAGGAGGTGCACAAAATGGCAAAGGAAGAACAAAAAGAAGTAATCATTAAATTACAAATTCCAGCAGGAAAGGCAACACCAGCTCCACCAGTTGGTCCAGCTTTAGGTGGTTCAGGTGTTAACATCATGGATTTCGTAAAGCAATTTAATGATAGAACAGCAAAACAAGCTGGTTTAATTATTCCAGTTGTTATTACAGTTCATAAAGATAAATCTTTCGATTTTATTACTAAAGAACCACCTATGGCTGTGTTAATTAAAAAAGCAGCTAATATTCAAAAAGGTTCAAGTAAGCCAAATCTAGAAAAAGTTGCAAAACTTACTAAGGCTCAAGTTGAGGAAATTGCTAAAGCAAAGATGCCTGACTTAAATGCTGCTTCATTAGAAACAGCTATGAGTATGGTTTGTGGAACAGCTCGTTCTATGGGTGTTACAATCGTAGATTAATTTTAAATTGGGAGAAACTAAAAGTTTCGTAAAAACCAAAGGAGGTAAAAATGAAGAGAGGCAAGAGATATCTTGAAAGTGCAAAGCTTGTTGATTCATCAAAATTATATGATGTAAAAGAAGCTATTGAAGTTATTGAAAAGATGCCACAACCAAAGTTTGATCAAACTGTTGAATTACATGTTAAATTAGGTGTTGATTCTACACATGCTGATCAACAAGTTAGAGGTACAGTAGTACTTCCAAATGGTACAGGTAAAAATTTAAAGGTTTTAGTTTTCGCTAAAGGACCAAAAGCAGAAGAAGCTGAAAAAGCAGGAGCTGATTTCGTTGGTGCTGAAGAATTAATTCCAAAAATCCAAAATGATGGATGGTTTGATTATGATGTTGTTGTTGCAACACCTGATATGATGGGTGTTGTTGGTAGATTAGGTAAAGTATTAGGACCAAAAGGATTAATGCCAAACCCTAAATCTGGAACAGTAACAATGGATGTAACAAAAGCTATTAATGATATTAAATCTGGTAAAGTTGAATATAGATTGGATAAGAACAATATTGTTCATTTAGGATTTGGTAAAATATCATTTGGTGTTGATAAGTTGGTTGAAAACTATAATGTTATTATGGAAGCTATTATCAAAGCTAAGCCAGTAGCAGCTAAAGGTCAATATATTAGAAGTGTATCAATCGCTCCAAGTATGGGACCTGGTTTGTATATTAATAATAAATAATTTATGTGACCAGAGATAGTAAGCAGTTAGTAAGTCTTACCGAGGTAAATGATGAGAATGAATTCAATTTGTTTACCTATGGTCAACAAATTGAATTTTTTATATGTATTGCAAAGTTGCATATAAGAATATTTATTATATTACTTTGTGATAAAGAAATAGGAGGTGAATTATTAATGGCAAGTAAAGCAGCTATAGCAGCAAAAGAACAAAGCGTTAATGAATTAGCTGAAAGAATCAAAGCTTCTAAATTAGTTTTATTAGTTGAATTTATTGGTACAAATGTTGCTGATGATACAGTTTTAAGAAAAGATTTAAGAGAAGCAGGTGCTTTAAAAACAGTTAAGAAAAATAATATTATTAAAAGAGCATTAAATGCAAATGGAGAATCTGGTTTAGATGAAGTTTTAGTTGGTACATCAGCTATTATTACATCTGAAGAAGATTATTTGACACCATTAAAAATTGTTTATAAATTTTCAAAATCTCATGAAAATTATAAAATTAAAGGTGGTATGATTGATGGTAAAGTTGTTTCTGCTGAAGATTTATTAGTTTTAGCACAATTACCATCAAAAGAAGAATTACTATCAAAACTTGCTGGTTCATTACTTGGAATTATTACAAAACTTGCAGTTGCAGTTGATCAAGTAAGAATTAAGAAAGAAGAAGAAGCAGAGTAATCTGTTAATATCAAAAAAATAATAGTAAACAGCCAAGTTTACAAAATATAAAATATAGGAGGATTTTAAAATGGCAATTAATGATATGATCGAAGAAATCAAAAAATTAACAGTTGTTGAATTAAATGATTTAGTTAAAGCAATCGAAGAAGAATTTGGAGTTTCTGCAGTAGCAGCAGCTGCACCTGCAGCTGGAGCAGTAGCTGGAGCAGCTGAAGAAAAGAGCAGCTTCAATGTTGTATTAAAAGAAGCTGGAGCAAATAAAATCCAAGTAATTAAAGTTGTTAAAGACTTATTAGGATTAGGATTAAAAGATGCTAAAGATTTAGTTGATGGAGCACCAAAAACATTAAAAGAAGATGTTGCTAAAGATGCAGCTGAAGATATGAAAGCTAAATTAACAGAAGCTGGAGCAACTGTTGAATTACAATAATATTGATAATATTTTGTGATGGTCGTTTTATCGGCCATCTTTTTTTTTGTGATTATGAATATATTAAAAATTGATGTGTGTTGACTTTGATTAATTATAGTATTATTATATAAAAAATGACTGAAAGGATTTATATGAAGATTTTATTAGATGCAATGGGTGGTGATAATGCACCTGATGCTGTAATTAGAGGTGCTGTGAGCGCAATAAATGAAGTTTCTGCTGAAGTTTGTTTGATTGGACAGGAACATGTTTTAAATGCTAAAATTAAAGAGTTCTATGGTAAAGATTTAAAAGAAATTTCTGATAGATTATCAATAAGAAATGCAAGTGAAATAATTAATATGGAAGATACTCCTACAATAGCTATTAAGAATAAAAAGGATTCTTCAATGGTTGTTGGTTTTAATATGTTGAAGAATGGAGAAGGTGATGTTTTTATTTCTGCTGGTAATTCTGGTGCTTTATTGACAGGTGCTACTTTATTAGTTGGTAGAATTAGAGGTATTGATAGACCTGCCTTAGCTGGTATTTTGCCTGCGTATCATGGAAGATTAGTTTTAATGGATTGTGGTGCTAATACAAATTGTAAGCCTTTGAATTTGCTTCAATTTGCTCAAATGGCTAGTTTATATATGACAAATACATTAAATATTAAGAACCCTAAAATAGGCCTTTTAAATATCGGTACTGAAGAAACAAAAGGTAATGATTTAATAAAGAGTTCTTATCAGTTGTTGAAAAAGTATTCTGAAGAATTAGGTATTAATTTTGTGGGAAATGTTGAAGGTAGAGAAGCTTTTTTAGGTGATGTTGATGTCGTTATTGCTGATGGTTTTACAGGAAATATTTTCTTAAAGACTGTTGAAGGGTTAGGGAAATTTGTTAAAACGTCTTTAACAGAAAGTTTTAAGAGGAATCCATTAACAATGGTTTCAGGATTAATTGCTAAACCAGCATTGAATAAGTTTGCTAAATCTATGGATTATAAGGAATATGGTGGAGCTTTATTTTTAGGAGTTAATAAACCTGTTGTTAAAGCACATGGTAGTAGTGATGAAAAGTTATTTAAATATACGATAAAGCAAGCTGAACAATTTGTTAAGAATGAAGCAGTTGACCGATTAGCCAGTATTTATGAATCAGAGAAGAATAAGCAAAAAATGGCTGAAATCAAGCAATTTCTAGCAGAACAATAGAAATTATAAACTATTTTAAAACTGGGGCTTGACAATTTTTTAGGATTGTATTATTGTAACAATATGAAAAAATAGGAGGTGACCGAAGTGAATCAAGAAGAGATATTTGATAAAGTAAAAGAGACTGTAGTTACATGTTTAGGTGTTTCTGAGTCAGATGTTACAATGGAATCATCATTTATTGATGATTTAGGAGCAGATTCATTGGATATAGTAGATTTAATAATGAATTTAGAAGAAACATTTAACATTGAAATCCCTGATAGTGATGCTGAAAAAGTTGCAACTGTAGGCGATGTAGTTGATTATATTAAAAATTTAGTAGACTAATATATTAGTAGTGATTAAGTTCACTACTTTTTTTTTATTTTGATTTTAGAATATAAGAAATTCCTGAAATCTCAAGATTGAAAAAGCTTTAAATATGTTATATAATGCTTTTGGAGGTAGTTTTGCATGACTATAGAAGATAGTATAGGTTATTATTTTAAAAATAAGGCTTATTTGGAAGAGGCTTTGACACATACTTCTTATGCAAATGAACATGGAGTTAAGAGTAATGAAAAGTTGGAGTATTTAGGTGATAGTATACTTGAGTTTGTTTCAAGTGAGTTTTTGTATAATAATTTTGTTAATTTGAATGAAGGTGAATTAACGAAATTACGTGCGATGGTTGTTTGTGAAGAAAGTTTATATCAAGTTGCTAAAAAGCATAATTTTTATGATTATATTAAAGTTGGAAATAGTGAGAAAATTCATGGAAATAATTATAAAGAAGCAATTTTAGCAGATGCTGTTGAGGCAATTATTGCTGCAATATTTTTTGATGGAGGATTGGAAAAGTCTAAGAAGTTTATTTTAGATAATTTAACTGATAAAATTTTTGAAGCTAGTAAACATATCGGCGAAAAAGATTATAAAACGGTTTTACAGGAAGAATTACAAAAGGATGGAGATGTATCTATTAAATATCATATTATAAGTGAGTCTGGTCCAGATCATTCAAAAATTTTTGTTTCAGAGGTTTCTTTGAATGGCAAAGTTTTAGCTAGTGGAGAAGGACGTAGCAAAAAAATGGCTGAAATGGAAGCTGCTAGAAAGGCTTTAAAAAGTATTATTAAATAATATAGGAGGTTTTGGTTGAAGAAGGAATATATTATCCCAGTATTTGTATCACATTTGGGGTGTCC
This sequence comes from Clostridiales bacterium, assembly GCA_013333035.2. Classification (GTDB taxonomy): domain Bacteria; phylum Bacillota; class Clostridia; order TANB77; family CAG-508; genus CAG-793. The sequence continues at coordinate 27,786 of JABCPQ020000010.1, read as the reverse complement.
AGAGACTTGTGTTTTTTGTAATCAAAAAAAGATAAGTGGGCAGGAAACGGATGTTACTAAAGAAGATGTAAGAAAAACAATCGAAAAATATTTAGAAAATTTTGATCCAGTGAATAGAAAAGTCGAGATTGCATTTTTTGGTGGGAGTTTTACGGCTATTTCTGAAGAATTACAAAATGATTTTCTTGAAGTAGCAAATGAGTATATTAAACAAAAAAAAGTAGATAGTATTAGAATTTCAACTAGACCTGATTATATTTCTAAAGATATTTTAAAAAGGTTAAAAAAGTATAATGTTAAAACTATTGAGCTTGGAGTTCAATCATCAAATGATTATATTTTAAAGAAGAGTCAAAGAAGTCATACTTTTGCAGATGTTATTAAAGCTTCGAAATTAATTAGAAGATATGGTATTACTCTTGGACATCAAATGATGGTTGGTTTACCTGAGAGCACTGAAATTGATGAAATTAATACTGCTAAAGCTTTAATTAAATTAAAACCAAAAATTATGAGGATTTATCCAGTTTTAGTTATTAAAGGAACTGCTCTTGATAGAATGTATGAGAGTGGGGAGTATAAACCATTGACGATTGTTCAAGCTGTTGAAAGAGCAAAATCAGTTACTGAATTGTTTAATGCTAAAAGAATTAAAGTTATTAGAATAGGTCTTCAGGTTACAGATGAAATTAACAGTCCTTCTGAAGAAGGTAGTGAAGTTGTTGCTGGTCCAATGCATCCAGCATTTAGACAATTAGTTGAAAGTGCTATTTGGTATGAAAAAGTATCTGAGAAGATAAAAAAAATTAATTATAAAGTTAAAGTGGTTGAGATATCTTTAAATCCATCAGATGTTAATAATTTTGTTGGACAGAAGAGAGAGAATATTCGTAAATTACATAGTGTATATAATGTTGAAACTTTGATTAAAGTTGATAAAAAAATTAAACTTGGGAAATTTAAAATTAAAGTATTGGAAAGTTATCAAAATTAATGGAAAAAATAAATTATAAAATTAAAGTAAATTCTTTTGAACTTGCTGATATATTTGATTGTGGTCAGTGTTTTAGATGGAATATTGAAGATGATGGAAGTTATACAGGAGTTTTTAAGAAAATTGTATTAAATGTTAAAAAAATTGATGATGAAGTGTTTTTTAATGGAGTTAATTATGGAAATACTAATTCTATTGAAGAAATAAATCATTATTTTGATTTGAATAGGAATTATGATGAGTTAAAATCTAAACTTGAAAAGATTGATGATTATATGAAGAATAGTATTGAGTTTGGAAAAGGTATTAGAATTTTAAATCAAGATTTATGGGAAACTATTATTTCTTTTATAATTTCGGCAAATAATAATATTCCGAGGATTAAAGGAATTATTGATAGATTATCTGAAAAATATGGCGAAAAATTGGAGTATGATGGAAGGGAATATTATTCTTTTCCTGAGCCAATTGCATTAAAGGATGTGTCAGTTGCTGAGTATCGTTCATTAGGGCTTGGTTTTAGAGATATTAGATTATATGAAACTACTCAAAAAATCTTAAATAATGAGTTTGATTTAAATGGTCAATGGAATTTAGATACTGGAGCTGTTTATAAAAACTTATTGGAATTATCAGGAGTTGGTCCTAAAGTAGCTGATTGTATTTTGCTTTTTTCTGATCTAAAAAGGTTTGATGTTTTTCCAATTGATGTTTGGATTAGAAGGGTTATGAATGATTTATATATTCATAATGATGATGAAACAAAAGTTAGTAAAGTTCAAATTCAAAAATTGGCTGATGAGAAGTTTGGGAGTTTAAAAGGTTTAGCGCAGCAATATTTATTTTATTGGAGAAGAAGTTTATAGTTAAAGTGAGGAAATTGTTTTGAAGGTTATATATGGTAGAGCTGGAAGTGGGAAAAGTGAATTTATTTTTAATAATATTAAAAATAATAAAGATGCTCAAGTATATATAATTACTCCAGAGCAATTTTCTTTTTCGGCTGAAAAAAGATTGGTGGAATCTTTAGGAAATGATGCTGTTCTAAAATATGAGGTTATTTCTTTTGAAAGAATGGCATATAGAGTAATGAATGAGATTGGCATTAGAGATATTCATGTTATGGATAAGGCTGCTAAAGCAATGATTGTTCATAGTATTGTAGAGAAAAATAGAAAAAAATTTAATTTTGTAGGATCTTCAACTGATAATGTTGAAATGCTTATAACTCAGATTACTGAATTTAAAAAACATGGGATTACTTTATCAATGGTTGAAAATCAGATTAAGAATATTAGTGATCAATATTTAAAATTGAAACTTGAAGATATGCTTTTGGTGTATAGAGAATTTGAAAAGTTTTCTGAAGGATATATTGATGAGAATAATTCTTTGAATATTTTGGCTGAAAATTTAAGTAATACACATTTATTTGATAATTCTGTTATTTATATTGATGAGTTTGCAGGTTTTACAAGACAAGAATATGTTGTTATTCAAGAACTTAATAAAGTTGCAAAAGATATAGTTATTACAATATGTAGTGATGATGATAGAGTAACTAAAAGTCCTGATAGTGATGTTTTCTATGATAATAAACAAACTTTACAGACATTAAAACAATTATTTGACGATATTGAGATTCTAGAAATTAGTGGCTCTAAGAGGTTCAAAAATGGTGAATTGGTTCATTTGGAGCAAAATTTATTTGGAGTGCCATATCATAAATTTAATGGTATAAATAATAATATTAGTATATATAGTGCTGATAATGCATATGATGAAATTGAAAATGTTTGTAAAAAAATTTTTAAGCTTGTTAGGGATAAAGGTTATAGATATAGGGATATTGCAGTTATTAGTAATAACTTAGATTCTTATGCTAGTTTAATTAAGGTTATTTCTGATTCTTATGATATACCAATATTTATGGATGAAAAAGTTGATATTACACAAAATGTTTTTATAAAATATTTAATATCGATTTTAGATATATTTTCAAAAAATTGGTCTTATGAATCAGTTTTTAATTATTTGAAAACTGGTTTTGTAAAGGTTGATAATATTGACGAAATTGAAAATTATTGTTTAAAGTGGGGAATTAAAGGAAAAAGATGGTATGAGAAGCCATGGAATTATGAAATAAATAATTTTGAGGAGCAACAGAAAAAAATTGTTGAACCTTTGTTAAATTTAAAAGATAAGTTATCATCACAAAAAAATGTTAAATTAATTACTGAAGAATTATATAAGTTTATAGTTGATAATGTGGAAATTGATTTAGGAAATGAAGAATTCGTTGAATATTTTAATATTGTTGTTGAGTTATTAAATACGGTGATTAGAGTTTTTGGTAATTTGAAAATAAATTTTGATGAGTATATTAAATTGTTGAAAGTAGGACTTAAGGAAAAGGAAGTTTCTAAGATTCCTGATGGACAGGATAGAGTGATTTTTGGTACTGTTGATAGAACTAAAGCAAATGAAATTAAAGTTGTTTTTATAATTGGTGTTAATGAAGGGGTATTTCCTAGTAATAATACATCTGAAGGTTTTTTTAATGATTTAGATAGAGCTAATTTGAAAAATAATGGTTTTGAAATTGCAAAAGGTTTATTAGAAAAATCTTATGAAGAGAATTTTAATATATATAGGGCTTTTACTACTGCTCAAGAGTCTGTTTATGTCTCTTATAGTCTGTCAGATAATCAAGGTGGTATGCTTAGAAAATCAATGTTTATTTCTAGATTGAAGAGTATTTTTCCTAAACTAGAAGAAGAACGTTCTAGTGATAAATTAGAGATTTTAAATAAAAATGTTACATTTAATAAATTACTTAATAATATTGATAAATCTGAATGGTTTGATGTGTATAGATGGTTTTTAAATAATGATGAGAATAAATTAAATGCTTCTTTGAGAGGCCTTTCATATACAAATATTCCAGTGAAATTAAAACAAGAAAATGTTGATAAATTATATGGTAATAAACTTAATACTACGATTACTAGACTTGAGAAATATGCAAATTGTCCTTATTCATATTTTATGCAATATGGGCTTAAACTTGCAGATAAGGAAGAGTTTGAATTGAAAAAACTTGATACTGGGTCATTTGTACATGCTGTTGTTGATGAATTTTTTAAAACAGTTGATATTAATGAAATTACTGATGATGAAATTGATAAAATTATTGATGATATTATTACAAATGAAATTTCTCAATATATTAAATTTAGTATGTCTGCTAAATTTAGAATTATGGTACAGAGGGTTAAAAAGTTTATTAGTTTGTCTATAAAATATATTGTACAAGGACTTAGAAATAGTGATTTTAGAGTACTTGGGACAGAAGTTTCTTTTGGAAATAAAAGTTCAAGTTCAAATGATGAAATTGCTTATCCTCCAATTGAGTTTGAAATATGTAATGGAAAAAGAGTATCTATTACAGGTAAAATTGATAGAATTGATGTGGCAGAGATTCCTAGTGGTGATTCTATTGGAAAGTATATTAGAATTATTGATTATAAATCATCTGTTAAAGACTTAGATTTAAATAAAATTGTTAATGGTTTGCAATTACAATTGATTACTTATATTGATGCAGTTTGTTATAATGAGGCTGTTGATAAGGCTTTGCAAGCTCCGATAAATCCGGCAGGTGTATTGTATTTTAATTTAATAGAGCCTATAATTAAAAATCGTTGTTTTGATGATGAGTCAATTGTTAGACAGATTAAAGAAGCTTATAGAATGCAAGGGTTTATTGTTAGTGATTTAAATATTCCAAATATGATGGATAAAGATTTTGACCCTGCCGGGAAGTCAGAATATTTTAAGTATAATAGTAAAGGTCGTAATGGAAAAGACATTATGATTGATAAAGAAAATTTTGAAAATTTGCAAAAATATACTAAGAAAACTTTAAAAGAAATTTCAAAGGCTATTATGAAGGGAAATATTGATATAAAGCCTATTTCTTTTAATGGAAAAAATATTCCTTGCCAATATTGTCAATATAAATCGATTTGTCAATTTAATCCTAAATTTAAGAATAATAAATATAAATTTATTGAGAGTAAGAGTAGGGATGATGTTTTTGAACAAATTAAATTGGATTTAGATAGTGAAAAATAATAAATAAAAGGAATGTTTTAATCAAATAAAACATTCCTTTTGGCTATTTTATATTTAATATTGTTTTTGCTTTTTGAATTTCTTCAAGTGTTGGAAGTTTAACATCTTTCATTGGATATTCTAATCCTAATGTTTCCCATTTATATCTTCCTAAATTATCATATGGAAGTAATTCAACTCTTTTTACTGTTTTTAAAGTATCGATAAAATTTTTTAGATTTTTTAAATCTGTTTCATCATCAGTATATCCTGGTATTAATACTTGTCTAATCCACATATCAATATTATTATCACTTAAATATTTCGCAAATTCTAGTTCTAATTTGTTTTCAAAACCGACAAGGGCTTTGCATTTTTGTGAATCAATATGTTTGATATCTAAAAGGACTAAATCAGTTAGTGATAATAGTTCTTTTATTTTATCGTTTATTGCAAACATTCCAGATGTATCAATGCATGTATGAATATTTTCCTTTTTTAATTTTTTAAATAGGTCTATTATAAAATCTGCTTGAAGTAGGGGTTCCCCTCCTGAGATTGTAACACCACCTGATGGTTGAATATAATTTTTGTATTTAATAATTTCATTGAAACATTCATCAACTGTTTTTTCATTTCCTTTATTTAGTTCCCAAGTATCACGATTATGGCAATATTTACATTTTAAAAGACAACCTTGCATAAATATTATAAATCTTAATCCTGGTCCGTCAACGGCTCCTAATGATTCTGTTGAGTGTATTCTTGCTGTTTTCAATTTTGCTCCTAATTAAAATTTTTCTTGTATTGTTCTGTTGATAACGTCTAATTGTTGTTCTCTTGTTAATTTTGTGAATTTTACTGCATATCCAGATACACGAATTGTTAATTGTGGATATTTTTCAGGATGATCCATTGCATCTAATAATAATTTTCTGTCAAATACGTTGATGTTTAAATGGTGTCCTGTTTGTTTAAAATATCCATCAAGTAGTGATGTTAAGTTTGTAACTTGTTCATCTAATGATTTTCCTAATGTTCCTGGTGTTATTGCAAATGTATATGATATACCATCTTGTGCTTGTTCAAATGGGATTTTAGCTACTGAGTTTAGTGCGGCTAATGCTCCCTTTGTATCACGTCCATGTAATGGGTTTGCTCCTGGTCCAAATGGAGCATACATTCTTCTTCCGTCTGGTGTGTTTCCTGTATTTTTTCCATATACAACATTTGATGTGATTGTTAATACTGATAATGTTACTGTTGAATTTCTGTATGTATAATGTTTTTGTAGTTTACTTAAAAAGCGTTTTACTAATTCTACACCAATTTGATCTGCTCTATCATCATCATTTCCGTATTTAGGGAAGTCACCCTCAATTTCGTAATCTGTTGCTAATCCTGTTTCATCTCTAATTACTTTTACTTTTGCATATTTTATTGCTGATAATGAATCTATTACTACTGATAATCCAGCAATTCCACATGCCATTGTTCTGAATATTTCTCTATCATGCAATGCAAATTCTAATGCTTCATAAGAATATTATCATGCATGAAGTGGATGATGTTTAATGCTTTGATATATACTTTTGCAACATAATCCATCATTGTATCGTATTTTTCCATTACTTCATCATAATTTAAATATTCTGAAGTTATTGGTGCAAATTTTGGTGTAATTTGTTTTCCTGACATTTCATCACGGCCACCATTTATTGTGTATAATAATGCTTTTGCTAAGTTTGCTCTAGCACCAAAGAATTGCATTTGTTTTCCAATTTTCATTGGTGATACACAACATGCTATACCATAGTCATCTCCTAGAGTAATTCTCATTAAATCATCGTTTTCGTATTGAATTGAAGATGTTTTGATAGATAATTTTGTTGTGAATTTTTTGAAGCCTTCTGGTAATCTTGTTGACCATAGTACTGTTAGGTTTGGTTCTGGAGCAGGGCCTAAGTTTTGTAATGTATGTAGTACTCTGAATGAATTTTTTGTTACTAGTGTTCTACCATCTAAGCCCATTCCACCGATACTTTCTGTTACCCATACTGGATCACCGCTGAATAGTGCATTGTATTCAGGTGTTCTTAAAAATCTTACTAATCTTAATTTCATTACAAATGAGTCGATAATTTCTTGTGCTTGTTCTTCTGTTAATGTTTTATTTTTTAAATCTCTTTCAATATAAATGTCTAAAAAGGTTGATGTTCTACCAATACTCATTGCAGCTCCGTTTTGGTCTTTTATTGCTCCTAGATATCCGAAATATAGCCATTGTACAGCTTCTTTAGCTGTTTGTGCAGGTACTGAGATATCAAATCCATATTTTTTAGCCATTTCTTTTAATGCTTTTAATGCTTTGATTTGTTCTGATATTTCTTCACGATCTCTAATAGTATCTTCTCGTAAATCATCACAGTCTAAAATATCTAAATCTTTTTCTTTTTCTTCGATTAGTTTATCAACTCCGTATAATGCTACACGTCTGTAATCTCCGATAATTCTTCCTCTACCATATCCATCTGGTAATCCTGTTATTAAGTGTGATGATCTTGCTAATCTAATATCTTCTGTGTATGCATCAAATACACCATCATTGTGTGTTTTTCTGTTTTCATGATATATTTTGTCGGTTGTTTCATCAACTTTATAACCATATGCTTCACATGATTTTTCTACAATTCTGATACCACCGTTTGGCATGATTGCTCTTTTTAATGGTGCATCTGTTTGAAGACCTACAATTTCTTCTAAGTCTTTGTCTATATATCCTGCATCATATCCGTTGATTGTTGATGGTGTTTTTGTATCAACATCTAATACATCTCCATTTTCAACTTCTTTTTTATATAATTCTAAAACTTTGTTCCATAATTTTGTTGTTTTTTCTGTTGCGGGAGTTAGGAATGAGTCATCACCTGTATAAGGTGTATAATTTGCTTGGATGAAATCTCTTACATTGATTTCACTAGTCCAATCTCCGGGTGTAAAACCTTCCCATTGTTTAAAATTCATAAATAAACCTCCTAAAAATAGTAAAATGATAAAAATCATTTTTTAAATTTTAACATTTTTGAGTATTTTTTACAATTAAAATGAATATGAAATTTAGGTGATATTTGTGTGATTTTTATATTGACAAGAAATATATTTTAAGTTAATATTTAAGTAACATGGATTTAATGTTGATAAGTACATTGAAAAGCAGTTATATATTATATTGATATATAACTGCTTCTTTTTTATTGGACATCAATTTTATATAAATCAGACTTTATATAGGGGGGAATTTAAAATGAAAAAATTTGTTAAAGTATTTTTCTTATTGTTCGTAATAATATTTATGCTAGTTATGAATATTAAAGCGAGAGAAATTGTTAGGTTAAATTCATTTCAAGTGTATGGTCATAAAAATACGCATAGAACAGCTTATTCTATAAAAACTAAAGTTTCACCATATGTAGTAAATCTTGAAGAAGCTAGGGGAAGAAGAAATGTAGTATTAGAAACAATGATTTTGAATTCAAATGGTGAATGGAGAAACTGGGATAATAGATGGGGCAAAACTAAGGAAGGTGAAAGAACAGAAAATGGAAATAATGCCTCAAAAGGTTATAAATATGCATTAGAATTTAGAAGAGAATATTTTTGGGATGGTGACATCACTATAAATGGAACGTATTCTGTAGATAATAGAAATTAGTGTAATATATAAATAAATTGATGTAATTTTATTAATATAAAGTCTGATTTATCTTATTTTAGGGGGATTTATGAAAATATTGAAAAATAAAAAATATTATTTAATATTAATTAGCATACTGATAATAGAATGTATTTTAATTATGATAAATAGTATAGAATATGGCTTTTTTCATAGTAATGCTAATACTTTTTTTGAAAAGATTATAAATGTTTTTAGAAATTTTACTGTTTATGATGTTGGTGATAATTATTATGCTTTTATGAATAATAGGATAAAGATTGTACCATTTATTATATATATTGCGATATTATTATTTATAAATTTTAAAAATAAATTAATAAAATATAATATTGGTAGGAATAATTGCTATGAAAAAGAAAAAAACAAATTAAAGTTGAAGATTGGATTGATTGTACCAATTTTTATGTTATTTTCTTGTATCGTAATATTTATAATTACTATGATTAGTAACAGAGGAAATATAAGTGATAAAAATGCTTTATTAAAAGAATTTTATTCACCAAATGCCTGGGTTATTGGTAAATTAATGAATCCGGTTGTTAGAATAATTTGGAATGAAATTTTTTCTTTTATTGGAATTTATTTATTATCGATATTTGCTTTAGAAATAGCGGATAGAAATAGTGCAATTAAGGGAATTTTAATATTTAGTTTTGTAATATGGATATGTCCTATAATTGTTTCGTTTCTTTCATTAGGTAATGGATATTTATCAGAATATATAAATGGATATCTGCCAACATATTTATTAATAAATGGTATGTATTCAAGTTTATTGATTAGAGATATATTTATACCAATTGCTGTATTAGTAATAGGTGTATTTGGAATTAAGAATGTTGATAAATCTAAAGATGAGATTATTTAATAAAAAGGGGAATTTATTTATGTTAAAAATAATTAATGGCTATAAGTTTTATGGTAAAAGAGTTGTATTACAGGATATAAATTTAACTTTTGAAAATGGAAAAATGTATGGAATTGTTGGAGTAAATGGAAGTGGTAAAACGTTAATTGCAAAAGCTTTAACAGGTTATATAAAATTAACTAAAGGTAGCGTTTTTCAAGATGATTTTGAAATTAGAAAAAAGAATAATTATATTATTGATGCAGGAATTGTTATTGAAAATCCACAATTTGTTGATGATTATACTGTTGAAGAAAATTTAGGCTATTTAAAGAAAATAAGTGAGAATACGAATAATATAAATTTGGATTATTGGTATGATTTTTTTGGAATTAAAGAATATAAAAAGGTTTTGTATAAAAATTTGTCATTAGGTACAAAGCAGAAAATAGCACTTATTCAGGCATTTATGCATGATCCTAAAAATTTAATACTTGATGAACCATTTAATGCACTTGATAAAGATATGGTGAAAAAAGTGGCCGATTTATTAATTAAATATAGAGATGCTGGTAAATTAATTATTTTTATAACACATATTAATGATGATATATTGAATTCTTGTGATTCAGTTGTTGAAGTTAATGATGGTAAAGCTAGTATTATAAAATAAGGGGGAGTGAATGGATTGAATTGTATAAAGAGAATTATAAAAAGTCCAATATTTTATGTTTTTTATATGATATTAATAGTTGTTATATTAGGTAGTATAGAGTACTCATTTAAAAAATCAGATATTGATAAATATATGAAAGAGAAAGACAAGCAAATTTTAAAAACAGAAGATAATGCGTTATTAGAGGAAAATGATGATATCGAATTAGATGAACCATTTACATTACCAGCAAATTTAAAAAAGATTGATAATATTGGAATTGAGATTGTTGATAATAGATTAAGAGAAGATGGTAAATTAGTTTATAAATTAGTAAACAATATGAAAGAGCAAATATATATATCAAGAGAATCTTTATATATTGTAAGGGAGAAAAGTGTTAGGCCATTTAAGGATATGTATAAAAGTAAAGCTTTAATTAAACCTGGAGATAAAGTTGAATTAACAATTGATACTTTAAAATCATTATCTATACCATATAAAGATGGGCAATTTAAAAAAATTATTTATGAAGGCAATGGAAAAAATCCAAAGCCTATAGGATATATTGAGATTAATTATTAATTTGGGGAATATTGATGAGAAAAATTGTTTTTAGGGTTATACAAATTATAATATTGTTTATTATATTAAAATTGATGTTTGATATTATGTATAATCCAGTAACCAATAGTAATATTATAGCTGATAATTTTACTGATTTAGGAATAAATACAATGTATGTTTATTCTTATGGAAATGATGGTAATGTTGAATATAAAATATCTGTAGCTAAAGTATTATTTACGACTGCAATGTTGGCAACGATGTATGTTGGAACTATCTGTATTGCAAATAATTTGGTTCAAGGAATGAAATACATTATTCGTAATAAATCTAGAAGTTTATTGGATTATAAGATTAAAGTTTATAAGTTTTTTTATAAAGGAATATTTATAGATATGATAATTTTTATAGGAATGCTTTGTGTAGTTTTATTATTTGAACACAGTGAAATTAATAATATTCAAATTTTGATAATGAATATGATAAAGATTTTTCTGATGTATTCAATAATAGCCTTAGAGTTAATATTTATTGTTGATAATATTGAAATTTATGTTGTTTTTTTGCAATTGATCGCTACATTATTTCGGAATGATGATGTATGGTAAATCAATATTGTTTTTAATATTATTTTTAATTGTTTATGTATGTATTTTACATATTGTTTTGTTAATTAAGGAAAATAAAAAATAAATTTAATAACTGGATTAGAATTAAGTTGGAATTAGTTTTCTGACTTAATTTTTTAAATTAGGAGAATTGACATAGACTTCTATATGTAGTATACTTTATAAAGGTGTTATTCGAGAGACGGATAAAGAAGAGATTTTATAAATATATTTAAAGAGAATGAGATTACAATTTGAATATGATGTGGATGACAGTAAGGAGATTTGGCTGTCACTCGTTTTGCTATTATTTAGTTTGTTTTTTACAAGCTCTTTTTAGTGTATAAATAAAATAGAATAGGAGAGAGAATGATTGAAAATAATATGAATAATTTAGATGTTAAGTCTGAATTAAATAATGAAAAAGGAAATAAGAAATATAATAAAAGAACTTATAAACCAAGAAAAGAAAATAATAACGGAGAAAAAGAAGCAAAGACTAAGAAAATAGTTAAAAATAATATGGATGAAAATAAAGCTGTTAAAACTAGAAAAGGAAATGGTTCAATTTTAGATTTACCTACTTTTAAAAAGAGTAATTTGAAGATTATTGCACTTGGTGGACTTGATGAGATAGGAAAGAATATCACAATTTTTGAATATGAAGATGAGATTGTTTTAGTTGATTGTGGTTTGGAATTTCCTGATGATGATATGCTTGGTGTTGATATTGTAATACCTGATGTTACATATTTAGTTAGAAATAAGAATAAGATTAAAGGCTTATTTATTACTCATGGTCATGAGGATCATATTGGAGCAATTCCTTATGTTTTAAAGCAAGTCAATATGCCTATTTATGCTACAAGATTAACTGCTAAGTTGATTGAACATAAACTTGAGGAGCATAGATTGCTTAGAACTACTAAGTTGAATATTGTTGAACAAGGTCAAATTATTAATGCTGGAAAAATGAGTGTTGAATTTATTAGAAGTTCACACAGTATTCCAGATGCTTGTATGCTTGCTATACATACACCTGCTGGTGTTGTTGTACATACTGGTGATTTCAAGGTTGATTATACGCCTATTGATGGACAAATTATTGATTTTGCTAGACTTGCAGAACTTGGTTCAAAAGGTGTTTTAGCATTACTTGCTGATAGTACAAATTCTGAGAGAAAGGGTTTTACTTTATCTGAAAAGTCTATTGGACCTGTATTTGATTCATTGTTTGAAGGTTGTAAAAAGAGAATCGTTGTTGCGACTTTTGCTTCAAATGTTCATAGAGTGCAACAAATTGTAAATTCTGCTGTTAAGTTTGGTAGAAAAATTGCTGTTTCTGGTAGAAGTATGATTAATATGATTAATTCAGCAAGAGAACTTAATTATATTGATGCACCTGATAATTTGTTTATAGATATTGATAATATTAAGAATTATACTGATGAACAGTTAGTTATAATGACTACTGGTTCACAAGGTGAAACGATGTCTGCTTTGACTAGAATGGCTAATGGTGAACATAGAAAGGTTAATTTAACTGGAAATGATTTAGTTATTATTTCTGCTACACCAATTCCAGGTAATGAAAAGTCTGTTTCAAAAGTTATTAATCAATTGATGAAAATTGGTTGTGAAGTTGTATATTCTTCACTTGCTGATGTTCACGTTTCTGGACATGCTTGTCAGGAAGAGCAAAAATTGATTTTGTCATTAGTTAAGCCTAAATATTTCTTACCTGTTCATGGTGAGTTTAGACAATTGATGGCTCATAGAGATACTGCTATTGAAATGGGAATTGATAAAAACAATATATTTATTACTTCAAATGGTAGAGTTTTAGAAGTGAATGAAAATGAAGCTAAATTTACAACATCTGTTCCTTCTGGAAAAGTTATGGTTGATGGACTTGGTGTTGGTGATGTTGGTAGTGTAGTTTTACGTGATAGACAACATTTATCTCAAGATGGTTTGATTGTTATTGTTATGTCAATGGATGGACAGACAGGTGAAATTGTTTCAGGACCTGATGTTATTTCAAGAGGATTTGTTTATGTTAGAGAATCTGAAAATTTGATGGATGATGTTAAGAGCTTTATTAAAGAAGAGATTGATAGTATGGTTGAAAAACATATTAGAGATTGGTCTACTATAAAATCAACATTAAAAGATGATGTTAGAGATTTTATTTTTAATATGACAAAAAGAAATCCTATGATTTTACCAATTATTATGGAAGTATAATTGTTTATATAAAAGGAGGAATTGTATATGAATTATAAGGAGTTGGCTGATTTAATTTTTCCTAATGCTAAACCTATTAGTTATTATGAAGAAATGTATCCTGAGAGGGATTTACCAGAAGGTGCAATAGTTACTAGATTTGCACCAAGTCCAACAGGATTTGTACATATTGGAGGAATTTATCAATCATTAGTTGCTAAGTTTGTTTCAAAGAAAACTGGTGGTGTTTTCTTTTTAAGAATTGAAGATACTGATCAAAAAAGAGAAGTTGAAAATGGAATTACTGATATTGTTAATTCATTGAAAGTTTTTGATCTTGCTCCTGATGAGGGAATGATTAATGAAAATGAATGGATTGGTGATTATGGAACTTATAAGCAATCTATGAGAAAAGATATTTATGATTCTTTTGTTAAATATTTTATTGAAATGGGTAAGGCTTATCCTGATTTTTCTACACCTGAAGAAGATGAAGATATTAGAAAAAAACAGGAGGCAGCAGGTGTAAGACCTGGATGCTATGGTGTTTGGGCTAGATATAGGGATTTACCTCTTGATGAAGCTGCTGAAAGAATTAAAAAGGGTGATCCTTATGTTATTAGATTTAAGTCACCTGGTAGGGAAGATAGAAAGATTGTTGTTCAGGATCTTATTAAGGGTAAAGTTGTTTTTCCTGAATATGATTTGGATATTGTTATTCGTAAGTCTGATGGTTTACCAACATATCATTTTGCACATTTAGTAGATGATCATTTAATGAGAACTACTCATGTTATTAGAAGTGACGAATGGTTATCTTCTTTACCATTACATGTTCAATTATTCCAAGAAGCTGGATTTAAAGTTCCTAAATATTGTCATATTTCTCCGATTATGAAAAATGATAATGGAAATAAGAGAAAACTTTCTAAGAGAAAGGATCCGGAGGCAGCAGTTTCTTATTATGAAGAGATTGGTGTTCCTGCAGATTCTGTTAAGGAATATTTAATTAATATTGCTAATTCAAATTTTGAAAATTGGAGAAAAGCTAATAAAGATGCAGATTTCTTTGATTTTGATTTCCAATTAAATAAGATGAGTGTTAGTGGTGCTTTATTTGATATGGTTAAATTTTTTGATGTTTCAAAAAATGTTATTTCTAGATATAGTGCTGAAAAAATTTATGATGAAGTTTATACTTGGGCTAAAAAGTTTGATAATGAATTAGTTAAAATGCTTGATAATAAAGAATATGCATTGAAGGTTTTTGGTATTGAACGAAATAATAGTAATAAACCTAGAAAAGATATTGCTAAATGGTCTGATGTTAAAGAAAATATTATTTACATGTATGAAAGACCAACTGAATTTGATTTTGATAAAATCAATGGTGATGAGTTATTAAGAGTTTTAGCAGCTTTTGTTGAAACTTATGATGAAAATGATGATAATCAAGCTTGGTTTGAAAAAGTAAAAGATGTTGCTGAAAAATGTGGTTATGCTAGGGAAGTTAAAGAATTTAAACAAAATCCTGAGAATTGGCCTGGCCATGTTGGCGATGTTAGTACAGCTATTAGAGTTGCATTAACAGGCAGAAGAAATACTCCTGATCTTTGTGAAATTATGAAGGTTTTAGGAAGGGATGAAGTTATAGCGCGTCTTAATAATTTTATAAAATAGGTGGTATTTATGGATTATAATATTGGTGATATTGTAAAAATGAAGAAGCCACATCCTTGTGGTAGCAAGGAATGGAAGATTGTTAGTATTGGCGATTTATCCACTTTTGAATGTGTTAAATGTGGACATTTAATGTCAATGAATAAGGAAAAGGCTATGAAAGCAATTACTAAAAAGATTGATTAAGAATATTAAATTTTAAAACATATATATTGAAGTTGTTACTTTGGTATATATGTTTTTTATTATATGAATTTTTATTGTTAAAATTATTGCAAAATAAATATTAAATAATATATTGACAATACTGGTTTTGTATGCTACATATGAGGTAATAAGTTATAGTGTTGTAATTTCTTGATATATTAGTTTTAAGAAAGGAGGTAATGAAATGGAAGATATACCACCTTATTTAAATTTTAAAATAAAAAGTAGTTGTGATTTATGAAAAAAAGATGATGTTATGTGAAATAATTGTTATGGTGTTCTTTTAGGAGTTTCACAATTTGTTTTTGCTAGTAATAAAGTTACAGATGAAAAATTATTAGTTGTATATATTAGGAAATGTATTAGGTCTCTTTCCTAATATTAAAATTGGGGGAGTTATGTGGAAAAATGAGTTTCTTAGGAATTTTTGTAGTATAAAAACTTTAATTGTTTTAGTTTTATTGATTTCTATTGGAATAATGAATATAAAATATGAATATAATAGTTATCAGGAATTTGAACATTTATATAATACATATGTTGGTGTTGAGAATACGGATATTAATGCTAATGGTGCCTTAAAAATGATGGAATATTATAATGGTATGGAGGTAGGAATTAGATTTTTATTAAAATCAGAATTTATAGAGATGTATGCTATTATTTTATTTTTATTTGTTCGGAATATTTATTTCATCTAAAGTTGAGAAATTTAGGGAAAGTGGTCAGATAAATTATTTTGTTGCTAGGACGAATTATAAGAAGTATTTAAAATCAATGTTATGGGCACATTCATTGTATATATTATCAATAGTAGTGATTAGTATTTTTATTATATTGTCTTTAGGCGTTATAATTACAGGAAAGTTAATTGGCCCGGCATATCTTGGAATATATGATATTAATTTTTTAGGATTTTTAGGTATAGTCCTATTACAAATTTTTTTAATTTCTTTTTTTGCGATATTGATTAATGGAATTAGTGAAGTTCTTAATGTATGGATAAAAAATAAGATTATAGTTCAAACAATACCATTTGCTTTTTTTACATTAGTACCAATGACTATTAGTTCTACTTTGGGTAATATTTTTATTACTTTTGGAAATGTGATTACTTTGTTTGTACCATTTGTTGGATTAAAAGGATTGATGAATTTAGTTCAATCGAATTCTACTTATATGGATGTTATTACTATGTCATTGCCATTTGTATGTTATACTGTATTATTTATTGTGTTATATAAAATTAATATTAAAAAGTATATGGAGAATTGCTTATGAAGAAAAAAATTGCTCTTTTAATTATTTTTATACTTTTTACAGGAATAATTTTTTATACTGGTTATTCTGATAGTGAAGCAGTAAAGCAATCGCGATATTTTGTGACTAATTATTTAGATAGTTTTAGAGTTTATTTATATAGAATTAGTTTGCTAGTTGGCTTACTGATATTGATTATACAAGTTCCTTTTTATAATGCTGATATTGCAATAAGAATTAAGAATTTGAAATTGTTTTTACTAAAATATTATATTATTCGAATAATTGTAATTACATTGTTAATACAGTGTATTTATGCATTTGTTTGTTTTTTCTTTAATTATGAGAATCCAATAGATATATTTAATATAAAAGTATTTATTAATCTTTTTGTGGCAATTCTTTCTTTTGTTATTTTTTATTTGGTTAATTATTTTAAATTTAAAAAACCAGCAATAGAAGTTGGAATTGTTATAGGTTTTAATATTGTATTATTAATATGTGGATTATCATTTTTTACTAATATAGGGATAAAGTTATTGACGATTTTTAATATTTATGAATATGTAATTATACTATTTGGTAGTATATATATTTTATTAAAATCTGAAAAGTTGGAGATATTAAAAAATGAGTGATTTGTTTTTAGGAATTATAATTTTAGTATTGCAATTTTTAGTTAGAGATTCTTTATCTGTTATACCGTTTGAGTCGGCTAAAATATTAATTAATCCTTTTAATTATGAAGGAAATAAAGTGATTTTTAATGTTTTAATATTGATGTTTATTTTGATGATTTTTATAATTAATTATTTAATAAAAGATTTTAGTGATATTTATGATATGAGGAATTTCATTTTATCTAGATGTAGTAAGAAAAAGATGTTTTTGATGATTTTTAGAAAAGGACTTTTGTCTATATTGAAGATATTGTTGATGTTTAGTTTTGTATCTTTAATATTTTCTAAGATGACTCAAATATTTGATTTGATTGATTTGATAAAAATTGATTTAATTATGTTTCTTACTTTGTTAAGTTGGTTTTTGATAATGACAATTATGTTTTTTATTATCAAATCTATGAAAAAAACGCTTTATGTAGTTACAGTTTTTTTAATAATTATGCAGTATATAGCTTTTTATATAAAATATTTAGGTATTATTGTAATATCGAATCAGTATACTTTTGAAAATATTATATTTTTTGTAATAGTTAAGGTTGTTTTTATAATGTGTCTTGTAATTATTGATTATAAATTATTTGATAAATGGGAAGTAATTGGAGGTTGTGATGATGATTAAATTGGATAATGTTTCTAAAGTAATAAAGGATAAAAATATTCTTGTTAAGGTTAATTTGGAATTTAAAGAAGGACAATGTTATTTAGTTAAGGGGCATAATGGTTCTGGAAAGACAATGCTTTTAAGAATGATTTGTGGATTTTTGAAGCCTACTGATGGAAAAGTAATTTATGATAAGGAATATTCATATGGTGTAATAATAGAAAATCCCGTTTTTTTCTTGAATGAAACTGCTATGTATAATATGAAATATTTAGCTGATATAAATAAAAAAATTGGTAAAGAAGAGATTGAGAAATGGTTGAAGAGATTTAATTTGTTAGAGTTTAAAGATAAAAAGGTTAAAACATTTTCTCTTGGAATGAAGCAAAGATTAGCCTTATGTCAGGCGTTTATGGAGAATCCTGATGTTATATTGTTGGATGAACCTTTTAATGCAATTGATGAAGATAATTTGAATATTGTTTATGATTTATTAAAAGAGCAGAGAGAGGCTGGGAAAATAATTGTAATTGCTTCACATATTGAAAATAATTTTAATTATGATAGTATTATTACAATGAATGATGGTAAAATTTCAAATGTTAAATAATTGGAAAAGATGAATGTTAATTGTGTAATAACATTCATCTTTTATCTTATATGTATTTTTCTATTTCTGACCATGCATTGTCTGTGTAGATGCGTCGTTCTGTTGAGAATGGTAGGAATTTTAAGTCTTTTAAGGGATTTAGAATTTCTTGTAAATCTTCTACTTGTTTATCTACTTTTGTTACAGCTATTTTATCGGCTTTACTTGTTATTATGATGCATGGTAAGTCATTTTTTATAATGTAATCATACATTAATTTGTCGTTTGTTGTTGGATTATGGCGAATATCTATTAAGAATATTACCAGGTGAATGTTTGGACATTCTGTTAAATATTGTTCAATGAATTGTCCAACTTCAATTTGTTGTGTTTTTGACATTTTTGAATAACCATAGCCTGGTAGGTCGACAAAATATAATTCTTGATTTTCTGATTCTTTGGTTTTTGAACTTAGAAGTTTATAAAAATTAATTAATCTTGTTTTACCTGGTTGGCTACTTGTTCTTGCAAGGTTTTTACGATTTAACATGGTGTTGATAAATGATGATTTTCCAACATTTGATTTTCCGACTAAAACGATTTGTGGTAATTTGTCTGTTGGATATTGTGCAGGTTTTACTGCAGATATTGTGAATTCAGAATTTTTGATTATCATAATTTCTCCTATATTTTATAATAAATAAAGAGCATTTTTAATGCTCTTTATTTATTAGTTTTTTGGTATTATCTTTGTTGTTCCACCCATGTATGGTACTAATACTTCTGGAACTGTGATACTGCCATCTTCATTATAATTGTTTTCTAATACGGCGATTAGTCCACGTGGTGAAGCTACTACTGTATTGTTCAATGTATGTGCTAAATGGTTTCCGTTTTTTCCTTTTATTCTAATACCTAATCTTCTTGCTTGAGCATCTCCTAATGTTGAACAGCTACCAACTTCAAAGAATTTTTGTTGTCTTGGACTCCAGGCTTCAACATCACATGATTTTACTTTTAAGTCTGCTAAGTCACCACTGCAACATTCTAGTTGTCTTACTGGAACATTAAAGTTTCTGAATAGGTCTACTGTAAGTTTCCACATTTTGTTATACCATTCCATTGAGTTTTCTGGTTCACAGATTACTATCATTTCTTCTTTTTCAAATTGATGTACTCTGTATAAGCCTCTTTCTTCTAGGCCATGTGAACCTACTTCTTTTCTGAAACATGGTGAATATGATGTTAAACATTGTGGAATTTGGTCTTCTGGAATTAATTGTCCTTTAAATCTTCCAATCATTGAATGTTCTGATGTGCCGATTAAGTATAGGTCTTCATTTTCGATTTTGTACATCATGTTTTCCATTTCTTCAAAGCTCATTACGCCATTTACAATGTCGCTACGTATTAAGAATGGTGGAATTACATAAGTAAATCCATTGTTTATCATGAAATCTCTAGCATATGCAAGCATTGCTTCATGTAAACGAGCGATATCTCCTACTAAAAAATAAAATCCCATTCCAGAGGTTCTGCCTGCTGCTTCTTTATCTATTCCGTTTACTTTTGCAATTATGTCTGCATGATATGGAATTTCGTAATTTGGAACTGTTGCTTCACCAAATCTCTGAACTTCAACATTTTCTGAATCATCTTTTCCAATTGGTACAGTTTTATCCATTATGTTTGGGATTAGCATCATTCTTTTTTTAATTTCTTCTGAAAATTCAGATTCATTTTTTTCTATTTCTGCTAATTCGGCATTAATGTTGTTTACTTCTGTTTTTATTTTTTCTACTTCGTCTGTTTTGTTGTCTTTTATAAGGGATCCGATTGTTGAGCTAAGTGAATTACGTTTTTGTCTTAATTCATCACCTTTCATTGTTGCTTCTTTATTTTTTTTGTCTAATTCGATTACTTCATCTACTAAGTGAAGTTTTTGATCTTGAAATTTGTTTTTTATATTTTCTTTTACAATTTCAGGATTTTCTCTTAAAAATTTTAAGTCAATCATTGAATCACCTTCTATATTATATTTAGATTTTTTTTACCGTTAAGTCTATAAAACGTATAATTGTGTTCATTATACTACTTAATTATTGATTTTACAAGATTTTTTGGTATAATGAAAATACTATTATTGTTGAGAAAGAAGGATTATTATGGGAAAAATTACTTGGAAGGGTGGAACTTTTATTTATCCGTTACCTGCTGTTATGGTTTCTTGTGGAGATATGAAAAATGCTAATATTATAACTGTTGCATGGACTGGAATTATTAATACTAATCCGGCAATGTGTTATATTTCGGTGAGACCTGAGAGGTTTTCATCTGGGATAATAAAGAAAAATAAGGAATTTGTTATTAATTTGACTACTAAAGAACTTGCAAGAACTACTGATTGGTGTGGGGTTAAGAGTGGTAGAGATTTTGATAAATTTAAAGAAATGAGGCTTACAAAAGAAAAAGCTACTATTGTTAAAGCTCCTATGATTGCTGAATCTCCGATTAGTGTTGAATGCAAAGTTGATAAAATTGTACCACTTGGTTCACATGAGATGATTACTGCTAAAATTGTTGCTATTAATGTTTCTGATGAATTTGTTGATGAAAAAGGTGCGTTTGATATTAGTAAATGTGGATTGATGGCTTATGCTAATGGGGGATATTATCCTCTTGGAAAAAAGATTGGTCAGTTTGGTTTTTCAGTTATGAAGAAAACTACAAAAAAGAAGAAGGGTATTAGATAATGGAGGATTAATGGGAAGTAATTTTATTGATATGTTGGATGATATGCCTCAGGGATTATCTGATATTGAAAAATTGAGATGGATATATATTAAGGTATGTTTGAAATTTTCTTATGATTTGGAGTATTGGTCTAAACCTGATAAAGCTAAAAGCATTTTTTATAAAAATATTGATGATATTATAGATAATAAAGTTGTTTGTACAACTATTAGTGAAATATTTACGAGATTGTCTAAAAAAGCAGGACTTGATGTAAAAACTTTGGTTGTTGATGAATATGGCCATGATTACGGTTTTCAACATGGGCATGCATTGAATGAAGTTAATATTAATGGTAAAAAGACTTATTGTAGTTTAATTTATGATTTGGAAAAAGTTAAATTTGGCGCAAGAACACTTGGGTTTATGATTGATGACAAAGAAGAAGAATTTGCTGAACAATTAATATCTGATGAAGATTTACAAGTGATTGATGATAAAATTGGATATACAATTGATGGAGTTTATATTGAAGATATTGTAGGAATGATGCAGGATGAATTTGCAGAATTAAAAGATAACGAAGAATTACGAAAGACTTTAGGAATTGATACTGTTGATTCGAGAGAATTAGAAATTGCTAAAATTGATTTTATTGCTAATTTTGTAAATGGTAGGAATTTGGATGAGTTTGAAAAGAATAGTTATTTTAAATATTTAGTTAGGAATTCTTTAAAATATTCTTTACCTAAATTTTTTGATTATTATTCTGTTGCTGCTTTTGATAAAAATAAAAATATGTTTTGGATAAACAATTTTTTTGATATGGAAAATGATTATGATAAAAATATTTTTTATATTATAAGTAAAGATGGTATTGAGAAAAAAGTTGATATATATGATTCATTAATAAATGATTGGGATTTTCAAAATGAGAATAATAGAGATTCGATGATTGTAAAGTTGAATTTGCAGAGAGATTCAAGAAGATTTTTTGAAGAAATTGAAGATAATCAAGATATGGATGAGAATACAACAATTGGTGCAAGTGATTATAGTGATAGATAAAGAAGATACAACATTGTATCTTCTTTATCTTATATGTTTTATTCTACAGTTATTGATTTAGCTAAGTTTCTTGGTTTGTCTACATCTAATTTTTTTGCTTTTGCAATATAATATGCAAATAATTGCATTGGAATTATTGTTGAAATAGGCGATAAGAATGTGTTTATTTCAGGTACTTCTATTAAATAATGTACTTTTTCTATATCACTTTTTGTTATTGATTTGTTTTCACTTAGTTCATCTGTTGTACTGTTTTGATTTGTTATAAATATTGTATCTGCTCCTCTTGCTATTACTTCTTCGATGTTACTAATTGTTTTTGGAGCTGTTACAGGATTTGTTGCTATTCCAAGTACTAGTGTATTGTTTTCAATTAATGCTATTGGACCATGTTTTAATTCTCCTGATGCATAAGCTTCTGAGTGAATGTATGAAATTTCCTTTAGTTTTAGAGAGCCTTCTAGAGCCACAGCATAGTCTTGTCCTCTTCCAATGAAGTAGATATCATGATTTTTATATGATTTATTACTGATTTCTTTTATATAATCAGTATTTTTTAATTGATTTTCTACTAATTTTGGTAAATTTAATATATCTTGTTTTGTGGTCTTTATTTCATCTTTTAAATCTGCAATGTTTAATTTTTCTGAAATGTATAATGCTAAAATTGTAAGTAATGTTACCTGGCATGTATATGCTTTTGTTGAAGCTACGGCTATTTCAGGACCTGCATGAGTATATAGTGTTGTATCTACTAATCTTGTCATTGTACTATCAATTGCGTTTATTATACCAATTGTTTTTGCACTGTTAGCTTTTGCTAATTTTATTGCTGCAATTGTATCTGCTGTTTCGCCTGATTGGCTTATGAAAATGCATAGTGTTTTATGATTTATTATTGGATTGCGATATCTAAATTCTGAAGCCATATCAATTTCAGTTGGTATTTGACAGAAATGTTCGAATGCGTATTTAGTTGCCATTCCTGCATGCATTGCTGTTCCACATGCAATTATAAATATTTTGTTAATTTCTTTGAAATCAATGTCAATATTTAGATTTATTGGATTATTGTTTGTTAAGAATGAACCTATTGTCTCTCTAATGGCTTTTGGTTGTTCATATATTTCTTTTAACATATAGTCTTCATAGCCATTTTTTTCGGCAACACCGATATCAAATTTAATATTTTTTAAAGGTAAATCAATTTTATTTAAGTTAATATCATAAAAAGAAATTGAGTTTTCTGATATTACTTCTATTTGTTCATCATCTAAAAAATAAAAATCTTGTGTATGTTTTGCAATTGCCGGTATATCTGATGCGATGAAAAATTCATTTTCTCCTTTTCCAATTACAATCGGATTATTTTTTTTGGCAATTATTATTTTGTCAGGCAATTCAGTTGATATTATACCTAATGCATAGCTTCCTTTTAATTCTTTTAATGTTTTACTTATTGCTTCTAAAATATTTCCATTATTGTTTAAATCTATTAAATTTGGAATTACTTCTGAATCTGTTTCAGAGAGTAATTTATAATTGTTTTTTAATAATTTTGCCTTTAGCTCATTATAATTTTCAATTATTCCATTATGTACTACGGCAATTGTTTGGTTATTGTTTAAATGTGGATGTGAATTTATTTTTGATGGAATTCCATGTGTTGCCCATCTTGTATGACCAATACCAATAGTACTTTTTAATGTGTTTATTAATGAATCTGATTCAAGATTTGAAACTCTTCCTTTGTCTTTTATAACGTCAATTTTTTCATTTGATAATAAAGCAATTCCAGCTGAGTCATATCCACGATATTCTAATGATTTTAATCCATTAATTAAAATTGGAACTGCTTTTTGTTTTCCTATATATCCTACTATACCACACATAGTGACCTCCTAAAGTATTTAAATAATATAACATTTTCATAATATATTATTTTTTATTAATTTGCAAATTTTTTCTTTTTTCATTATAATTAGTGTAGTTTAAGGAGTGCTTATGAGTTTTTTTAGTAGGAATAAAAATATGAATTCATCAATGTATTTTATTAGTGATTTGGATGAAGAAAAAGATTTAAAGAATGATGATATGGATTTTAAAATCAGAACGGTTTTAATTATTTTGGATGTTTTGGCATTTATAATTTTTTTAATACTTTTTAATAATATTGTATTATGTAATGGTAGGTGTAGGAAATATGCCAAAGTTGATTCATGGAAATTGCAGGAACTTATGGCACAGTCTGGCCTTGTTCAAAATTTAAATGAAATAAAAAGTATTACTGATTTACCAAATCCAATTTATAATTCAAATAGTGTTTTGATTAAGGGTAAATATAAAGTTAGAGTTAATAAAACTAAAAATGTTGTTATTGTTTATGAAAAAGGTGATGATGGTAAATATCAAAAATCTGTTAAAGTAATGAGTGCTATTGTTGGTAGAGATATAAGAGTTAATACTGAATATAATATAGGTGATAGATGGCTTTGGATTAAAAATCAAAATGGAAATTATAGTAAGTTTGTTACTCAAGTATCTGGAAATGTTGTTTTTGAAAGTATTGCTTATAAGAAAAAAGGTGATTTGAGTAGCTTAAATTATGTTGAATTTGATAATTTAGGTAATTCTATTGATGGCAGTTTTATTAAATTACAATATGCTGATGCTCAATGGATTTTTGATAATTTAGATTATGATACAATTGTCGAATTTTATGAAAGTGAAGATTTAAATGGAGTAAATGTTCCTGAAGTTAAAAAAATCAGTTTGGAAAATGATAAGAAAAATTGGGATCCTACATATACTGGTAGTGAGAGTCCTTGGAATAAAGTAAAGAATGATGGAAAGAAAAAATAATTAATGTTTGATATTGAAGAAGAATTAAAGAAATTGCCGTCTAAGCCCGGTGTTTATATTATGCATGATAAAAATGATAAAATTATTTACGTTGGTAAAGCTGTTTCTTTAAAGAATAGAGTGACGTCTTATTTTAGAAAGACTAATAAGACTAAGCGTATTGAAAATATGGTTAAATTAATTGATCATTTTGAATATATTGTTGTTGATAATGAGCAAGAAGCTTTGATTTTGGAATGTAATTTAATTAAGAAAAATATGCCAAAGTTTAATGTGCTACTTAAAGATGATAAGACATATCCATATATTAAGATTAATGTTAAAGATATATATCCTGATGTTTATATAACTAGAAGAGTTATTAATGATGGAGCTAAATATTTTGGCCCATATGCTAGTGCTACTTCTGCTAAAGAAACAGTTGAGTTTATAAAGAATAAGTTTAAGATTAGAAGATGTAAAAAATTTAGATATAAGGATCGTGCTTGTTTGGATTATTATATAAAAAAATGTTCTGGACCATGTATGAATTATATTTCTGCAGAAGAATATCAAGATGGTATTAAGCAGATTGTTTCTATTTTGGATGGAAATATTAATCCTGTTATAAAAGAACTTAGGGAGAAGATGAATAAAGCATCTGAGGATTTTGAGTATGAAAAGGCTGCAAGGTATCGTGATGAATTGTTGGCAGTTGAAAATATGGCTCAAAGACAAAAGGTGTCTAATATTTCTGATAATGATATTGATGTTATTGGTATTGCTAGAATAGATGATTCTGATATGGTTTGTGTTCAAATTTTTTATATTAGAAATAGTAAAATGGAAGGTAGGGATAATTTCTTTTTGAAAGATATGGCTGATGAATCTGATGAAGAGATTGTTTCTGATTTTATAAAACAATATTATAATGGACGTAATTTTTTTCCTAATAAAATTATGATTAGAAATGATTTTGAAGATAGGGAAAGTATTGAAGTTTGGCTTACTAACATGGCTGGTAGAAAAGTTGTTATTAAGGTTCCACAAAAAGGTGAGAAAGCTAAGTTAGTTGAAATGGCTGAAAGTAATGCAAGAATTACATTGGATAATAAGGAAAAAGCAAATAAAAACTTAGTTCTTGAACTTAAGCAATGTCTTTCACTTGATACTTTGCCAAGGAAGATTGAGGCTTATGATATTTCAAATATTTCTGGACAATATATGGTTTCTGCAATGTGTGTAATGATGGATGGTGTTATTAAAAAGAATTTGTCTAGGAAATTTAGAATTAAAACTGTTTATGGTCAGGATGATCCTAAATCAATGATGGAAACAGTTGTTAGAAGACTGCGTCATTCAATTAATTTGAGTAATAGAAATGATTTGAGTGAAGAAGTAAAAAATAAGTATTCTATGGATAAGGGGTTTGGTAGATTACCTGATTTGATACTAGCAGATGGTGGAATTACGCAGATTAGAGCTATTAAACTTGCTATTGAAAGTGTTGAAAGAGAGATAGGGCAAAAACTTGATATTGCAGTTTTTGGTATGGTAAAAAATGATAAACATCAAACGAGGGCGTTAATTGATGAAGATAGGAATGAGTTTGAAGTTTCGGAACAATTATTTAATTTGATTACTGCGTTTCAAGATACTGTTCATGATACTGCAATTGGTTATCATAAATTTTTAAGAGATCAATCAATGAAAAAGTCATCTTTAGATGATATTGATGGAATTGGTGAAATTAAAAAAGTGGCTCTTTTGAAGAAATTTGGCAGTGTTAGTAAAATCAAAGAGGCTTCAATTGAGGAACTTATGGATGTTAATGGCATTTATGAGGATTTAGCATATAGATTGAAAGAGGAATTATAATGAATATCGCAAGAGATTGGAAAGATTATGAAATTTTAGATATGGCTGATGGTATGAAGCTTGAGAGATGGGGAAATGTTGTCTTAACTAGACCTGATCCACAAATTGTTTGGAAAGATAGGAGTTTTAAAAAGCTTTGGAATGAAACATTTGCTATTTACGAAAGAAGTTCATCTGGTGGTGGAGCATGGAATTATAAAAAAGTTGTTCCTAAACAGTGGAGTGTAAAATATAAAAATTTAACTTTTAATGTTAAACCAATGGGATTTAAGCATACAGGTATTTTTCCTGAACAAGCTGCTAATTGGGATTTTATGATTGAAAAGATAAAAAATGAAAGGGCTAGAACAGGTAGAAAAATAAAAGTTCTTAATTTGTTTGCGTATACTGGATGTGCGAGTGTTGCTTGTTTGTCTGCTGGTGCTGAAGTTACTCATATTGATAGTTCTAAAGGAATGATTGAATGGGCTAAGGAAAATGTTAAAAGTTCTGGTCTT